>JAEZCJ010000120.1 GCA_023433615.1 Bacillota bacterium | reverse complement strand
TCGTCGATACGCTTCTACGCACAGATTTCGCCATGCGCAGGTATCCTAGCTACGCGGGGGCTTGGCCCCTCCCGCGACCGGACTTTCGCCGGCTAGAAGATGCGTGCTTAGCTGGGCACGCCACAATAAAAAGGGTTGATCAGGCATTCTGCCTGTATCAACCCTTCTGCCATTTGCGCTCAAGCGCAGCATACTTCTCCCGCTTGACTCTGGCTAGCTGCCTCTCTTGCTCGTCCGACTGCAGCATGCGCTGCAGGTGGGCTGCTGCTGTCAGCAGCGCGAGCAGCATCCATATGCCGGCGAATCCGTTCTGCCATGTCCAGCCTGCCGCGACCTCGATCTGCGTAACGCCTACGGCCAGCACGCCCAGCGCCAGCATCGCGTAGAACATCCGTTTCGCCCGGTTCCTCGTCATTCGATGATCGCCGTCCCTTCTCGCAGTTATGCTATCAGGTCTATGATTCATCCTATGCCGAGTCAAGCCGCAATATGTACATGCCCTATTCCATAATGTCGTGTATCGCTTCGGACAACACGCGATTCACGTCGTCGAACACGACCGTGAACTGGCGTTCCGCTTCGAACAGCTTGTGGATGACCGGATTGCGGCCGAGCTCCTCATACAGCCGATTCAGCGTCTCCATGTCCGCGTCCCCAGGTTCTTCGCCGCTCATCATCTTCTGCTGAAGCTCGCGCTGTCTTCCGCGAAAGTCGTCGATTAACCGCTTGGCCTCCGGATCGGCCTCAACCTCAAGCCTCGCTCCCTTAAGCACCTTCGCTTCGGTGCTGTCGCGCATCGCCTTCGCCAACTCATAGGCTTTATCGTATACGTTCATCTGTCCATTCCCTCCCGATCACTGAATCGCCAGCAGCAGCAGCGATTGTATCAATCCGATCATACCACCGAGGGCAGCCCCGAGCCAAGTAATCGCTTGGAATTCTTTGCCTGATACGCTCAGAATGATCGTCTCCAGACGCTCGATCGGAAATTTCTCGACCTGTTCCTTCACGAGGCGAGGCAGCCCGATCGCGTCAACGATTCGGCTCATGTGGCGCTCGAGCAATTCGAAGGCCGCTGCTGCAGCCCCATTCAGCCACCGCTCCCACGTCGCATCGTTGCGGCTGAGCCATTCGCTGATATTGAACTCCTCCAGCGCGTCCATGCGGCTCTCCGGACGAAGGATGGCATCTGCCTTCTCCTTCAGCCATTCGAGCGGATTCTCGCTGCCCGACAGCTTCTGCGCGGCTTGCTCCAGCGACCAGTCTCCCGCTTCGGTCAGTTGCTTGCCGATCAAGCCTCGAATCGCCGTGCGAACCGTAGCGCTGCCGAGCTGCTCGATCAGCACCGGCGTCAGCTTCGCGACCACTTTGTCCTCATCCATGAATATGCCGGCCAACGCGCCTAAGAATCCGCCTGCGCGGTCCAGCATGCCGCTCGTCATGGAACGTATCAATTGCTGGCCTCGCGGGGACAGCAGCTCCTCGCGCAGGGCATCCACGACGAGCGTCTCCGCTGACGATGCCCAGCCTTCGACCGTCTCCGCCGACCAGCCCGGCAAGATGTCCGCGATCCTGCGCGTTGACAATCCTTGATCGACCCATAACCGGTCGATCCCGCTCCTAACCGTCTGATTCAGCTTGCCTGCCCATTCCGACTTGCGCGCGCTCCAGCCTTCCTCTCCCCAGCGGTCAACGCCGAAGCTTCTCGGGGTTAACGGCGGCTCCTGTACGGCCGTCTCTTGCAGCTTGGCGCGGACTCGTTCGATTGCCCCCTCGCGGAAGCTTGCCCTTCCGACCAGGTCCCGAAGACCGTCGGGCGTAACCAGATAGTTCGCGACGACTTCGCCGAGCGATGCCGCGATCTCCGTTTTGCGTTTGGGAATCAAACCGGGCGTGAACGGAACTTTCCTCCCGAATAGATAGAGTGCCTCTCGCGGATGGAACAGCATCTTGATCGCGTAGTGGTTAGTCAAGCCGCCGACGAATGCCGCGATCGCCACATTGACGATGATGAAGAGCCATGGTTGCATATTCGACCCGTCCTTTTCTGCAAGTGATCGCCGAAGGCCAATCACCAAGGGATAGATGTCCTCATATGATGAAGTAATCGTGAACGAATGCCCAATCCTCCCGGGTGCGCAAGCGAAGCGCAATCCATCGCCGGGATGGAAGGAGATTAAGATGCCAAAGACAAAAATCGCCGTTCAAGTCGTAAGCGCCGGCCATCTCGAAGGCGACGCGATCATGTTGGGCGAGACGTACGTCAAGCAATGGAAAATCCCTAACGGGCAGCAGGTTACGCTGCGCTTCGGTTCGTTCCGCGGCTATGTCAAGGTCATCGCGGTCAGCCGTTATGACGGCATGCGAATCGGCCATTCGCTTGCCAAACGACTCGGTCTGCACGGCCAAGCGACGCTCAGGCTTCACTATCGGCCGGCAGCATCGCTGCTGTCGCTCGGTCCGCTAATTGGCGTCATGGTCAGTCGGGACTACCCGCAAACACCGGATAAGCCGTTCGGCGCCATCACCCAATTCTGCAAAGAATTGGTGGACGCCGGAGCGATCCAGGGCGCGCATGTGTATTTCTTCACGCCGAACCAGCTCGATGGCAGCGTCTCGTCGCTTGAAGCGTGGGTATTCGCAGACGGATGGCGCAAGGTCAAGGTGCCTGCCCCAGATGTCGTCAATAACCGACTCACGATGCGGAAATTGGAGAATAAGCCCAGCGTACAACATTTTCTAAGAGAAGTAAAATCGCGCTACGGCACCCATGTATTCAACGAAAAGTTCCTCGACAAATCGGAGGTATTCGATGCGCTCCGTAAATCGAGCGCGCTCGTGCGCTATTTGCCCGAATCGCACATGCTGCAAGGCATGCCTATGTTGAAGACGATGTGCACCCGCTATAACTCGGTGTTCTTGAAGCCGGTGCGCGGGAGCCTCGGCAAAGGCATCATCAAGATTACGCGCATCGCGCCGGGCGCATACCAGGCGCATTACGCCACCTCCGTGGGAACCCGGAGGCAGCAATTTCCGAACCTGACCAAATTGCATGCCAGCCTTGCCGGCAAGATGAAGACCGTTCGCTACCAAATTCAGCAAGGGCTCCATCTGATCGAGATTCAAGGAAGGCCCGTCGATTTTCGCGCGCTTGTGCAGAAGAACGCAACCGGCGCCTGGTCGATCACCTCGATCGTCGCAAGAATCGCGGGCAGCCAGCATTTCGTGTCGAACCTGGCTCGAGGCGGCACGCTCAGCACCGTCAAGGACGCGGTTGCGCGATCGAACGTGGCAGCCGGCGCCCGCTCCGCCGCTTCCGCCAAGCTAAGACGCGCCGCGCTCGACATTGCGGCCGGTATCGATTCGAGCATACCCGCACATTTTGGCGAGCTTGGAATCGACCTTGCCCTCGATACCAGCGGCCGCGTCTGGCTGCTGGAAGTCAATTCGAAGCCGTCCAAGAACGATAACACGCCTCTCACCGACTCGAACATCCGGCCTTCGGTGAGAATCATGCTGCAGTATGCCCGTTATCTGGCAGGCTTCTAGCGTCCGCACGGAGCCCGAACGCTTGCTGGTCGGCGTCCTGTGCGGGAATCCGATTCCTTCCGGCGGCCGGATGCCGGAGGAACGATTCTGCCGCGAGCTCGCCGCAGAGGCAGCTAAGCTCGGCCTCACGCTCATTGTGTTCGGTCCGGGAGACGTGGAGGAATCGACTGGCACATTAAAGGGCTTCAAGCTGCGGAATGGGGACTGGGTCCGGACGGCTGCACCCATTCCGGCTATCGTATATGATCGGAGATTCCCCTCGGGCGTAAAGGCCCGTATCGCTGCCGGTCGGGCAGCGAGCGCATTGCGCGAACACGGCGCCACGATGCTCGGCGGCAGCCTGCCCGGCAAACTGGAGGTCTACGGCGCATTCCGTCGCGAACCCGCACTAAGACAGCTCCTGCCCGCAACGTACCGTTTCAGAGGGAACGGTCAGCTCGATTCGCTCCTTGCTGCCCATCCGGACGGCTTATTCATGAAGCCGTCGTCCGGCATGCAAGGCCGCGGCACGCTGGCGATCAACCGTGCGGACGATGGCTGGTTCGTGACCGGCAGGAGCATGCGGAACGGTCCGTACCGGCTCCGGCTCCCGAGCCTCGAACGCATCGAGGCTGCGGCTGCGCGAATGGCCGGCGGGCGCGCCTATGTCGTGCAGCCGCTCTTGAAGCTGCACTTGGCCGGCGGCGAGCCGTTCGACATTCGCGCGCTCGTCCAGAAGGACGGCAGCGGGCGATGGCGGTACACGGGAGCCGCCGCGCGGATCGGCAGAATCGGAACCGCGACATCGAATCTGCACGGAGGAGGCAGTGCTTGCCAGCTAGTGCCCTTCCTCCGGGAACGCTTTGCGGATTCGGTTGCCGAACGGCTGCGTCTCGACATCCGCGACATCTCGCTGCTCGTCGCCGAGCGGCTCGAGCGTTCATTCGGCCGGTTAGTCGAGCTGGGCATCGATTACGGCATCGAGCCTGACGGCCGCTTATGGCTTCTCGAGGCGAACGCCAAGCCCGGGCGGGCCGTCTTCGGAGGCACCGGCACGGAACGCATCCGCCGGCTAGCTGTCAGGCGTCCGCTGCTGTACGCAAAGCATCTCATGCACGCATCGCACCGCAGCAAATCGGTTGCAAGCTTCACAAACCATGAAGACCCGCACGAATAAGCGCATAACTTGCAGGAGGTTCATTCATGAGTCTAACTTATTGTCATGTCCGTTTCTCGCAGCAGCCGGAACGTGTCGTATATGTATCCAACGCACTCTTGAAGCAGCTGAAGCTAACCGGCAAAAAACGGATTGCGATTAAGCTCGGCAAAGAAATCGCGACAGCCGCCGTCAGGCCGTTGAAGCGGCAGGGCAAGCACTTGTACCTGTCCACCGGTCTGCGCAGCTTGATGCGGGTACCCAAGTCGGGCAATGTCTACGTTCACAATACGGGCACCGACGAAGTGCAGATCGGCCCGTTGATCGGCGTGCTGACGGAATCCTCCCCGGCATCCCCTTCGCAGCCGTTCGGCAATCGCACCAGTTATATCCGGCAGCTGCTCAAGATCGGGGAAAACAAGGCTTATTTCTTCGCCTTTACGCCCCGCGATATCAATTGGAACGACGATACCGTTAACGGATATTTTCTGAACAGCTCCGGAGGCTGGCACCGCAAGGTGGTGCCCCTGCCGGACGTCGTCTATAACCGGTTTCCGAGCCGCCGAGCGGAGACGACCTCTTCAATCTCCGGCCTGCGAGACCGATTCGTCCGCAAGAAAATCCCGTTCTTCAACTGGAGCTTCTTCAATAAGTCCGATGTCTATAAGCTGCTCGACGGCGACGTCGAGGGAAGCCGCCATCTGCCCGAATCGGTGTCGGGCCCGACGCCGGACAAAATCAGAGAGATGCTCGAGAAGCATCAATTCGTCTATTTCAAGCCTTCGGCGGGCAGTCTCGGTGCCGGGATCTATCGTCTCACGTATCACCCGAAACGTGGCTATTTTGCGCGCTATCGCAAGAACGGCGCGAATGTGCTGCTGCGGTTCACGACTTTTCAGAGCCTGATGCGCATGATCCATGCCCGCCACGGCACGTCGCTTAGCCGGTATGTTGCCCAGCAGGGCATTCGCCTCGTCGAAATCGACGGATGCCCGATCGATTTCCGCTTCCATATGCATAAGAACGGCAAGAACGAATGGGTCGCGGTCGGCATCGGCGCCAAGAAGGCGGGGAAAGGGAGCGTCACCACGCACATCAAGAACGGCGGATCGTTAATGACGCCGGAACAAGCGCTGAGCCGCACATTCGGCGATCGCGCGTCCGAGGTGCTCGAGCAGGCGAAGAAGGCAGCCGTGCGGCTGTCCGAGTCCATCGAGCGCAATTATCCGCATACGCTCGGCGAGCTCGGGCTCGATATCGGCATCGACAAGGACGGCGAGGTCTGGATGTTCGAGGCCAATGCCAAGCCGGGCCGCTCGATCTTCAAGCATCCCGCGCTCAAGGCGCAAGGACGCGCTTCAATGGAATACATTCTGGAGCATTGCTTATATCTAAGCCGCTTCCGGAGGAGGGATGCTTGATGGAGCACCCAGTTCCGAGTCAAGAGGCTTACGGACTCGTGCAGGCCAAGAAGCCGGTCTTCGCCATTCTGACCGTGGAGGATGATATCCAGCTATTCCGCGGCAACCGGAGCAACTTCGCGGATATCATCCGCGCAGGCAGCCAGCACGGCTTCACCGTGTACGTCGTGACAACCAGACAGCTCAAGCTGAGCAGGACGCGCATCATGGGTTACAGCTATTCGGAGGATTCGGAGACATGGTATAAGGGGCAGTTCCCGCTCCCGGACATCGTCTATAACCGGGTGCCGATGCGAGAAGACGAGATGCTGCCTGACGTTCGCAAGAAGATCGCGGCCTGTCTCAAGCATCCGACGATCCGTCTGTTTAACCCTGCCTTCTTCAATAAATGGAGCCTGTTCGAATGGTTGAACCTGTCCAAGTCGACAAGGCCCTACATTCCCGCGACGCGAAAGCTGGTGTCGCGGATCGGACTGAGGCGGATGCTGCAGCAGCATCCGTTCCTCTACCTGAAGCCGATCAGCGGCAAGGCGGGCGTCGGCATCATGTCGGTGAGGGTTCATCCCGACAAGCCGCATCCTTATCGGCTCAAGATGCAGCAGAAACGGAAGAGCCGTACGTACCGATGCAGTACGCTCAGCAGTCTCTGGCTGCAGATCAAGAAGCAGAGCGCCGGCGAAGCCTATATCGCGCAGCAGGGCATCGAGCTCGCCGCGGTCAGCGATCGGCAATTCGATCTCAGGGCGCTGCTGCAAAAAAATCAACGCGGCCAATGGGACATCACGGGCATAGGCGCCCGTGTCGCAGGCACGACCAGCATCACGACGCATGTGCCGAGAGGCGGCAGCATCGAAGATCCCGAGAAGATGCTCGTCGGCTCCTTCGGAACCGAACAGGCACGCAAGCTCATGGTCAAGGCCAAGAACGCCGCGCTGCTGATCGCCCGGCAGATCGAGCGCAGCTCCGGGCAGGTGCTCGGCGAGATGTCCATGGACCTCGGCGTCGATCGCACGGGCGGCGTATGGTTCTTCGAAGCGAATTCGAAGCCGATGAAATTCGACGAACCGCACATCCGGCAAAAATCGCTGGAGCGCATTTTCCAATACGGGCAATACTTGCTTAAACAGAAACGGAAAAAGGCAGGCGGCGGTTAATGGTGGTGCGGTATGTCACGCCGATAAAATGGATCCTCCATCGCGGCAGATTGCTCGCCTTCATGGCGAAGCACGGCGAGGGTAGCTTGACTGCCGAGTGCCGCCGCATACTCGCCGAGCTGGATCCGGTCGCGCTCGGCTATCCGGATACGAGGGGGGCGGCAATCGCCGTCCTGCGCGATTCGGGCCGGCTGCTAGGCATCGCGGCGGCAACGGACTGGGGCCGTGCCTGCTGCATCGTCGTGACGCATCCATCAGCGCGCGGGCAGGAGATCGGCAGCAGGCTGAAGCAAGCGCTCGCCCTGCGTATCGGCAAGTTACACTGCGACCAGACACGGCTTACGGGGAGTGAATAACAGATGGCGCAGCCCATATTGGGCATTCTCACGCTCTATTTGAACAACAAGGGATATCTGGAGGAGCGCTCGGTCTACCAGAAAATGACGGTGCTGGGCAAACGGCTGGGCCTCGATATCGTCGTCTTCACGCCGGAAGACGTGAACGAACGCCAGCATCGCATCCATGCGATGATCTATGACCCTTCTACGAAGAAATGGACACGTAAATGGATGGGGCTGCCGACGATGATTTTCGACCGGTGCCGCATCCAGAAGAGCATGCGATTCGAGCTTCTTAAGCGCTTCAGAGCCCGCTATGCCGGGCAGCTGTTCCTGAATCGGCCGATGCGCAACAAGTGGACGGTGTATCGCACGCTGCAGCGCGAATCGCGGTTCCGAAGCCATCTGCCGACGACGCAGCTCTACGATTCCGGCAAGGAGCTGTCCGAGATGCTGCGCAAGTATCCGCTGCTCTACCTGAAGCCGGCCAACGGTACAGGAGGGCGCGGCATTCTTCGCATCCAGCGGGTAGACGGCGGCAAGCTGCTGATCCAAGGCAGAGCGCAGAATCGGCACATCATTCGTCCGATCCGCGTGACGCCTGCCTCCCTGAGCGCCCATCTGGGCAAATGGAATTTGAAGAGCAACCGCTACTTGATCCAGCAAGGCATCCAATTGAAGCTGGAGAACGGGCGGGTACACGACTACCGCATGCTCGTGCAGAAGAACGGCAGAGGAGAATGGACGGTGACCGGCTGCGCCGGCCGAATCGGCGCGCCTGGCAGCGTCACTTCGAATCTGCACGGCGGCGGCCGTGCCGCTCAGATGGAGACGCTGCTTCGCCAATGGCTGGGCAGCGACAGCAGGGCGGCAAGAGTGAAGGCGCAAGCCGAGCAATTCGGCGTGGACGTCGCACGCCATCTGGAGGCCTCCTACGAGAGCCTGTGCGAGCTTGCGCTTGACCTCGCGATCGACAAGAACGGCCATATCTGGCTGCTCGAGGTGAATCCGAAGCCTGCGCGCGAAGTGTTCGCCAAATCCGGCGACATGGAGACGTACCGGCTCGCGATCGTTCGCCCGCTCGAGTATGCGCTCTGGCTCTACAAGAATCGAGCCCGCAGAAGCAAGATCAGGACCGGCACAGGCAGAGACGACCTCTCGTTACAGGATACGAGAAGCGAGACCCCCGAGGACTCGGAGAGCTTGGCTTAGGACATGATGGCATTCTAACATGAAGGCATTCTGGTATAAGCAGACTCGGCACAATCGCAATAGGCCGCCGCTGCCGGCAAGGGAGCGGCGGCCTTTTCTGTCTGGATCGCGTTCAGGTCGTTGCGGTGGAAGCCTCTCTGAGCAAACGTTGAAGCTCCTCCGTATAAGAAGCGATTTGCACGTCCGAATAGTCGAGCATGCCAGCCATCGCTTGGACAACCTCCGTCTTCCAGCGACGGACCCCCTCGATGTCGAAGTACAGCGCCCCGGTGCGGCGGACGAAGAAATCCGCAGGCGTCAAGGCCATCTCTCGCTCGACGGCGTACCATAGCCGCGCTCCGACCTCCAGCGGCAGCCGGAATGCCGACATGCACTGCCGGATGGCAGGCAGCGAAGCGTAAATATCGTAGACGTTGGAACCGTAGGTACGCGCGAGCCGCTCTGCCGTCTCTTCCGGCAGCCCGAGCTTCCTGCCTTCCAGCACGGCTTGGCTAATCATGGCTTCGAAGCCGCTGCTTCCGCCCACGTCTCCGCCGGATATCGGCAGGCTGCGGGTCCGCGATTCGGGGAATGTTCCCGCCCCGTCGCCCGCGAGCTCCTTCGCCGCCAGATCGACCACCGTCTCGGCCATTAATCGGTAGCCCGTCAGCTTCCCGCCGGCGATCGTGATCAGTCCGGAATCCGACCGGATAATCTCGTCCCTCCTTGACACCTCCGACGGCGACTTGCCTTCTTGATAGATGAGCGGCCGCAGGCCCGCCCAGCTCGATTCCACATCCCGCTCCGACAATCCAAGCGACGGAAACATGAACCGCGCGGCATCCAACACATAGTTGATGTCGGCACGCGATGTCGTCGGATTGGCGATGTCGCCTTGATAATCCGTATCCGTGGTTCCGACATAGGTTTTGCCGTCCCTAGGAATCGCGAATACCATTCTTCCGTCCGGCGAGTCGAAATAGACGGATTGCCGAAGCGGAAACCGGCTGCCGTCGAAGACGAGATGGACGCCCTTGGTCAGCCGAAGCGTCTTGCCGCGCTTGGAGCCGTCCAATCGGCGAAGCTCGTCGGCCCACGGGCCTGCCGCGTTGATCACGCGGCGTGCGCGAATCCGGAAGCGTTCGCCGCTTATGCAATCCACGGCATGCACGCCGGTGAGCTTGCCCCCCTCGTAGCAGTAGGAAGCCGCCTGAGCATAGTTCAGCGTATCCGCTCCGATTGCCGCGGCTTGCTTCATGACCTCGATCGTCAGCCTGGCATCGTCGGTCCGATACTCCACGTAGTAGCCGCTTCCCCTAAGCGCTTCGCGCTTGAGCAGCGGCTCCTTAAGCAGCGTCTCGTCCCTGCTGAGCATGGTACGCCGCTCGCTGCGCTTGACGGCTGCCAGGAAGTCGTATAGCTTCAAGCCGATCGAGGTCGTTAATGCCCCGAAAGTACCTCCCTTGTAGATAGGCAGCAGCATCCAGATCGGCGTCGTCACATGCGGTCCGTTCTCGTATACGATGGCACGTTCCCTGCCGACTTCGGCCACGATACCGAACTCCAGCTGCTTCAGATAGCGAAGGCCGCCGTGGACGAGCTTGGTCGAGCGGCTAGATGTGCCGGCCGCATAGTCCTGCATCTCGATGAGCGCCGTCTTCATGCCGCGGGAGCGGGCGTCGAGCGCGATGCCTGCGCCGGTTATGCCGCCTCCGATCACGAGCACGTCGTAATGTTCGCGCGCCATATTCGCGATCGCTCGTGTTCTTCCATGCCGCGAGTTTGGCTGTGTCATGGGTTATGCCCCCCTATATCGGCCGTCCTCCGAATGTTACGGTAGCAGGTCGAGCAGCTGGTCGAACGCCGTTACAATGACATCGGAGCCTTTCAGCTCACCCTCGTCGCCGAACGTCGCATAGCGGCAGCCGATCACGTAGAGTCCGTTCTCCTGCCCTGCATGTACGTCGGACGAACGGTCCCCGACCATCCATGCCTGGCTTACGCCATGCTCGCGCAGCAGGATGCCGACCAGATCCGCCTTGCTGGCGGTCTGTCTGCCGCCTGCCGTGTAGAGTCCATCGAATAGCTCCGACAGGCCGCGATGCTTCGCGATCGTCTCGACATAGGGCTGAAGCCCGTTGCTCGCCACGAACAATCGAACGCCTCGCGCTTTAAGCTGCATGAGCGTATCCTTCACCCCCGGATAGAGCACGCCTTGCCCTTCCGCGATCGCGCTAAGCTCCATCTCGAGCATCAACTCGTCGGCCCTCGCGCGCGCCTCCGGCGATGCATCCGGCATGATGGTCTCCCATATGTCGGCCAAGAGCATGCCTAGACAAGCAAGCAGCTTATCCAGCGGCGGGGTGACCGGATAGAGCCCTTCCGCCTTCAATTGCTCGAATAATCGGTCATGCACGACCTCAAGCAGCGTCTCCGTCTGGAACAGCGTGCCATCCATATCGAATATGGCCGCATCCGGCAGCCGGTCTACCTTCGTTAACATGCTATGCACGCTCCTTTCCTTCTGTTTCTGTCCCCATCATACTGGGTTCTGGCATGGAACGGCAAGTCGCCTTCCGCAAGGAGATCAAACCAGTCCAGCAGATGCACGGTTGCATACATTGAGCTTTGGTCCGCCAACCTGAATAATAGAGACATACCGCAATATTAGCGATCAAGGAGGAATCGGCGATATGACAAGACCGAAGCTGGGACTAATAGGGATTGTGCGCGAGGAAGCCAAGCAGGACTTCTGGGGGACGATGCAGCGGGTAGCCGAGATCGGCTATGAGGGGATCGAAGGGCCGGCAGCGCTGCTCGAGGGCGATGTCAAAGCCAATGTTGCGCGCTTCCATGCATTGGGCCTGCAGGCCGCGACGCACAGTATAAGCAAAGATCATCTGGCGGTTGACAACGAAGTCGAGCGGGTCATCCGCGAAGCGCATGCGCTTGAGACGAAGGACGTGACGATGTGGTGGGCCTTGGCCGACTCCCGCGAACAACTGCTGCGGGATGCTGAGCTGTACCAGCGGCAGGGGGAGCGGTTCGCTTCCGAAGGGCTCCGGCTGTGCTATCACAACCACGCGCATGAATTCCAGAAAACCTACAACGCGCTCTATGCGTTAGACATTCTCGCCGAGCATACCGATCCCGGCGCACTGTTCTTCCGGATGGACGTCGCCTGGATCACGCTTGGCGGCGCCGATCCGGCCCATATTCTGCGCAAGATGGCAGGCCGCGTACCTGCAATCCATATCAAAGACGTTTACGGTACCGACGAAATCGGCAAATGGACCGCGGTCGGCACCGGCGTCGTCGACATCCAAGGCTCGATCGAGGCTGCGATCGAGATCGGCGGCGTCGAGTGGATGACGGTCGAGCAGGATCAGCTTCGCAACCTCTCAGGCATCGAGACGGCCTTGGTCAGCTACTTGAACCTCAAGGAGAAGGGCTTGCTCGGTTAACGCAGATCAGCGGCGCATTCCGCCCATAGCAACGTCTCGCCTCCAAGGCCGGTGCCTCGGGGGCTTCTTGCGCTGCCTCGTTCATTCGTGCGGGCAGCTGATCATAACGGCCGGCTGAACTATGATCGCTCAGACGCAGGAATGCCTAGGAACCGCTCGATTTCGGTAAAATCGATATGATCGCCGATATGCTTGCCGTAATAAGCTTGTTGAATCGTCAAATCCGGAGCGATTAGGAAGTCCGCCGGCAACTGGTTCATATCTCCGTCGGCCTTCGCCGGATTGAACCCGCCTTTCAGTGCCTTCATCATCAAACCGGGCTCTCCCATTGCTTTCAGGGCTCCAAGCCATGAATTCTCGACATGATACAACCGGTAGATTTGTTTATCAGGATCCGGAATCAACGGAAACGGCGGTTGCTGATGCCCGACGTGCTCGAGGATGGATGCTCTGGGCGATTGCCAGAAGCTGATCATCTTCAGATCGTTCTCTTCGAATTTGCGGAATTGCCCGAGAATTTTTTGTATGCGCAAATTGCAGAACGGGCATGAGGAAAACCGATAAAAGGAAAGCATTACTCGATGCCCGGCATAATCCCGCAAGTTAATCGTATTCCCGAAAACGTCCTCCATCGCGAACAGCGGCGCTTTCTGTCCTTGCATGATTTCCATCGTCATCATCTCACCTTCTCATCGAATTATGTACCAACTAGTTGGTATGTTAATCTGTATAATAAAGGGCGCATTGCTGCGCGCCGTGTTTTCATCGCATGCGATCACGCTCATTTGTTAAATACGTAATTTAGATATCGGCGGTAGTGCTCCACGTTCCGCTCAATTAAGCTTCTGCTCTTCTTCGCTCTCGACAAGATTAGCGCGCCTTGATAAGTCGAAAGGAAAAACTCCGATAAGTGCTGGCTGTCGATCGGAACGATAGGCGGATAGGTCACGATAACCTCGTCAAGGATGTCCTTGAGCGGTTTAGCATTGATAAGGAATTTCTCATCGCATAGTGCGCGGAAATCTTCGTTCACATCAGACATCTCTTGGGTCATGATAGCCGTAAGGCAGCTTTTGGGGGAATCCGGCCGATGCGATAATGCCACGAAAAAATCAAGATACGATTGCAGCTTATCCCACGGATCGGCGGCATGATCGAATCCGGCCTCACCCATCAAATAGGATTGCAGCTTTTCGAAGTAATGAATTGCCGCCATTCCTGCATCCTCTTTGGATTTAAAATAATGAAAGAAGCTCCCCTTGGTTACGCCGGCTTCCGAACAGATCTCGTCAACCGTTGTTCCGTGATAACCTTTGGACAGCATAAGCGATAGCGATGCTTCTAACAGCTTGTTCTTTTTCGGCGGTATGCTAAGATCGAACCGTTCCATAACAATTCCGTACCTTCCCTGAGGAATACCTACTAGTTGGTATGATACTTGATAAAGGTATCGCATGTCAAACTTACGGAATCAAGGACAGCCCGCTCTTCAAACTTATTCATCAAAAAATCTGCTGCTGCTCACTCAGAAACTTCAGGCTGTCCTGCAGATCCACGTCATCCGTCTGGTCGATGATCCATTGATACGTCGCGCGCGCTTTCTCCTCCAGTAATGTCCTCGTACATACAGGTCGGCGATCGGATCGCCATTGGCCTGTATGTAAGTAGCCATCCGGGGTACGCCTGACGCATTATTGTAATACAGCGCCTTGTCACGGTTACTGTAGTGCGCCCCAGTCCCGCCGCCTCCATCTGCTCTACCGTCGCATCCTTCGTCAGTTTGTAGACCATCGTGGCAATCATCTCGAGGTGCGCAAATTCCTCTGTCTCAATATCCTTCAGGAGTCCGACTACTTTATCCGGGATCGTATTTCGTTGGCTCAGGTATCGCAGCGCGTCAGACAGTTCGCCGTCCGCACCGCCGTATTGCTCGATCAGTAGGAAGTTCGTGCATTCGCCCGTAAGCCTGCGCTGTAGTGCGCGGCCGCTCAACTCCAACTCGCTCTCGACAGCCTTCATGTCATGATCCGCTTGACCCTAAACGCTTTGGAGCGCCGCTGCGCTGCCCTCAAGGGTAGGCCATTGCCGCGACACCAAATTCTAGTGACTTGCGCCTCAAAATCAATCGTGAGCGGGAGCCGAGCTTTGCGGGGCTACGTCGTGGGCGGCAATGCCTAGCTGAGCCATTCCTGCCCACAATCCAGGCGGAATTCTAACGCGGTGAGCGATGAGTGTTGCGCGATGACATACATGCGGGTCTCCTAATGGTGCTGCAGCCGGTTATATCGCGAATTGAATGCCTCAGACTAACAACGAAAAAGAAGGCGTCCTTTCCGCAAGCTTCACGGAAAATGCCTCCTATTACTGTTTCTCCATACTGGTTCCTCAGAAAATCACCGGTTGCTCCCGATTCGCCGACATTGGCACCGAAAGCTTGTCCTAAGGATGGCTTTCCCTTATCAATCAAAAAATGGTAGAACTATTTGTATCAATATATCAAAAATAGTATAGCATGGGATATTTCGATGAGTCGAGAAAGGATTGATGCCTATCTAAATCTCTATATATCATTTGGAAGTACTGTTGAGGCGTAGTTAATACGCAGTAATTCAGCACTAGAACTGCTTGTTGGAGCCCGATAAGCGACTAAGTATGTTTCTCCCTCATTAATCAAGTTCCACACATTCGAGTCTTTTACCACAATTTTCAGTTGCTCTTGTGTATCTTCCTGATTAACCGTCGTAATTGAAAGCTCGCGACTATGTTCTGACTTGTTAATTACATTGATAACGCTTGAAGTAACAGGAAAATCGTGACCGGCATTCATCATGTTAATAGCGAAGTAGATTCCAAAAACCAAAACAAGGAGAAATAGTGCCAGATATAATTTGATTTTCATAATTATCACCAAATTTCATGAAATTTTGGAGGGATTTATTGAGACGCCTTACATCTTTAACGATTATTTCAGTACTAATTATGACACTTTTCAGTTCAATTGCATACGCAAAAAAAGACCAAATAACTGATAAGCAGATTGACTCTATACTCCAACAAGCAGGGGTCCCACAATTCCTAATGAATGAATTGGATATCGGCACCAAGAGATTTATCGTTGAGAACTCCGGAGATGATTTACAGTATATTGGAAGTTCAAAGCAGTATTTCAGTAGAAATATCGAATCAGGATTACTAGAGGAGGTCGACAATGTTAATCCCCCTGGCGAAATGACAACAATGGCAATTCTTGACGCGGACCTTTCACTAATCCCAATTCATTTTAATTCTACTTACAATGGGGTCTCCATGGTTGATATATATTCCTCATTTGAATGGTTAAGAAATCCAAAAACCGGACCAGATGGTATTAATAAAGATCATATCGCAATTGCTGTACCGAATGGTTGGGAAATACAATCAGGTCGATATGCATGCGCGGCGCAAAAATACGATTATTCTCTAAACCAAGGATGGCACTGGTCTGCTCCAAATTCATCTTGGTGCGGCGATAATGGACAGCCAACCGCATTTGGGGGATTATACGGGGCTGCATGGGAATTTATCTCACAAGGTTCAGGCGACGTTGCAACTCCATTCGTAAAGTACAAGGGTACCGCAAAACTTACCATGAAAAAGGTCTCTTCTACTGCAATAAAAAGAATATTAACCTCATACAATGAAGCATCCAGCAGTTACTGGGGTAATTATTCCGTAACTATTGGTTGGGGAGCCGCATCTGTAACTTTCACCCCAACTGCAGGCACGGCTGATCAAAAAGAAGAAGACTACACTTGGGTCAATTAAGACTAGCATGACATTGGCCCCTTCCGTAGAATAGAACTCGAAAAACCGGTCTTGGACATGTGCCCAAGGCCGGTTTTATGTTCAGCCACCCTACAAACCTCACTAAGGTTCGCAATACCGGGGTCCCGATCAGTACATGCGCATAACCTTCTCGTAAAACACGTCGAAACGAGAGTCTTCACTCATCGATTGGTTTGCCGCCTCGATCATACTTACGCTACTCGCATTACCACACCATCTAAAAAATCTTCTGCTGCTCTCGGTCCGCCTTCAGAATCTCGACCGCTTCCTTGAAGCGCAGCGAGTGCACGATTTCCCGCTCCCGAAGGAATTTCAAGCTGTCCTGAAGATCCACGTCATCCGTCTGGTCGATGATCCACTGGTACGTCGCACGCGCTTTTTCCTCGGCCGCGATGTCTTCGTAGAGATCGGCGATCGGATCGCCCTTGGCTTGTATGTAGGTCGCCGTCCACGGGACCCCTGCCGCATTGTTGTAATACAGCGCCTTGTCATGGTTGCTGTAGTGCGCCCCCAGTCCCGCCGCCTCCATCTGCTCTACCGTCGCATCCTTCGTCAGCTTGTAGACCATCGTGGCAATCATTTCGAGGTGCGCGAATTCCTCCGTACCGATATCTGTCAGGAGTCCCACGACTTTATCCGGGATCGTGTAGCGTTGATTCAGGTAACGCAGCGCGGCAGACAACTCGCCGTCCGCGCCGCCGTACTGTTCGATGAGATACTTGGCCACGCGCGGATCGCATTTACTCACCCTCACGGGATATTGCAGCTTTTTCTCATAGATCCACATCCTGAACTCATTCCCCCTTCCGAATGTCTTAGACCTGCCAAGGCCACGGCGGCTCGGCCCATTGCCATGGATATCGGGAAAAGCTGTGCCCGAACTGCATCAGCGGACCGTAACAGATCTCGAACCGATGCGCGCAGTGCTGGCGCTGCTGTGCCAACTGGTTGAACTGCTGCAGCGCCTGCATATCCGTCGGGTGTGTGTCCAGATACAAGGTCAGTTCGACCAATGCGAAGTCGAGCTGCTGCAGCTCCTCCAGCATCCGGTAGTATTGTTCGTTCAACACGACCTGCTCGCTCATGGCTCCTCCCTCCTCCCTTCCAGCATTCGCGATTCGTAGGGGCTGAACAGTGCCGGCCAGAGCGTGCCGCGCCGCAATGCTTCATGAAGCGGATATTGAGGGAGGTTAGGCGGCTGGAACGGGATAAAAAGGTTGGGCGGAACGACATAATACTTCACGCGCATGGGCGGGCATGGATCGAACGGGCCGACGAACGGACACCATTCACGCACCTGATTCTGCATGCGTACGACCTCCTTAAGCTGCCTGCATTTTCCGATTCATCTATTCCTATGTCGCATTGCCTCGCAATCTGCCTGTCCACCGTCCCGCGAATGAATAATTTCGTAAACCTGTACACTCCGATTCGAGAAAAGGAGCCCATTCGCTGGCTAGTTGAGTTGCGGAATGGGGTTTGGCAAGCTAAAGCGTATCGTGGTGCCGTTTTGCGGAGTCGTTAACTGCATTTCCTACCATTAAATTCATCAACCTCAGCAAAGTAACGGAGTAGTGTAGTTTTCTACCATTAAATTCTGAGATTTTCGGCATTCTAACGCTTCTCACGTGAATAGATGTACTTTTTTACACTAATAGCCTAAAACAATCGTATATGGGAAATTTAACGGTACAATTTGCATCAAAATCATACCGCTCGCCCCCTCTGACTTGGCCCGACCCGGCCCGGCCTGCCCTGCCGCTCAACAAAAAGAAGCCTGCCCCTGGAGGACAGACTTCTCAACATTATCATGTATCCTACTTATAGCGTCGCTATAGCTTAATTCGCGTCTGGAACAGGCCGGCCTTGCGCGCGGCCATGTAGATAATGACGACCAACGGGCCTAAGAATACGCCGATGAGCCCGACGAGCTTCAACCCGACGTATAAGCTGATGAGCGCCGGCAATGCCCCGATGCCGACGGCATCGCCCAGCACCTTGGGTTCGACGACCCGGCGGAACACCGTAATGACGATGAACAGCACGATCAGCCCTACCCCGGTGAATGTATCGCCCGTCAGAATCTGGTAGCTTGCCCATGGCACAAGAACGGATCCCGTGCCGAGAATCGGCAAAATATCGACGATCACGACGAGCAGCGCGATGGCCAGCGGAAACTTCACGCCGAGGACCAGAAATCCCGCCAGCGTAATGATGTAGGTCAGGATGCTCAAGATCAGCTGCGAGCGGAGGAAGCCGAAGATCGATTTGCGCAAGTTCTGCAGCACCTCATCGACCTTGGGGCGGGACTCGTCTTCGAACATCGATAGGAAGGAATCCTTCATCGTGTTCAGACTGAAGCTGAACATATAGACCGCTACGAGGAACACGATGAAGAAAATGAACAGATTCGGAATCCCCGCCGCAAAGTTCAGGAAGAAGCCGGACAATCCCGATATGGCGGACGTGAGCTGGCTCGTCAATCCCGACATCCACTCATCGAGCTGCGCGGCGCTCTCCGGCGGCAGATGCTCGAAGAGATTGCGCGCGTCGTCCATTTTGATCTGGATATACTTGCTTGCCTCCTGCACGTAAGCCGGCGCGCGGTTCCAGAAAGCAACGAGCTCGGCGAATATGCGGGCGCCTAGCAGGGCGATCAGCCCGAGCGTAATTAGCGTGAACACCGTGCTCGACACGGTGGCGGCGGCAATCCGGTTCATGCGGGCTCGCTTGATGAGCAGCGTAGTCAGCGGCTCGATGAAGATCGCCACGACAAGCGCCAGCATGAATGGGGCACCGACCGTGAAGAACAGATACAGAAGCACTAGCCCAACCGCTAGCATGATGATCGTTCGAATGGACATGACGGCTATCTTCGCCTCGCTTTTTCCCTAGACCGCGCTCCTTCATCGCGTACGCGGCCTGCATGGATTCTAATACCTACTCGTATTCGCTCGTCTCGTGATTATGCCAGGATGGCTCGGCGATCTCTAAAATTCGTATCCGCATAATACATGGACTTCACCAGCAGGTTCGGTCCGCAGCAGCTCGCTTCCGGGCAATGGCAGTTCACGCTCTGCGCGAGCGGTCCTGCCAGCCAGCGGTCGAACACGTCATCCAGCCGTTCACCCTTCACGTTGCCGAAGGCCGGCACATCCGCGAAGTCGGTCACGAATACATCGCCCGTGAACAGGTTAACGTTCAACCGATTGCGGCCGTCGGGGTCATTGCGTACCGTTACGCCTCGTTCCCCGGCTAACCGTGCGACAAGCGCCCTCTCCTCGTCGCTGGCGCTGCAAGGGAAGAAGGGGAGCGTGCCGAACAGCATCCACACCGATTCGTCGCGGGCATCGAGCAGCCTGCCGACGGCGGCGGCCATCTGCTCGCGCGTCAGCATCGGCAGATTAGACGCGAATGCGCTTGGATACATCGGATGCACCTCATGCCGCTTGCAGCCCATATCCACGATATCGCGGTGAATGCCGGCAATCGATTCATGGGTCCGATAGTTGATCATCGACTCCGCCGACACGAACAGCCCTCCGGCGCTCAGTCTGCGCGCGTTGTCGATCATGCGTTCATATAAGCGATAGGCCGTTTCCTTCGTGACGGGATGGGGGGATCTGCCGAAGCCGATCTGGTGAAAATCGTCCGGCGACATGTAGTTGTACGAGATATGCATAACGTCAAGCACGTCCGCGATCAGCTCGTATCGCGCATAATCCAGCGTGAGATTGGAATTGATCTGCGAGCGAATGCCTCGGCTTCTGGCATACTGCAGAATCGGCAGGATGTATTCGCTGACGGTACGCTCCGAGAACGACGGTTCGCCGCCCGTGATGCTGATCGTCTCCAGGTGCTCGACCTCGTCCAACCGCCGAAGCATCAGGTCCAGCGGTATCTTCTCAGGCTCGCGGGAGACCAAGGTCTCGCCGACCGCGCAATGCTCGCAGCGCATGTTGCAGAGGTTCGACACCGTCATCTCGACGCTCGTCAAGACATGTCGGCCGTGCCGTTCCAGCGACCGGATCGGATCCCATGGATCTTGGTCCGGATTCGCGGTGTATCGTGTGGCTGTATCGTTCATGGTAAGCTCCTATTTCCCGAGGATGATATGATAGCGGCAGCTTGAATCTCTGTCTTTCTATTGTAATGTCCACTCCATGCCGTTGGCAAATGAAGCTTCTCCTTAACGCGAGCAGGCGGCGGCCCGGAAGCATATATGCTTCCAGGCTCGCCGCCCAAGTAACAATAGGCCTGTAAAGATCTAGGATCCGAACATCGCGGTATCGGGGCCGGGTGAATCATCGCCTTCGATGCCGACGATCATCGTCGTGAGGTGCTTGGACAGATCCTTGTCGACGGGCGATTTAAGCGGGGCATCGAATTCGTCATAGAGGACGCGTACCGTCGGACGATGAACGTAAGCGCCATTCACGTCGATGACAATGCCCGTCTCGCCCGTATTCAGCTTCACGGTCAGTCCGATCGGATAGATCGCGACTCTGTCGCGGAAAGTCTGTACCATGTGCTGCTCGTACAAGGTTCCCGTTCCGCAGAACAGCGTCTCGATCGCTTGGTGCGGCAGCATCGGCCCTCGGTACACGCGCGTCGTGGTCATTGCGTCATACGAATCGACCAGCCCGATCCACTTGGCATAATCGTGGATGTCGTCTCCTCGAATGCCGCGCGGATAGCCGCTCCCGTCGAGCCTCTCGTGATGCTGATATGCACAATGCGCGACGATGAGTGGAATGTTCGGTTCGTCCTTGAGAAGCGCGTATCCGAGTTCGGCATGCCGCTTCATCTCTTCGTATTCCTGCTTCGTCAGCGCGCCGGGCTTGAGCAGCACCTTCGAAGAAATCTGTGTCTTGCCGATATCATGCAGCAGGGCCCCTAGGCCTAGCATATACAGCTGATCCTGCGTATAACCATGCGCCATGCCCAGCAAAGTCGTGTAGATGCATACGTTAAGGGAATGCTGGTACAGGTAATTGTCGACCATCCCCATGTTCATGACCATGATCATCGCGTCGCGATGACTGCCCAATTCATCCAGCACGAGCTTCATGACCCGACGGAATTTCTTATCGACATAAGGATAGGTCGTACCCTTCTTGCGAGGCAAATCCACCATCTCGCGAAAAGCCGCGCGGATCTCGCCGATCGCTTGAATTCGCACCTCATCGCTGAAGGTTTCCGGAATCTTCACATCGTCCGTCATTTGATCGGCGATATAGACATAGTTGATCCCGCATTCCGCCAGCCTGCGTATGAGTTTTTCCGTTAACGTAACGTCTTTGCCAAGCAGAACGAGACCATCTTCGCTAAAAATCCGTTTAGCCAGCTTCATTCCAGGCATGCAGCTCGTGATGGGTAATAATCGCATGGTCTCTACCGCCATTTCTATCGTATCTTGCTCTAAGTTGTAGGTCGAACATCCGGTTATGTTATATATGGTAGGTGATTTCTTCGCGAAGCGCAAGACAGAATTCGATCTATTACGACATAAATCGTCATCGCGCCGCTGTATGCCAGCGGTCCGTACTGGCGTCTGCAATGGCCTTGCCGATGTCGGCCCGACGCAATTCGCTTGCAAGCACATCGCGTATGAATTCCGGCAAGTAATAGCGTATGTCGCTGCCGAGCTTAATCGACTCATAGCCGACCCCGAACGTGAACATATCGATCGTACCGACAACGTACTCGCGCTCATCCTCAAGCGGGTTGCCGTTCACGACGACGGACCTCAGCTTGCGATAGGCCGGCGCTTCCGGCTCATAGTGAATTTCGAGGCCGTCAACGGCCAATGTACCGAGCACCAGCCCGCGAAAACCGTATCCGCGTATCGCCTTGTCGATCCATTCCTGCAGCAGCGATTCCTCCAGCGCTTGCCGAATGCTGCCGCCCGACAGCATCATTCGGCAAGGATTGATCGGCGAGGGACACAGCGCATGAAGCGCCGCCTCGGTGACCGCTCCAGCAGGCAAGCCCGCAAGCAGCTGCCCTGCATTCACGAGCCCGATCTCGGCGTCCGTATGCCTGCGAATGCCGGCCGCCAGCAGATTCGCCAGCGCCGATTCCCGTTCGGTCGAGAGCGGAAGCGGCACAGCTAGATGCGCGACGATCCGGCTTAAGCGGCTCATGGCCGCTACTCGGAAGCTTCCGATAACCGAAGAAGCTTCTTCCTGCTCCGGGAATGCGGCCATCGGCACGCAAGCTGCGTGAACGATCGGCATCGCCGAGGTCTCGTCCCAGCCGATCTCGACGCGTCCGACGTATTCGCCGAACTTGCCCGCCGCGCAAATGGACGTACCGTTCAACACTAAAGGCTCCTCCAGCAGATGATGGGTGTGTCCCCCCAATATCAGATCGATATCGCCGACCTCTTCTGCCATTCGCTTGTCGAGCTGGAGTCCCAGATGCGACAGCACGACGACGACGTCCGCATTCGGCCGCAGCAGAGCTGCCCGCTGCGCGACGGCTGCAATCGGATCGCTTGCCTCCCAGCCCAGATTCGAATAGAAATCCGCGAATGCAGCCGTAACGCCGATAATGCCGAATCGCAGGCCGCCCTTCACGATGATCTTGTCCGGCTGCAACCACGACGGCCTCGAGCCGGTATCGGTCCGAACCATATTGGCACATAAGACGGAAAAACGGGCCTCCTGTCCGTAAGCACGCTCCAGCATGCTGTCCGTACAAGTAAGCCCCTCATTATTCCCCAGCGTCACGGCATCATAGCCCGCATCGTTCATCAGCCTGATATTCACGATGCCGTCGCTGCCTTCGGTCTCGATCCGCATGCGGTCCATATGGTCGCCAACATCGAGCAGCAGCAGCCGATCGTCGTTCCCTAGCGCCAGACGTTCCGATTCGATATAGGTCGCGATGCGGGCCGCTTGCTCCAGTCGGCTATGCACATCGTTCGTGTGCAGGAGCAGCACGCGGGCAGCTCCCGCACGATTATGATTCGCCATCATGACCTCCTACTGCGCAATGAATACAGGCCGTTATCCGCCGATCTGCGACATGCGGCGCTCGGTCGGCTGGTGGCTCTGCGCTTCGTTCTCCAGCTTGGCCGCCATCTCGTGATTCTCCGGCTTCAACGCCATGGCGCGATAGAACAGGTCCTTCATCGCTTGCTCGTCGCCGACGGCCGGCCGTACGTTCAGTTCGTCGACCCAGTACAGGCAAGGCTTCAAATGGCCGTCTGCCGTCAAGCGCAGCCGATTGCAGCTCTCGCAGAAGTGATTGCTCACCGGATGGATCAGCCCGAATGTACCGACGCCTCCGGCCATATGCCAATCGTCCGACGGTCCGTTGCCCCGGATATCTTCGCGCCGCGACAAGTCGTAGCCGAGCTCGCCGGCAATCTCGAGTACGCGGGCAAGCGGCAGGTAGTGCTTCTTCCAATTCTCGTCGGCGTGGCCGATCGGCATGTATTCGATGAAGCGAATATGCAGCGGCTGCTCGTAGGCCATCTTCAGGAATGACGGAATCTCATCCTCGTTAATGCCTTTCAGCAGGACGCAATTGAGCTTGATCGGCGAGAACCCGACGGCAGCGGCAGCTTCGATCCCTTCGAATACTCTGCGAAGATCGCCTCTGCGAGCGATCATCCGGAATCGCGCAGGGTCCAGCGTATCCAAGCTGATATTGACCCGCGTAACGCCTGCCCGCTTCAAGGCCTCCGCCTGCGAGGCCAGCAGCAGGCCGTTCGTCGTAATGGCAATGTCGTCGATGCCCGGTATGTCAGCCAGCCGGACGATCAGTTCGTCGAGCTTGGGCCTGACAAGCGGTTCTCCTCCCGTAATCCGCAGCTTCCGGATTCCGAGCTTGGCGGCTGTCTGAACGACATCCACGATCTCGTCATAAGACATAAGGCTGGATGGCTCGGCGAAAGTAACGCCCTCCTCCGGCATGCAGTACAAGCATCTGAGATTGCAGCGGTCCGTGACCGATATCCGGAGATAATTATGAACGCGCTTGTAACGATCCAGCAGTAGCGACTCCATCGTCATCCGCTCCTTGTCTTGTCGTCTTGCACCCGTGTAATCACCGATTGCCGACTCCGCGTGTGCGTTCCTTCTAGTTTAACACTTTTCCATTAATTATGGTATGCTAGAACAGATGGATTCTATCGTTATGTGAGGTATTCTACCATGACTATACATTGGACAATTCAGTTGTTTGCCGGTCTGGCGGAGCGTATCGGCTCGCCTGCCGTTACCGTTACCGTCGAGACCGACGCGATGACGGTAGCGGAGCTCAAATCGCTGCTCGCGGAGCGGTATCCGGAACACCGCGAGCTGCTGCGCGTATCCTTCGTCGCTTGCCAGGAGCAATACGCGCCGGATGACCAAGTCATTCGATCCGGCGAAGAGCTGGCGATGCTGCCGCCCGTATCGGGAGGCGAAGACATCGGCACGCAGCCGCCTGCCGGCAATCCGTACGGCGATCGTTACGTCTTGACGGCCGGACCGCTTGAACCCGCCGACGTGACGGCACGCGTGATCGCGCCGAACAACGGCGCAGCGCTCGCCTTCGTCGGTACGACGCGCGAATGGACGGACGGGAAGCGGACGGTCAAGCTTGAGTACGAGGCGTACGCCCCGATGGCACTGAAGACGATGAAGCAGATCGGCGACGAGATCGAGAGCCGATGGCCCGGCACGCTCGTTGCCATCGCCCACCGCATCGGAACGGTCGAGATCGCGGAAGCCAGCGTCGTCATTGCTGTGTCCGCGCCGCGAAGGGATGCCTGCTACGAGGCGA
Organism: Bacillota bacterium; assembly: GCA_023433615.1. Lineage (GTDB taxonomy): Bacteria > Bacillota > Bacilli > Paenibacillales > Paenibacillaceae > Paenibacillus_I. The sequence goes on along the minus strand of JAEZCJ010000120.1, from coordinate 64,587 downwards.
GCCGATACGCGATCGAGCGCCTGAAGCAGATCGTGCCGATCTGGAAGAAGGAAATATGGGAAGACGGTTCGGAATGGAAAGGGCATCAGCTCGGACCTTGGGATCCGACGGCACCTCCCGCGACATAGAAGGAACGGAGGAATCAGGGATGGCTAATTCCGACATGAATCGCTATGCCCGGCAGATCCGCTTCGCTCCAATGGGAGAGAGCGGACAAGCCGGCCTGCTGCAGTCGACCGCCGCGGTCGTCGGAATGGGAGCGCTGGGCTGCGTCATCGCGCAGCATCTCGTACGTTCCGGCGTCGGCCGCGTCAAGCTGATCGACCGGGATATCGTCGAATGGTCGAACCTGCAGCGTCAAGTGCTTTACACCGAGGAAGACGCGCTGGGCACGCTGCCCAAAGCCGAAGCCGCTGCTGCCAGATTGCGCGCGATTAACAGCGGCATCGTCATCGAAGCGTTCGCCGAAGAGCTCTCCGCCTCGAACGCCGATCGTCTGCTGGCCGATTCCGACATTATCGTGGACGGCACGGACAATTTCGGTACCCGGTACCTGGTGAACGATTATGCGGTCAAGCATCGCATTCCTTGGGTGTACGGCGGAGCCGTCGGTTCCGGCGGGATGACGATGACGATTCTGCCTGGCGTGACGCCATGCTACCGCTGCATGTTTCCCGAGCCGGCGCCGCCGGGCACGACCGACACTTGCGAATCGGCGGGCGTCCTCTCCCCGCTCGTCGATATCGTCGGATCGCTGCAGGCGATCGAGGCCATGAAATGGCTGGCAGGGCGCCACGACCGGCTCCATGGCGGATTGCTGCAGCTTGATATCTGGGATACCCGCTTCACGAAGCTCGGTCTTGCCGGCGGCAAGCGCGGCTCGTGTCCCGCATGCGGATTAGGCCGTTACGACTTCTTGGACATCGCCCCTGACCAATCGGATGCCGCGACGCTCTGCGGACGTCTCACGGTCCAGCTGCGTCCCGCAGCCGTTCATCGGCTGCATCTGCCGGAGCTCGCCGCGCGTCTAGCCCCGGTCGGGAAGGTGGAGCTTAACCCGTATGTCTTGCGTCTCTCGCTCGAAGAAGGGCTCTTGCTCATTCTATTTCCGGATGGCCGAGTCCTCGTGCAAGGCACGGAAGATATCGAGCTCGCGCGCCGCGTCTACGCGCGGATCATGGCGCCGTAGCCGTCATTGCCAAGTCCGGCGTTTGTTGATAACATGGCAGTATGAGAAAACCTTCCAGGGGGATGCTTGATGCGCGTTCACGTAATGGAACTGAAAGCCGGAGACATCGTTAGCAGCGATATATTCAATTCATATGGACTGCATGTCCTGTCTGCAGGCACGATTCTGAAGGACCACGATATCTCCAGGCTATTCCAGCATCAGGTCGATTATATCGATATAGCCCATCCGTCTGCCGAGAGCGATGCTCAGGCGCCTGGCTACCCGACATCGATAAAGCTGAACCCGCTGTTCCAATCGGCTGTAAGCGGATTCGAGCAATTGTTCAGCCAAGCAATCCGAGATGGCCGCCTTCGCGACGAAGACGTGAACGAGTCATTCCGACCGCTCGTCTCGAACTTCCGCGAAGAGCACGACGTCGTATCGCTCTTGCTCGTGCTGGGCACGAAGGACGAATACACGTATCAGCATTCGGTCCAGGTCGGCATGCTGTCCTACTATATTGCCTTATGGACGGGACGCAGCGAGGAAGAAGCGCGCCATATCGGCAAGGCAGGCTACCTGCACGACATCGGCAAGTGCCGAATCGAAAGCGACATTCTCAATAAACCCGGCGAATTAACGGAAGAAGAATTCCGCGAGATCAAGCAGCACCCGATTCACGGCTTCGACATAATCCAGCAATCGTTCCAAGACGAGCTGTTGGCTAAGGCCGTCCTGCAGCACCATGAACGCTTGGACGGGTCCGGCTATCCTTACGGAATCCGTTCGCCGCATATCCACGTGGCGGCGCGAATCGTGGCGGTAGCGGATACGTACAGCGCGATGATCTCTACCCGCGTATACCGGGAGAAGCGGGATCTGCTGCACGTGTTGAAGGAGCTGTACGAACAGAGCTTCAACAAGCTGGATCCGGTGATTACGCATACGTTCATCCGTCAGATGCTGCCGAACTTCATCGGCAAGCGCGCGACGCTGTCGAATGGCAACAGCGGCACAATCGTCATGACGAATCCGAGCGATTTCTTCCGCCCGCTCGTCCGGATCGACGATGATTTCGTCGACCTGGCGCGCCACTCGGAGGTCGAGATCGTCGAGATCGCGGTCTAACCGATCATTGAGCCCAGAGCCTCGCAATGGATAAGCGCTCCTCCGCATGACCTGCGGAGGAGCGCTTTGTTGTCCATCATCAGCCGACTCGCTTCGAGTAGAGATAGGTGCGTTTCCAATATGGCTTGTCGATGTTCGTGATCTGTACGCCGTCCTTCGGCAGCGGGCTGGAGTGGATCATTTTCCGATTGCCCATGTAGATGCCGACGTGTCCGACCTTCTTGTTGCTCTTGAAGCGGCCAGGCACATAGAAGTACATGAGATCGCCGACGCGGAGCTTGTCGCGAGGCACGAACACGCCTTTGGTCGCTTGGGCTCTTGCCGTGCGAGGAAGCGTGACGCCGCGTTTGGCGAACAGATACCGCGTGAACGAGGAACAATCGAACCGCTTGGTCCGGCTGTAAGGACCCGCTCCGAATTTATACGGCACGCCTAGGAATCGGCGCGCATCGCGGATCAGTGCGGAGGCATTCGCGACTGCCGGAACGGCGCCATCCTCTTGAAGCGTCTGCTGTCGGTCATCGACCCAAGCCGCCTCCGCTTCAGCTGCCCCTGCGGCTGGATCCGCCGGATCGTCGCCAAAATCCGCGCCGCCTTCCGCCTGCGGATCTTCTTGCTGCGGCTGCGGGAATATCGCCACCTCGCTGTCATCCACGGTGAACACGGCTTCACCGCCGAATAGCCGCTGGAGCGCATCCGCAGGCACGAGAATCCGTCCGTCCCTCATGAGGGCAGGCGATTTCATCGCGATCGAGCCTTCTTCCTTCTTCGCTTCTGCCGAGTCCGCCGTGAAGGTCATGATCGGGTCATGATCGCCGATCATGAGTACTCGCTTATTGTCAGAGTATACGGTCTGGAAGCCGATTAACCCCGCCATTTTCTCGACATCCGCGTACAACTTGCCGTTCATCTTCTCCAGCGGGACGACGGCTTGTCCGGCCTCGTTGCGTGTGCCGCCGTTGCCTGCCGCTTGTATGCCATAACGTCCGTCGGTCCCGTTCAGACTCTGCTGCCCGTGCCGCGAATGATCCATCTGCTGATGCAGCCCTTGGCCGGATCCCGCATTATTGTTCTGGTTCATGCCATTACCATTCATGTCATTCGCGTTATTCCCGTTGTTTCCGTTATTGCCGACGTTCCCGCCGCAGCCCGCAATCAACACTGTCGAAAGACTGATCACTAAGGCCGTGCGACCAATCCGTCTCAACCGTAACCAGATCATCCGTTCATACTCCTCCTGTACTAGGTTGTCCAACCAACCCATAGGATGAGTCTCGATCTGCCGAAATATGCAGGGGAGTGCCTGCGATTCCTGAAAGATTCGATTCGCCTGCGAACCCCGTACAGCTTCTATGTTCAACGTTTCCTAGCGTGAGACTGAATGTGGAGTTGACGAACTTGCTGTGCTAGTTCGTCGACAGGGCCATCAATTGTCGTATCACGAATCACATCTTGAATGGGAAGATTTCGAACGCGCGATGGCGCCCCCCCCATTTCTTTCAGCCACTGTACCAACTGCTCAGATGAACTTGCATACACGATGCGCCCTAAGCCAACCCAACCGTGGGCCGCAGCGCACATAGGGCAATGCTCGCCTGAGGTATATACTGTCGCTTTGCTTCTTTCTTCCGGTGTCATGTTACCGGCTGCCCATCGTGCCAATGCAAATTCCGGGTGTTGAGTATGGTCGCCGCCCGCAACGTGGTTATGGTCTTCTGCAAGCACTTCTCCGTTGGCTGAGACAAGCACTGAACCAAATGGCTCATCGCCTTTCTCCAGTGCAGTTGCTGCCAGTTCAACACACCGTCGCAGATGCTTCAAATCGGATTCGCTTATCATACTTGTATCCTCCTCAGCCTCTTTGATTGTCATCAATATAACATAAACGTGAATCGAGTTTCATAATACAGATTGTCTTCTTCTTGCAATATTCATAATCGCTTTTAAGATACAAGTTTCAGACCTACCGAAGCGCCTAAAACCAACCCAATGAAAACAAGCCGTCTCCGGTCTCTAGATTCACCATAATAGATCATGCCTATTATCGCCCCTCCAGACGCGCCGATTCCTGTCCAGATTGCATAAGCCGTGCCCATTGGGAGTGTTTCCATAGCATAAGCAAGGAAAATAAAACTTGCACCAAATCCAAGAAGTAAAAAAATAAATGATAACCAATTACGGTCTTTGTGCAATTTATTGATCATAGCAACGCCACACATCTCGCACAGACCTGCTAAGATTAAAGAAATCCACGCCATTACCTTTCATCCCCTTTATGAACTTCGTCCTTCGTAACGAATTTCAAGCCGATGACTCCTGTCAACAAAACTGCAATTAAGAGTATTTTCCCGCCATTAAATGGTTCACTGAAGAATACAATCTCTGATATAACTGTTCCGGTTGTACCTAGACCAACAAATACTGCATATACAGTTCCCACAGGGAGTTTTCGTCCGGCCATGATCATGAAGTAGAAGCTGATCAAGATCGCAATGGCAGTTCCAGCCCAAGTCCATAAGTCATTCGCATGTTTTAAACCAATAACCCAAAACACTTCAAAGAAAGCAGCAATAATGACTTTAGTCCAGTCTTTACTAAACAAAGTGGCACCTCCATTGTTATGATGACAAAAACAAAAAGCCTAAGAGAAAACTGTAAACAGTTTCTCCCAGGCTTTTATCCTTCCGTGACACAGCATTGCTGTGAGTTTTCTCTCGGACCAGACCAACCTGAAGTTGCGGAACCCTAGAAAACATTCGTAATTATGCAATTATGCTGGTTAACCTATGCTGCCTTCCATCTCGAACTTGATCAGACGATTCATCTCGACCGCATATTCCATCGGCAGTTCCTTCGTGAACGGTTCGATGAAGCCCATGACGATCATCTGCGTCGCTTCCGCTTCGGACAGGCCGCGACTCATCAGGTAGAAGAGCTGGTCTTCCGACACCTTGGAGACGGTCGCCTCATGCTCGAGCGTGATGTTATCGTTCATAATCTCGTTATACGGAATCGTATCCGATGTCGACTCGTTATCGAGAATCAGCGTATCGCACTTGATGTTGGCTTTGGCGCCGTCGGAATTGCGTCCGAACGATGCGAGACCGCGATACGTCACCTTGCCGCCGTGCTTCGAGATCGACTTGGAGACGATCGTCGAGGACGTGTCCGGCGCAAGGTGGGTCATTTTCGCGCCAGCGTCTTGATGCTGACCCTTGCCTGCGACGGCGATCGAGAGCACCATGCCCTTCGCGCCGCGGCCCTTCAGGACAACAGCCGGGTACTTCATCGTCAACTTGGAGCCGATGTTGCCGTCTACCCACTCCATTGTCGCGTTCTCTTCGGCGACAGCGCGCTTCGTGACGAGGTTGTAGATGTTCGGTGCCCAGTTCTGAATCGTCGTGTAGCGCACGCGTGCATCCTTCTTCGCAAGAATCTCGACGACCGCGCTGTGCAGCGAGTTCGTGCTGTAGATCGGCGCCGTGCATCCTTCGACATAGTGAACGGAGCTGCCTTCGTCAGCGATGATGAGCGTCCGTTCGAATTGGCCCATGTTCTCGGAGTTGATCCGGAAGTAGGCTTGCAGCGGAACTTCGCACTTCACGCCCTTCGGCACGTAGATGAAGCTGCCTCCGGACCAGACTGCGCTGTTCAGCGCAGCGAATTTGTTATCGTTCGGCGGGATGATCGTACCGAAGTACTCGCGGAATATCTCCGGATGCTCGCGCAGCGCCGTATCCGTATCCGTGAAGATGACGCCTTGCTTCTCGAGGTCTTCCTGCATGCTGTGATAGACAACCTCGGATTCATATTGCGCCGACACGCCGGCAAGGAATTTCTGCTCGGCTTCCGGAATGCCCAGCTTATCGAACGTTTCCTTAATCTCGGTCGGGACTTCCTCCCAAGTCTTGCCCTGCTTCTCGGACGGTCTGACATAATACTGAATGTCGTCGAAGTCCAGATCGTCCATGTTGCCGCCCCAGCGCGGCATCGGCATCTTGTTGAATTGCTCCAGCGACTTCAGACGGAAGTCGAGCATCCATTCCGGCTCGCCCTTCATCTCGGAGATTGTGCGGACGATCTCCGGCGTCAAGCCTTTACCCGACTGGAATATCGCCTTATGCTCGTCGCGGAAGCCATACTTGTACTCTTCAAGATCCGGCATTTGCTTCGCCATCGTGCTTACCCCCTTAGTAGTGATGATTCCGTATGCTCGCAATGCTTCAATGCTTCAATGTTTGCGCATTGCTTCGTTCGATCTATTCCGACTCGACGCCCTTCTTCAGCGCGTTCCAAGCAAGCGTCGCGCACTTGATGCGCGCAGGGAACTTGTTCACGCCGGATAAGGCCTCGATATCTTCCAATTCCTCGAATTCGACCGGTTCGCCCTTCATCAGCGAGGAGAACTTGTCGGCGAGCGCAAGCGCTTCGGGAACCGTTCTGCCCTTCACAGCCTCCGTCATCATCGATGCCGACGACATGCTGATCGAACAGCCCTCTCCCGTATAGCGCGCTTGCTTCACGACGCCGTCTTCCAATTGAAGCTGCAGCTGAATCCGGTCGCCGCAGGTCGGATTGTTCAGGTTCACGGTTACTGAGCCTTCGTCCATCGTTCCGCGGTTCCGAGGATTCTTATAGTGGTCCATGATCACCCGACGGTACAAATCATCCAATTGCATGACCGAAGAACTCCTTTGTCTTTAGTAGCGCGCTGACCAGGCGATCGACTTCATCCTCCGTGTTGTACAGATAGAAGCTCGCTCGCGCTGTCGCCGATACCTCGAGTCTTCGCATCAGCGGCTGGCAGCAGTGATGGCCCGCGCGAACCGCGACGCCTTCCGTATCCAGCACCGTCGCGACATCATGCGGGTGGACATCGCCCAGGTTGAACGTGACCAGTCCGACGCGTCCTTCGCGCGGTCCGTAGATCGTCACGCCTTCCAGCTCCGACAGCCTATCGTATGCCAATTGCGCGAGATGCGCTTCATGGCGATCGATGTTGTCGAGGCCGATATCCGTCAGGAAGTCGATCGCGGCCGCGAGCCCGACCGCACCCGCAATGATCGGGGTGCCGGCCTCGAACCGCCACGGCGCTTCCTTCCATGTCGCGTCGTAGAGATCGACATGGTCGATCATCTCGCCGCCGAACTCGATCGGCTCCATCCGATCCAACAGCGCCTTCTTCGCATAGAGTGCCCCGATTCCGGTCGGACCGCACATCTTATGCCCCGAGAAGGCGAAGAAATCGCAGTCCATGTCGCGCACGTCGATGGTCATGTGCGGCGTCGACTGCGCGCCGTCCACGACCATGACCGCACCGCGCTTATGCGCGGCGTCCGCGATCTCCTTCACCGGATTGACGATGCCCAGCACGTTCGACACTTGCATCACCGAGACAAGCTTGGTGCGATCGGTGAGCGTTGCCTCGACGTCTGCCATGAGCAGCCTGCCGTCCGCTTGCATCGGGATATACTTGAGCACGGCACCGGTCGCCTTCGCGACTTGCTGCCACGGGATCAAGTTCGCGTGATGCTCCATCGGCGTCAGGACGATCTCGTCGCCTTCCTTCAGCATATGACGGGCATACGAGCCAGCGACCAGATTCAGTGCCGTCGTCGTGCCGCGGGTGAAGACGATCTCCTGCGCGCTCTTCGCGTTCAGGAACTTGGCGACCTTCTCGCGCGCCCCTTCGTATGCGTCGGTCGCCCGCGAGCCCAGCGTGTGAACGCCGCGGTGTACGTTCGCATGATCATGCTCGTAATAACGCTTCATCGCGTCGATGACCGCAAGCGGCTTCTGCGAGGAAGCCGCATTGTCCAGGTAGACGAGCGGATGACCGTTAATCGACTGGTCTAGAATCGGGAACTGCTTGCGAAGCTCGCGCGCGTTCATGATCCGAGCTTCCTCTCGAGCAGGCTCGCCAACTGCTCGCGCACCGCCTCGATCGGAATATCCGATACAACCGGTGCCAGGAAGCCGTTAATGATCAGCTTCTCGGCCTCCGTACGGCTGATGCCGCGCGACATCAGGTAGTAGATCTGCTCCGCGTTCACTTGGCCGACGCTGGCTGCGTGGCCCGCCGTTACGTCGTCTTCGTCGATGAGCAGGATCGGGTTCGCGTCGCCGCGCGCCTTCGGACTGAGCATGAGCACCCGCTCGGTCTGCACGCCGTTCGCCTTGGTCGCGCCCTTCTCGATCTTCGTGATGCCGTTGATAATCGCCGAAGCCTGCTCGCGCATGACCGCGCGGGTGACCATATTGCTGTCCGAGCTGCGTCCAAAGTGAACGGCCTGCGTCGTCAAGCTCATATTCTGCGCGTTCGTGCCGACTGCGATGACCTTTGCGTCGGAAGTCGAACCGTTGCCCTTAAGCACCGATTTCGTATCCGATAGAACATTGCCGTCGTGCAGGTCGCCGATGATCCACTCCATGCTGCCGTCGTTCTCGATGACGGACCGGCGGATCGACAGATCGATGACATTGCTTGCCATATGATGAATCGTGGCGAAGCGCACCTTCGCGCCGGCCTTCACGATGACTTCCACGCCTGAGTGGTGAACCACGGGAGCCGCCGCGCCTTCGCCGCTCGTAACGACACGGTCGACATAGGTCACGCTGCTGAATTGATCCGCTACCAACAGGATATGCGGCGCAAGCGCTGCGTTCGCTTCATCGTGGAACAACACCGCTTGGAGCGGGATGTCCACTTCGACGTTCTTCGGCACGTAGATGAAGACGCCGCCGTTCCACAGCGCGGCATGAATCGCGTTCAGCTTGTCTGCATCTTTATCGATCGCCGTGAACAAGTGCTTCTGTACGAGATCGCCATGCTCGCGGCAGGCCGTCTCGAGATCGGTGAATATAACGCCCTTGTCCTGCAGTTCCTTCGCCAGATGGACGTAAGCCGCGCCGGAATTGCGCTGCACGAGCAGGTTGTCGCTGCCGCTCGGCACGATCGCGCGGATATCTTCCGGCAAGCCTTCCGTTGTGGCAGCCCTGTCAGCCGCCGTGTAGTTACCGAGTGCCTGCAAGTTCCAGCGGTCGATCCGCATCTTCTCAGGCTTCGGCCATTCCAGTGTCTCTGCCGCGGATGCCGCGCCCGCGCGCAGGGCAGTCAGCCACTCAGGCTCCTGCTTGCCTCGCGACAACGCTTCGACGCTCTCGCGTGTAATTGGAGCATTCACTTCCGTATGCATGTTGCCTTCTCGCCCCTCTCCGCTTAAGCTTGACCGACGGTTTCGTCGACGATGCCCAGCTCTTCCTTGACCCAATCGTAGCCTTCCGCCTCAAGACGCTCGGCTAGCTCCGATCCGCCGGATTTGACGATGCGGCCCTGCATCATAACGTGTACGTAGTCTGGCGTAATGTAATTCAACAAACGCTGGTAGTGCGTGATGATCAAGAATCCGCGTTCCTCGGAGCGCATCGCGTTCACGCCTGCAGCAACGATTCGGAGCGCGTCGATATCGAGGCCGGAGTCGATCTCGTCGAGAATGACGAGCTTCGGATCAAGCAGCATCATTTGCAGAATCTCGTTCCGCTTCTTCTCGCCGCCGGAGAAGCCTTCGTTCAGATAGCGGTGCGCGAACTCGGGATTCATCTCGAGTTCCTTCATCTTGCCTTCCATCTGGCGGATGAACTTGATGAGCGAGATCTCGTTGCCTTCGCCGCGGCGTGCATTGATCGCGCTGCGCAGGAAGTCGGAGTTCGTGACGCCAGAAATTTCGCTCGGATACTGCATCGCGAGGAACAGGCCCGCGCGAGCGCGCTCGTCAACGCCCATCTCCAATACGTCCTCGCCGTTCAAGAGCGCCGTGCCTTCCGTTACTTCATATTTGGGATGCCCCATGATCGCCGAAGCGAGCGTACTCTTCCCCGTGCCGTTCGGTCCCATGATCGCGTGGATTTCTCCGCCCTTGATGTCGATGTTGATGCCCTTCAGAATTTCTTTGCCTTCTATGGCCGCCTTCAGGCCGTCAATCGTGAAACGAGTTGCCATGATTTGATATGTCCCCTTCCGAATATGCTATCCTTCAAATGATTCTCATTGATTCTCACTGTTTATAATCATTTTAGTATAAGTTTCGTTACAAATCAACAAACGAACGCCCCCGGAACATGCAGTGAAAACGGTTAATCGAGCGATTCTATGATATTTGTCACAACTTCTTGAAACATTTCGTCCGATAGCACGGGACTTCGGTCCATGCTCGGCATCTTACGCTCCAGCGATACCCACGACTTGCAGCCCGTATAAGCGTCGAGCAGCGGAATATCGATCGGTTGGCTCAGGCGGTAAACGCGCAGCAGCAGCACATGAAGCGGCTGCTTCCGCTTCCACTTCAGACGCTCGTCCGCGAATGCATCGGTCCATATATGGAACTCCCGCAGCTTGTCCAACATCGCTTGGTCGTCGATTTCCAGATCGTGCACGGCCTCCGCATAATACGCGATCCTGACCGTCCGGGCCTGCGGGTCCCATTCGTCGATCGTGCGGTCGACCAAGCCCCGATAGGGCTCCTTCAGGAGCTCCCGCCGCTGGTGCTCGTAGGTAGGCATCAGATAGAATCTTGGGCTTACCAGCCGAAAATCCTTCGTCTCCTCGACGATGCCCCCTTTGCGCATGAGCATGATCTGCTCGCCTGCTCCCAGCGCTTCGATCGCCGAAGCCCATTCCTTTAGCGCAGCGATCGGCGCTTCGTGATTCGCCATGCCTTCGTTCATCCGTTCGACCCCCATATCCGTCCATTCCGTATCCATTATAACAAAGCAGGTATTCCAACGCGAAATAATATCCATTATACTAGAGGTTGTTCAAAAATCGGTTATTCAGCAACGCTCGCGCCGCGCCGCGCGATGCGCGAAGCATGATATACGCGACAGGAACGAACGAATTTATCTATTGGAGGTGCGTCACGCATGTCAGCTTACCATCCGTTAACCGAACAAGAAGCGATCGAGATCGCAGCCCGCATTCAAGAAGTCTTCCCTCCCGATGCGGCACTATCCAGCCGCGAGATCGGCGACGGCAACCTGAACCTCGTCTTTCACATTACGGATGCCGTATCCGGCCGCAGCTTGATTATGAAGCAGGCGCTGCCTTATGCCAAGGTGGTCGGCGAATCATGGCCGCTCACGCTGGACCGCGCTAGAATCGAGAGCGAAGCGCTCGTCATCGAAGGACGTCTCGCCGAAGGTCTCGTCCCCCGCGTGTACGCTTATGATCCCATCTTAGCGCTTACGATCATGGAAGACCTGAGCGACCACGTCATCATGCGGAGAGGCCTGATGGAGCTGGGCCGTTATCCGAAGTTCGCCGACGACATCTCGACCTTCTTGGCGAATACGCTGTTCTACACTTCGGACCTCGGGATGAACCAGCAGGACAAGAAGCTGCAGGCCGGCCGATTCATTAATCCGGAATTGTGCAAAATAACCGAAGATCTCATCTTCGACGATCCGTATACCGTCTCTTCGAACAATAATTACGAAGCGGCGATCGAGGACGAAGCCGAAGCCCTTCGCACGAACCAGGCGCTTCATCTCGAAGTCGCCCTGCTGCGCGAGAAGTTCCTGACGCAAGGACAAGCCCTGCTCCACGGCGACCTTCATACGGGCAGCATCTTCATCCGTCCGGATTCGACGAAGGTCATCGACCCCGAGTTCGCTTATTACGGTCCGATGGGATACGATATCGGCGCAGTCATCGCCAACCTGCTGCTCAACTATGCCGGTCAAGTACATTGGAGTGCCGACGATGCCGGCCGATCCGACTACCGCGCCTATCTGCTGGACACGGTCCGTTCGGTATGGGCAAGCTTCGAAGCGAAGTTCCGCAGCCTGTGGGAGCAGGACTGCGTCGATCGTCTCGCTCGCTCGAGCGAAGCTTATAAGAACGACTATATGCTGCGGCTGCTGCAGGATTCCATCGGATATGCCGGATGCAAGATGGTGCGCCGCATCGTCGGTCTCGCCCATGTTGCCGATATCGACAAAATACCGGACGCCGCGCTTCGCGAGAACGCGCAGCGCATCGCGCTCCGCATCGGCAAAGCGATGATCCTGAACAATCGCAAGGCATCCTCCATCGAAGAAGTCATCGCCATCGCCGAGAACGCGCTGCGCGAATAGAAAGGAAACCTGCCTCATGACATCTACCGAACACGCTCTGCAGCCGGTCATCTGGACCGGCGAACACGTTGATCTGCTCGACCAGCGTCTGCTGCCCGAGCAGATCCTGTATCTCGAGCTTACGAGCTCCGAAGACATCTGGGAGGCGATCCGGCACCTGAAGGTGCGCGGCGCGCCGGCGATCGGCATTGCCGCTGCATACGGCGTCGTGCTGGGTGCCCGCTCTGCCGCTGCGGGCAGCGCAGCGGACTGGCTCGCCACGGTCATTCGGCATGCCGAATATTTGGCTACATCGCGTCCGACCGCCGTCAACCTGTTCTGGGCGCTCGACCGCATGAAAGCACGTGCAGCGACGCTTAGCGCGAGCGGTCTCGCTGCCGCGCAATGCCAGGAAGCGCTGACGACGGAAGCGATCGCGATCCACAGCGAGGACGAAGAGACGAATCGGCTGATCGGGGAGCACGCGCTGACGCTTTTCCAAGATGGCATGGGCGTCTTGACGCACTGCAACGCGGGCGGACTGGCCACCTCGAAGTACGGCACCGCACTTGCTCCGTTCTACCTGGCGCAAGAGCGCGGCATTAGCTTGAAGGTGTTCGCCAACGAGACGCGCCCCGTATTGCAAGGGGCTCGGCTGACCGCATTCGAGCTGCATCAAGCCGGCGTCGATGTCACGCTCATCTGCGACAATATGGCCGGCATGGTCATGTCCAAGGGATGGGTGAACGCCGTCATCGTCGGCACGGACCGCGTCGCGGCCAACGGCGATGTCGCCAACAAAATCGGTACTTACAGCGTAGCGGTTCTCGCCAAGGCGCACGGCATCCCGTTCTACGTGGCTTGTCCGATGTCGACCATCGATCTCGAGACGCCGACCGGGGCCGGTATCCCGATCGAAGAACGGTTGCCGGAAGAGATTACGGAAGGCTTCGGCAAGCGAACCGCGCCGCAAGGCGTGAAGGTGTTCAATCCGGCATTCGACGTTACGCCGCATGAATACGTAGATGCAATCATTACCGAGAAGGGAATCGTTCGCGCACCGTTCGAAGCGAATCTGAAGAAACTGTTCGAATCGATCCCGACCGCATAATCGCATAGTTCAGCCGAAGGTAGAGAAGCCTCCTGGGCGGCCAGCGCGCGTGCATGAACGACGCTGGCATCCAGGAGGCCTCTTGTTGGGAGGATAACCGACGGCCGCTTCACACCATGAGCTTCAGCGCGTCGATGCCCTTCATGCCGGGATGTATGCCGATCGCCTCCGCCGCATGCGTCACGGATTCGAGCGGCGCTTCGAGCAATTGCTCCAACGATCGGACGCCTACCGCTCGGCCGGCAATGATCCCCCGATCCTTGAGCTTGTCGTTCAACAGCGCCACATCCAGCGCTCCGCACATAATGTAGCCTTTGTTAGTCGATATTGCGAGCAGCGTGGTCAGCGGCAGCTTCACCTCGACGCCGATCACCGTGCTGTCTCCCAGCGCATACGGAACCATGCGAATCATCGCCATACCACCTTCCATGGGCTTGCTTGCCAGCCTATGCCTTTCTCATTCAGCATATGCAGGCGCTGCACAAGGCGGCAAGGCATCTGCCTGAGCGTTTACGGATGAATTTAGTAGGCCTTGGGGACTATGCTTGTCAGGGCAGAAATGCTATATTGGGTTATAAAAAAAGTGTAAGGGACGGAGTGAATGATGAAATCATCCGAAGGAGCTGCAGGCAAGAAAAGTTACCTGTTCAACGTAGATTTGCTGATCGACAGCGAATCGAATGCCAAAGCTCTTGAATTGCTCCTTCGCCTATTGGGCGATACGAGCATCGCAGATTACCGGATCCATGCCGGCCAACAGATGGGCAGATTGATTCAGCAGGCTATGGCGGATCCGTCGTCGCATAAGCCGATCCATATCCCGCAGAAGCTGCAGACGAAGGCAGAGACGAAGTCGGAGGCGAAGGCGGAGACAAAAGGAGAAACAAAGGTCGACGCGAAGTCGGATACGAAAAAAGCGCAAGCCGCAGCCAAGCCGAACGATCAGGATGACGCAACCAATCGAATTCGGAAATATATCGCGGGCAACAAGCTGATCCGGCTCGAAGTCAACAAAGGACGCGGCGTGAAGCTGAGCGTGCCCTGCCGCATCCTCAGCTTCGACGAATCGAAGCATACCATTACGGTGTATCACGTCGACGAGAAACAAGTCTACACGTTCAGCTTGAACGAGATCGATGATTTTCACGAGTAACGTCACAACGGCCGAATCGCCCTGCCCTTGGCAGCCGATTCGGCCGTTCTTGTCCTTCTTATGATGGGCGCAGCAATCCCGCGATCTGAGGCGAAGGCACAGGCGGGCTGCGGTAATAGCCCTGCATCTCGTCGCAGCGGTGCTTCCTCAGGAAGAACAGCTGCTCCTCTGTCTCCACGCCCTCAGCAATGACTTGCAAATTCATGTTATGCGCCATCGCGATGATCGCGGCTACGATCGCCGCATCATTCGGGTCCTGCTGAATGTCGCGCACGAATGATCGATCGATCTTCAAGCGATTGATCGGGAAGTTCTTCAGATAGTGAAAGGAACTGTATCCCGTGCCGAAATCATCGACGCTGATCCCGACGCCAAGCTTGGACAGTTCGATCAATTGGGCAGACGCATACTGCACGTCCATCGTCATCGATTCGGTAATCTCCAAATCCAAGTATTGCGGCGCAAGACCGGTCTCCTCCAGCACGGAAGCGACCTTGTCCGTCAGGTTCTGCTGCAGGAACTGCCTAATCGAGAGATTGACCGACACGGGCACAGGCGGCAGCCCTTGCTCCTGCCATTCCTTATTCTGCCTGCATGCCTCGGCGAGTACCCAATCGCCCAATTGAACGATCAATCCGCTCTCCTCGGCGATGGAGATGAACATGCCCGGCGGGATCATCCCCCGTTCCGGATGCTGCCAGCGCACTAACGCCTCGAGTCCGACGACTTCGCCCGTCTCGATCCGGTACTGCGGCTGATAATAGAGAATGAATTCGCCTTGCGCCAATGCCCTGCGCATCTCGTGCTGCATCGTGAGCTTCTCGAGCGAGGAGTTGTCCAGTTCGCCCGTGTAGAGCAGGCAGTCGTTACGACCGTTATCTTTGACCGTGCCGAGCGCGATGTCCGCCTTCTTCACCACGACGTTCGGATCGGTTGCCCCGTCCCCGTTCGTCGCGATGCCGATCGATGCGCTCATATGGAACGGATGTCCCTGCAGCTCGAACGGCTCCTCCAGGAGCGCCAGCAGCTTGCGCGCGCGCTCGAGCGCTTCTTCGTCCGTAGCTACGCTCACGTACAGGATCGCGAATTCGTCGCCTTCCATCCTTGCAGCGACGTCGTGCTCGTCCAAGTCACGCGTAAGCCGTTCCGCCACTTGGAGCAGCAGCATGTCGCCGAAGTCGCGGCCGAACGAATCGTTCACGAGCTTGAAGCGATCCAGATCCAAATAGAGAACCGCTGCGCGCCGATCGGCCGTTCGCGGACGCGACAAGGTTTCCGTCAATTGCATCATGTACAATCTTCGGTTAGGAAGGCCGGTCATATCGTCATAATAAGCCATATACCGAATCCGCTCGCTGCTCCGCCTGCGGTCGCTCATATCCTGGCTGAACAGCACGACGCCCCGAGCGCCGAATGCCGAGGCATACGGCGTCAGCGTCACCTGCACGTCGAGGGGAATGCCGGATTTGTGCTTCATCATGAGCGAAAATTGCTGCACGTCGCCCTGCAGGGCGGCCTCGAACCTTTCCGCGGTCTCGAGCCGATTATCCGTCTCGATCACCGGCAGGAACAATTGGCCCAGCAGCTCGCTCTTCTCATAGCCGAGCAAGTGCACGGTCCCGTCGTTCACCTCGCGGAACCGCCCCGACTCATCCAGAACGGCCATGGAGAAGGGACTATGCCGGAACACCGAGTCCGCCGCTTCCGTCAGCAAGGTGCCGTGCCGGCTTCGAACGGCCAAGGCACGGTTCAAGCCGAACAACAGACAGAAGGCGGACAGAAGCAGGGCTGCTCCCGCGCCTGTGGTCAACAGGCTGCTCCACGTTCCCTTCGGAACGAAGAAGTGGGCCGCGCCGACCCCGAGTAGCGCAATGAAGCAGACAGCGAGCGAAATGAACCATCGCCTGCCTGCGGAAGGAAACGCGAATTGCTGCTGTTTCACGGAATCAGCTGCCTCTTGTATCAACAAGCGCGAACATCCTTCCTATAACGAAGTTGTTCGGAAAGTCCGATAAGCGGCCCATTCGAACATGCATGTCTATATATGGATGGATCCATTTTCCTGACTGACTTCATTATATCGAAATATTAACAGAAGGGCATTCTTTTTTTAACGGGGTTAAGTATTTCGACAGAATCGGACTGCCGCCCCTACTTTTTGCGCATCAGCGCGACGACCACGCAGAGCCAGCCCGCGATGAAGGCGACGCCGCCGATCGGCGTGATCGCGCCAAGCACCTTGATGCCGGATAGGCTAAGCGCGTACAGGCTGCCCGAGAAAATCCAAATGCCGGCGTGGATCAGCCGTCCCGCCCAGCGCCAAGCCTTGGCCGCATGCTCCATCTGGCCTGCCGCAAGCCCGATCACGAGAAGTGCCAGCGCATGATACATCTGATAGCGCGCGGCTGTCTCGAATACAGCCAGGCTGTCTGCCGGGATCAAGTCTTCTAGCGTATGGGCGCCGAAAGCGCCGAAAGCAACGGCCAAGGCGGCATAGACCGCGCCGTAAGCCGCTTGTCGATTCGAACTCATCATTTCCTCATCCCTCCCATTCGGTTATAATTGACAAAAAAGGTAAAGGGGTAACGTACATTCATGGATCAACACAATCAGCCTCCGCAGCAAGAAGAACAACAGGGCCGGCAGCCTTACCGCTCGCAGCCGCAAGGGATGACGCCATATCCGCCCGTATTCGGCGAGGAGCCGGCAGCCGCTCCCGTACGCCAATCCGGACTCGGCATCGCTTCCTTCGTGATCGGAATCGTCAGCATCGTCGTCATGATCATCGGTTTCGCGGCGACCGTAGCCGCGCTGGGAGACTATATCTCGCCCGACGGGACGATCGATCCGAATACGATCGACCCGATGGAGGTCGGCACGTCGATGATTGGCGGCGTTCTCGCCGTTCTCGGTGCGCTCGGGATCAGCTTTGTCGGCTTAATCCTCGGCATCATCGGACTCGTCGCGAAGAACCGGCGGAAGGTATTCGGCATCATCGGCGTCGTCTTGAACGCGCTGCTGCTCGTCGGTTTCCTGGGACTGTTCGTCATCGGACTGCTGATAGGCGCTTCTGCCTAGCTGCGAGCCGTGTCCACCACGTCGGCAGGCAAACTGACTGACGTCTCGATCCCATGCGCGACTAGCGTAAGGATCGGGGCGTTTTTTGCTATGCGGCTACGGATCGCCCGCCGTTGCGATCCAACCTGTCCGCAGCGCAAGCCACGCTTCGGCCTTGCGTTCGAACGGAACCGCATGCGCGGGACTTGTGGAAGGCAGCTTCACGCAGGCCGGCGGCCGGCTTGCCGTAAGCGTCGGCAGCACTCGCTTCGCGAACAGCTCGTACGCCTTGCCTCCGTTGCAATAGACCGTGTCGATCCCCGGGTAGTGCCGGAACAGCATGTCGAAGTCATTCGCCTCCGGCTCCCGGATGGCCGAATCCAGGCTGCCTTCCCGCTCGCAGGCGCGCAGCACGTCCCACAAGGCGACGCCATGCTCCAGCAAGAAGCGAAGCCTCTCCCCGTAGGCCTCCGGCGGCACTCGCTTCCCCTCGCTCAGCACTCGGTACGCGATCGGCCAGAAGCTGTTGCGCGGATGCGCGTAATACTGCTGCGCCTCCAGCGAAGCCTCGCCCGGCATCGAACCGAGCACGAGCCGCGTGCAGCCCGTATCGATCGACGGCGGAAATGCGACGATTCTCGCCATGTGCTTGCCTCCATTCTTCACGATTCCCTGCTCTTACTATACTGAATGGGTGCATGCAGCCGCAAATCGATCCCCGAGTGCTAGATTTGGGCGCATATTGTCTCACATAACCGCCCCGGGCTTGAATATATTGTATAACAACGGCAGTTAACCAGTGGGAGGTGCACGTTCATATGGAAGGTCAACCGTTATTCATCGTATCCCGCGAAGACTGGTCGCTCCACAGGAAGGGCTACCAAGACCAAGCCAGGCACCAACAGAAGGTTCGCGAAGCCGTCAAACAGAACTTGCCGGATCTCGTCTCCGAGGAGAATATCGTCATGTCGGACGGCAAGCAGATCATTAAGGTGCCGATCCGCAGTCTTGACGAATACCGGTTCGTGTACAATCACAACAAGAGCAAGCATGTCGGCCAAGGGGACGGCGACAGCCAAGTCGGCGACGTGCTCGGCGTCGATCCGAACGCGCAGAAGGGCGGCAAGGGAGAGGGTGCCGGCGATAAGCCCGGCGATGACGTCATCGAGGCGGAAATCAGTCTGGAGGAGCTGGAGACAATGCTGTTCGCGGAGCTCGAGCTGCCGTTCTTGAAGCCGAAGGATAAGGATATGCTCGAGACGCAGGAAATCCGCTTCAACGATATACGCAAGAAAGGCATCATGTCCAACATCGATAAGAAGCGCACCATCCTGGAGAACCTGAAGCGCAATGCCACCGTCGGCGCGCCAGGCATCCACGGGATCTCCCCGGACGATCTGCGTTACAAGACATGGGAGGAGATCATCAAGCCGAGCTCGAGCGCGGTCATTCTGGCCATGATGGATACGTCCGGTTCGATGGGCTCGTTCGAAAAATACGTGGCGCGCAGCTTCTTCTTCTGGATGACGAGGTTCTTGCGCGCGCAGTACGAGAAAGTCGAGATCGTGTTCATCGCGCATCATACGGAAGCCAAGGTCGTGACCGAGGACGAATTTTTCAATCGGGGCGAGAGCGGCGGCACCATCTGCTCCTCCGCCTACCTCAAGGCGCTTGAGGTCATCGACTCCCGCTTCCCGCCGAATATGTACAATATTTATCCGTTCCACTTCTCCGACGGCGACAACTTGACGAGCGATAACGAGCGCTGCGTGAAGTTGATCGGCGAGCTGCTCAAGCGGTCGAACATGTTCGGCTACGGCGAGGTGAACCAGTACAACCGCTCCAGTACGCTCATGTCGGCCTACAAGAACATTTCGTTCCCGACGTTTCTCTATTACGTCATCCGCGAGAAGGGCGAGGTCTACCATGCGCTCAAATCGTTCTTCCACAAGCGCGACATTGCTGCAGCGAATTAGATTTAATGGCGAAAAGAAAGGGCGATGCCTACGATGGCACCGCCCTTCTTGCCTTACTCCCTTGTCCTCATGCGGCCTGCCGCTGCCCCCGCCTGCCCATGGCGATGAACAGCGCGCAGCCGATCCAGCCGAACAGCGCCGCGCCGAGCAGCAGCCACGACAACGGCAGCCCGTAGCCGGCCAGCGCGGTCGAGAGCAGCGGACCGATCGTCCCCCGGATGCCGAACAGCAGCATATGCAGGCCGAACACGACGGCCTCCCTGCCCGGGGCAAGGCGGAATACATAAGCCAGGATGCCGATATCCCAGATCGCGTCCCCGATTCCTTGGATGCCGCTGCCGATCAGAACCGACGGATAATTGCCGAACAACCCGTATAACGTCGGTACCGCCGCGAACGCGAGGAGTCCGTAGATGATCGTGCTTTTCGCAGAGATGCGGTCGATCGCCCGGCCAACTACGAAGTACGCGACCAGCAGGCATGCAAAATACGTCATACGCGCATATCCGATCTCCACGTTCGACAATTCGAGCCGTTCGACCTGGATGATCTGATAGAGCGGTCCCGCCATAATATTGCAGAAACCCGTGAACGTCGTTGCCGCCAGAAAGATTCCCAGCTCGCGGTTCTGCTTCACGAGACTCCACTGCTCGCGGAAGCTGCCTCGCTTCCGAACGGCCGCGGCAGTCGGCTGCGGCTCCGATTCCTTCACCCGCGTGAAGACCAGGATCGAGAGGACTCCCATGACCGCGGCCGCGGCTAGCGGTCCGCCGGGGCCTGCCGCATCCGTCCAATACCCGACCAGATACGCCAGCGGGATCATGAGCACGACCATGCCGATGCGCACGTTGGCCATCAGCTTGCCGCGATGCTGCGGGGGATACATGCGCGTCACCATCGACGCGTAGGCAGGCGCCTGCATCCCCATCATGAGCTGGAAGAGCAGCGCAACGGCTACATAGACGAGCGGAACGCCGAAGAAGGCCGGCAGGATGATGAGCGCTCGGCCGATCAAGTTCGGATAGATCATGTAGCGCCGCGGTCCGTTCCGTTCGATGAACGACGCCCACAACGGCGACAGGAGCAGCCCGATGGCAGGAGCTGCGGCGAGCACGCCGACTTGCATGTTGTTCGCGCCTTGCTGGATGGCCATCGGGATGTAGAATTGATTGAATACGGCGTTGAATAAGCTGAACAATAGCGATGCCGCTGCATCGACTCGAAAATTATGCCAAGCCTGCGGTCCCAATTGCGCCTTTAGGTGCTGGAAGTAGTACTTCGGATGTCCCATTCGCTTTTCTGCCCTTCTTCATGTCTGTACCTTGTCGTAGATTAGAATCTCATGGTTGTCCGAAGCATGCAACTGGTAAATTCATTGACAACTCGCGCGGTCACGACTGCGCCTTCCCCTTCCCGTCCCGCCAGCGGTCAAACACGCGGCGGACCTCGTCCATCTGGATCGGCTTGCTGACGTAGTCGTCCATGCCTGCCGTCAGGCACATATCCCGGTCTTCCTTGCGCGCGTGAGCCGTCAGGGCGACGATGACTGGAAGCTTCGTCTCCGGCAGCAATTGCCTGATGAGCCCGGTCGCCTTAATCCCGTCCATCACAGGCATCTGGATGTCCATGAAGACGAGGTCATAAGGCTGCTTCAGAATCATCTCCACCGCTTCGACGCCGTTCTGCACGACGTCTGCCGCGTATCCGAGCCGGTCCAATACCCGCAGGAAGAGCTGCTGGTTCACCGGATGGTCTTCCGCGAGCAGAATGCGCAGGCACCTGGAATCCGTCGATGCGCATCGCGCATGGGGTTGCCATGCAGGCGGCCTAGCCGCCCGGTTCGCCCGCAGTTCGGCATCCGCTTCGTGATCGCCGGCCGTCGAACAGATCTCGCCGTGCAGTTCCATCTCGAATGCGAATACCGAACCCTTCCCTTCGACGCTGTCGACGGCGATGACGCCGCCCATCAGCTCGACGAGACGCTTGGTGATGGCTAGGCCGAGCCCCGTGCCCCCGTAAGTGCGGCTGAGTGCCGGATGCAGCTGCGAGAACGATTGGAACAGATGCTGAAGCTTATCGGCCGGTATGCCGATGCCGGTATCCCTCACCGTGACGCGAAGAAGCTTGCCTGCCTCGCCGCCGGCTCCCTGCCGGACATCGACCGATACGGTCACGCTTCCCTGCTCGGTGAACTTGATCGCGTTGCCGACGAGATTCGTGAGCACTTGACGGAATCGGGTTGCATCCCCGACGACCGCTCCGGGTACATCGGGAGCGACGTTGCATAGCAGCTCCAGCCCTTTCTGCTCCGCCTTTGGCTTGAACAGATCGATCGTCATCGCGATCGTGCCCGCCAGATCGAACAGTTCGTCCTCCAAGACAAGCTTGCCGGCTTCGATCTTGCTGAAATCGAGAATATCGTTCAAGATGCGCAGCAGCGTCTCGCCGCTCGAGTGGATAATCTCCGCGTATTCCTGCTGCTCCTCGGTCAGACCGGTCTCGAGCAGCAGATCGGTCATGCCCAGAATGCCGTTCATCGGCGTGCGGATCTCGTGGCTCATCATCGCGAGGAATTCGGACTTCGCGCGGTCCGCCCGTTCGGCATTCTCCTTCGCCGCGCGAATTTCGCGCTCCCCGGTCACGTCGTTGAACACGACGACCGCTCCGACGATTCGCCCGTCATCGATGATCGGATTGACGCGATACTCCACCAGGAAGCTCGTGCCGTCCTTCCTCCAGAACACTTCATCGTTCATGGAGCGCGCCAGGCCGTCCTCGATCGTCCGGGCGATCGGATTCGATTCGCGCGTATACGGCGTGCCGTCTGCCCGCGTATGATGGATGACATCATGGCTGCAGCGGCCGACGAATTCCTCCAGCTCGTAGCCGAGCATTCGCTCAGCAGCGGGATTGAGGAAGATCGCCCGGCCTTCTTGGTCGAGCATGAAGAGACCTTCCGTGATTGCGCCTAAGATAAGGCTATGCCGATAGCTCAGCCGTTCGATCTGCTCAATGTACTGCTTGCGTTCGCGAATATCGCTCGCAATTCCGTAAGCTCCGACGACCTGACCGTCCACGACGATCGGAACATTCGTCACCCCGCAAGCAACTTCGACGCCGTCCTTGCGAACCATCCTGGCCTCGAACCGCACCGGAATCCCGCTCATCGTGACGGCCAGCATCTGTTCGGCCCGCTGGCGGTCGTCCTCATGGATCAGCTCGCGGAACGGAATCTGCTGCAGCTCTTCGCTTGCATAGCCGGTCAGCTCCACAAGCTGCATGTTGAAGGAGGCCAGACCGCCATCCGAATCGAAGGCGTAGATGCTGGACGGGTTATAATCGAATAGGGATTTATACCGCCGCTCGCTTTCCCGCAGCCGCTCTTCCATCCGTTTCCGTTCGGTGATGTCCCGTCCGATCGACAGCAGCATCTCCTCGGCTCCAGCCTCGATTTCCTCGGCAGCGACCTTGTTCACGGTCGTCTCGAACCAGCGGAAGGTCCCGTCCTTATGCCTAATGCGGGATTCGAACACCATACCCCTATCTAACGTTCCCGCGAGCACGTTCGGCGGGATATCGAACAGCTCCCGGATATCTCTTCCCATCGCGATCAATTCGTCGGGCGTATAGCCTAGCGCCCGGTAAGCCGATGCAGAGACATAGCTGCATCGGCCGTCAGTCGTGCTGTACGTGATGACATCCTGCGCATACTCGCCGATCACGCGAAGCAGCCTCTCCGCTTCCAGCAGCTTGCGATAAGCGGCATGATCCGCTTCAGTCCCGCGCTCTGCAGGCAGGATGTCCTTCAGGACGGACACGGATTCACGCTCATATTCAGACTGTCCCACTATGGTAACCCCCTGCGGCAACCGCGCTTCGATTTCCACCATTTTACTATAGTAGGGGAGGAAACAACAGGTGTCGATCGCTAGATTCGACCCTTAGTCGCAGTCGCTGCCCCCATGCTCGCGAATAACGTCGTCCTCTGTCGCAATCCACCATTCTCGGCTATTATAGGGATAGAATGCCAGCTTCGCAGCCAATAGAAGGATGGGATGATCCACATGCTACGATCCATTCGCGTCAAGCTCGCCACCCTGCTGTTCGTGACCACGACCATCGCGTTATGCACGGCAGGCCTAGCCAACTACACGATGTCGAAGCAGAAGCTGAACCGCCAGCTCGAGCAGAATACGCTCGCTACCGTTGCCGATACCGCCAACAATCTATCGGCGTTCCTGCTGCTCCGCTTGGCCGAACTGAAGATCGTCAGCCGGACCGAACGGATGCGCCAAGGGACGCTGGAACAACAATTAGCCTATTTATCCGAGGAGCTCTCGCTCGATGTCGACAGCTATTTCCTGCATGTCGGCATCGCGAACCTGGAAGGCAAGCTTGCGCTGTCGAACGGCGGCTGGATGAATATCGGAGACACCTCCGGATTCGCGCTTGCCAAGAACGGACGAAGCAGCGTCGAAGACCCCTACTTCGCTTCCGACGGCAGCTACGCGCTGCCGATTCTTGCACCCGTATTGGATGAGCGGGGCGGCGTCAGGCAGATCATCTACCTGACGGTCGACGCGACCCGGCTGTTCCGCACCTATCTGCAGACGGACAACGGCATCGGCGAGGACCGCCGCGTTAACCTCGTCAACAGCCGGCTGGACATCCTGTACAATCGCAATCCGAACGTGATTCTGAAGCGCAACTTCCTGCGGGACTATCCTTCCGAGCAGACCAAGCTCGAGGCAAGTCTGCATCGAGAGAGCGGGATCGTCGACTTGGTCATCGACGATCCCGTCAAGGTATTCTACACGAAAGTGCCCAGCAGCAACTGGATACTCGCCTTGGCTTTCGGCAAGGAAGCCTACTATGCCCCTCAGCAATCGCTCTTGCGCATGACGCTTGGCGTCATCGTCGTCACCGAGCTGGTGCTATTCCTGCTCATCTACACCTTACTGGACCGCACGGTCATTCGGCGCATCCGCCAAATTGCGAACGTGACCGACAAGGTGGCACGCGGCAATTTCTCCATCGCGCCGATCGAACCGCATAATCAGGACGAGATCGCCTCCTTAGCGGTCTCCGTCAACGAGATGACGCGCAGCCTGCGCGGCCTGTTCGAGCCGTTCGAGGCGTTCATCGGGCGCAATCAATATGCCATGATCGTCACGGATGCCGATTACCGGATCACGATGTTCAACGGCCGCGCCGAAGAGATGCTCGGTTATCGCGCGGAGGAGCTGATCGGCCTCGAGACGCCTGCGCTATGGCTCGATCATGGCGATGACCCTCGCTTCTTCCGGCATATGGACGGGAGCGGCCAAGCATCGGACGATTCGGAATGGGTATGGATCGCGCGATCCGGAACGAGGATTCCGGTCGAAGCGAACATATCCGCGATGATGCACCCGAGCGGCGCATCGAAGGGCTGGGTCATCGTCGCGAGGGATATGACTGCCTTCAAGGAGACGGTCCGCATGCGGAATCGGCTGCTCAGCATTGTCGAATCGGCGCATGACTGCATCGTTACCTTCGATACGCACGGGAATATTTTCTACATGAACGAAGCCGGTCATCATCTGTTCGGCGGGCGCGGAACCGGGGATGGCCCCCGGAACTTCAAGCGGTATCTTACGACCAGCGGCGCCGTCCGCTTCGGAGAGGCTATCGCGGAAGCGAAGCGTCACGGGTATGCGGAATACGAGACAACGGTGATGCTGCCGGGCGGCGGCAAAGCGGTCGTGTCCCAGACGATCGTTGCCCACGCCGCCGAAGACGGCGGCGAGCTGTTCTTCTCCGCGATCTCGCGAGACATTACGGAATGGATGCGCGCGCAGCAAGAGATGAAGGAAGCAAGCCAAGCGAAGAGCATGTTCCTCGCCCGCATGAGCCATGAAATTCGGACACCGCTCAACGGCATCATCGGCTTGTCCCACCTCATGAACCGCACGTCCATGACGGTCGTGCAGCAGGATTACATGCACAAGATTCAGAGCTCCTCGCATGCGCTTCTGCAGATCGTGAACGACATTCTCGATTTCTCCAAAATCGAAGCGGATAAGCTGAACATCGACGTTGTCCCGTTCGCGCTGGAGGAAACCGTGCATGGCATGTGCGGGACGGTAAGCGTGCTGCTGGGGTATAAGCCCATCGAAGCGCTGATCGCCATCGATCCCGGCGTTCCGTCTTCGCTGCACGGCGATCCTTCGCGGCTCGGCCAGGTGCTGCTCAATCTCATGAGCAACGCAGTCAAATTCACCGATCACGGCATCGTGCGATTGGATGTCGGCGTCGAAGAACGGACGGCATCTTCGATCCGTCTGCAGTTCACCGTCACGGATACCGGCATCGGCATGAATGAGGAGCAGACGCGCCGCCTGTTCCAGCCATTCGTACAGATTGACGGCTCCACCTCTCGTAAATACGGCGGAACCGGTCTCGGGCTCGTCATCGCGAGCAGTCTGGTCGAACGGATGGGGGGCAGCCCGATCGAGGTTGCCAGCCGAATGGGTCGCGGCAGCGTGTTCCGGTTCACGCTGCCGTTCGGGCTCGGGGACGGCAGCGAGCAGCTTCACGCCGCAGCCGCCGAACCTGCGCAAGCGCATCTTGCGGCAGACGCCGCGCGAGGTTGGACCGTGCTCATCGCAGAGGATCATGCCGAGATGCGCGGCCAGTTAACGGAGACGCTCGGCAGTCTGGTCGGACGCGTCATGCCGGCAGCATCATGGAAGGAAGCCGCGGAGACGCTTGAACGGGAACCGGGCATCGATGTGCTCATGCTCGATATGGAAGCCGAGGATATGTACGGCGAGGAGACATGGTTCCACATGAAGCGGCAGGCCGACCTGCGCGGCATTCGCACGGTCGTCTACACCTCGCTCAACGGCCGCATCGCCATCGATCAGCTTGCCGCGAATTGGCAGCCGAATGCTGTCATGACGAAGCCGGTCAGCCGGTACGGCATTCGTCACGCGCTCTCGTCGCTTCGCGAACAGGAGCGCCTGCGGGCGACCGCTTCGGCGACCGCGGTTGTCACAGCTGCGGCCTCCGAGGCAAAGCTTGCGCCCGTGAAGCCGAGCCGACCGGCATTGCTCGTCGTAGAGGACAATCTCGTGAACCAGATGGTCACGCGATCGCTGCTGGAAGCCGAAGGCTTCCCCGTAACCGTGGCCGGCGACGGCAGAGAAGCGTTGACCATGCTGGAGATCGGCACATACGGGCTTATCCTGATGGACATCCATATGCCGGTCATTGACGGCATGGAGACGACGCGGCGCATTCGAGCCGACCAGCGCTACGCGGGAATGCCGATTATCGCCCTCACGGCCGATACGACCAAGGCGCAGCAGGAGGCTTGCATGCAGGCCGGCATGAACGAGGTCATGACGAAGCCGCTGCAGCCTGAACGGCTGTATGCCGTGCTCGCCAAGTGGCTGCCGGCTTTCGCGCCGCCGCGCGATGCCGGCCAGATCCGGGAAGAAGCGGCCGCAGCGCGCCAACCCCGCTTAAATGCGGAGGCGGAGGTGACGGAGGCTGGAGATGAAGCGGAGGCAGAGGCGCTCGATTGGCATGAGGCGCTTCGTTTGATGGACGGCAAGGCGGAAATTCTGCTGCAGGTGCTTGCCGCGTTCCGCAGGGAATACGCCGGCGCCGCAGCCCGCCTGGACGAGCTGCTCGCCCAAGACGATCGTCCTGCCGCCAAGCGATTCGCCCATACGCTGCGAGGCGCTGCCGGCAATCTGGCGGCAGGCACCGTCTATCGGCTGGCCGGCGAACTGGAGCACGCGATCGCCGGCGCCGCGATGAACGCCGAGCGCGAGCAAGCGCTGCTGCGCGCGCTCGATTCGGCCATTAACCGCCTGATCGAAGCAATCGACCATGCCGTCGATCGACAAAAACTTGAATAGACTTCCAGTAGTCGGCAAGCTATAATAGGAAATAGTAGAAAATGTTAAGAAAAGATTTGTTTTTTTAATATACGCCATACATTTTGGGTGGTGGAAGCATGACCAAGGTGCTAATAATCGAGGATGACCTGATCTTCGGCGAGATGCTGCGGCTCTATCTGACAGGCGAGCATTATGAAGTCGAGCACGCGCAGACGGCGAAGGATGCCTTGGAGCTGTTTCGCGCAAGCAGCCCTTGCATCATCTTGCTTGACCTGATGCTTCCAGATGCAGACGGCGCCGACCTGTGCGTGACCCTCCGAGAGCTCACCGATGTGCCGATTATCGTCGTCTCCATGAAATCCGAAGTGAACGAGAAGATCAAGGTGCTGATGGCCGGTGCCGACGATTACTTATGCAAGCCTTTCAGCATGCAGGAATTGAAGGCTCGCATCGAGACCGTGCTTCGTCGAGCGATGCCGCAGATGCAGGCTGCCGCAGACGCCGTCCCTAGCTCCGCGACTCCGCAAGAGCGCATCCGCATCGATCTGGAGAAGCGGACAATCGTATTGGACGGGCAGCATACCGAGACGACGTATTCCAGCTTCGAGATCATGCGCTTATTCTGCCAGCATCCCGGCCGCGTCTTCAGCCGCGAAGAGCTGATCAATGCGCTCAGGGGCGTCGATTCCTTCGTCAATGATCGAGCCATCGATGTGCATGTCACGAACCTCAGGAAGAAGATCGAAATCAATCCGAAGGAGCCCAAGCATATTAAGACCGTATGGGGCGTCGGATATAAGTTCCAGCCTTAACCAGCTTCCCGCGAAGCTGGTTTTTGCATTCCCCTTCTAACGCCTGTTAACGTCTCTTGATTCCTTCTAACAGAAAACTGACACACGATGCGTAACTTTCCACAAACTTCATTGCCATAATGGTTCTCAGGGTCTAGCCCTGCTTACTCGAAGGTTAGTGCAATGGAGTGATCGAGATGCATCTGATGTTAGTGGAATCGATTCGACCTGGCGCATGTACGGCGGCCAGGCCTATATATGGCACGATGGGCCAGCTGATCGCCGAACCCGGCGCGCTCTTGACGATGGAGCTGCTCGCTGAGCTGAAACGATACGGCATCGACAAGGCGGTCGTGCAGGACGAAGAGACGCGCGATGTCCGTTTCGAGGAGCTGATGGACTCGCAGGCTTGGATCAGGCTGGTCCATGCGATCCGCTCCGTGTACCTGGAAGCCTGCAACGATCGCTTCGCGACAGCTGAGCTGGAAGAAGCGGCAAGCGCGATTAACGGCTATGTCTCGGCACGCGGCACTGTCGTTCCGCTCCCTTCCCGCTCTGTGCCGATCAGCCTGCAGCTCTATGCGCATGTCGTTAACGTTGCCCTCTGGGCCGCGCAGGCCGCAGACAAGCTCGGCTGGCAAGATGCCGACCGGATGGAGCTGATTGCCGGATGCCTGCTGCATGATATCGGGAAGATGCTTACGGATGCCGACGACTCTGAGCACCCGCTGGTCGGCTATCTGTTCGCCAAGCCCCATTACCCCGCAGGCTCGTTCATCCCGCATATCATTCTGCAACATCAGAACGTTGCCGGCGACCGCCACCGCCGCAGCACGACGGATAAACCGTTCGCGCATGCGGCGAAGCTGTGCTACCTCTGCAATCTATTCGATCATCTGTCGGATGTGTCGGAGACGATGTACTACGGTGCGCTGGAGGTGCTGCTCGCGCTTCCGGACCGGTTATTCGCCGCTCGCGAGACGATGGCCTTATCGCAGTCCATCCCCAAGATGCTGCCAGGCAGCACGGTGCGCACGCCTTCAGGCCGGACGGCTCTCGTCGTCGGATTGACAGAGCGTCCGTGCTCGCCGCTCCTGCGTTTAAGCGGCTCCGATCAGCTCATCGCGCTCGATGATCATCAGCTCGCCGGCGTGGAATTCATTCGGTTATAGTCTCGCTGCTGCCGCACCAACGACAACGCCCATCCGGCATCGAAGCCGGATGGGCGTTGTCTGTCTTGCCGCTGCGATAGGAATGTCTGCTTACTGCCGGTCGCCCATCAAGAACCTTGCATACGGCGAATCGGCTGGCAGCATGATGACCGGTTCTCCTTGGAAGGACGTGATGTAGCTTTCGAGCGTTCGATACAGCTTGTAGAAGCCTGGATTCTTGCCGTACGATTCGTTATAGATTCGCGCCGCTTCTTCTTCGCCCTCCGCGATAATCTTCTTCGCGTCGGCCTGCGCTTGCGAGATCAATTCGGACGCTTGGCGGTCAGCATTCGACGTGATCTTCCGGGACTCCTCGTCGCCTTCGGACAGATAGCCTGCCGCGATCGATTGACGGTCGGAAATCATCCGATTGTATACGCTCTGCTTGTTCTCCTCAGGCAGGTCGGTACGCTTGATCCGTACGTCCACGATCTCGACGCCGTAGCCTTGATTCACGGCCACGTCTTGGACGATGCGCGTAATCTCGTCGTTCAAGTCGCCCCGCGACGTATTCTCGCTGATGATCGAACCATATTCGATCTCCGACAGCTTCCGTCTGATGGCATTGTAGACCGCATCGCCGAGACGGCTTTCAGCCGTGCCGACCGTCTGAAGCGACCGCAGGAACTGCTGCGGCTGGCTGATCCGCCATACCGTATAGTTGTCGACGATGATCGGCTTCTTGTCCTTCGTCAGGATCGTCGTCGGCTGGCTGTCGTATACTTTCTGGTACTTCGGCAGCGTCGTGACCGACTCAATGAACGGGATCTTGAACTTGATCCCCGGTTCTTCGTGGATCCGGATCGCTTCGCCGAATTGCAGCACGACCTTGTATTCGCCTTCGCGAACGATGAACATGGAGCCGAACAGCGCGATGATAACCAGGAAAGCGCCGATGCCGGTCATTACCCATTTTTGCGTGGTCATTGGCCAGCACCTCCTTCCGTTGCATTCGTGCCCGTATTCGTCGCCGGCGCTCCCGTACTCGCACTCGCACCCGCGCTCGCTTTAGCGCCCGTGCGCGACTTCATCAGTTCATCCAGCGGCAGGTAGTTCACCGTGCTTCCGCTGCCGTCGGTCACGATGATCTTCGCATTCGGCAGGATGCGCTCGATCGTCTCGAGCAGGAGACGTTCCGACGTAACCTCCGGATTCTTCACGTATTCGGTATAGACGGCGTTGAACTTCGCCACGTCGCCTTGCGCGTTCAGGATCCGGGATTTCTTCTCGGCTTCAGCGCCCTCGATCAGTGCCTGCGCTTCGCCGCGCGCCTTCGGCAGACGGTCGTTGACGTACTTCTGCGCTTGGTTGATCTTCGTGTTCTTCTCCTCGCGCGCGTTCGTAACTTCCTTGAACGCCGTCGCGACCTGGCCTTCCGGCGGCTCGATATCCTGGAACTTCAAGTCGATGATCTGAATGCCCGTGTTATAGCGCTCCTGCAGCTCCTCGAGCTTCTTCTTGACGTCGGTCTGAATGACGGTCTTGCCCTCGGTGATGGCGTAGTCGAGCTTCGTCGAGCCCATGACCGAGCGGATCGCGCTGCTCGCCGAGTTGCGCAGGAAATGCTCCGCGTCGTCGATATTGTACAGATAGTCGCGAACGTTCGCGATCTTCCACTCGACGACCGCGTCGGCGGATACGATGTTCTCGTCGCCCGTAATCATGAGCGCTTCTTCCTCGACCGGCGTAATCTGCCCGTTATGCTCGCGGTAGCCGATCTGCGTCTTCTGCGTCAGGTTAGCCGGCACCTTCACCGCTTGCTGGATCGGATACGGCAGCTTGAAGTGCAGCCCCGAGCTCTCCTGGGTTGTCGTGTATTTCCCGAACGTCAAGATGGCTGCCTGCTCGGTCTCTTCCACCGTATAATACGTGGACGAACCTAGCCAGATCGCTCCGACGACGACCGCGCCGAGTCCGACGCGCTTCCAGAAGTTCGGCGGCAGCTTGAATTCCTTCTCCGTGTTGCCGTCCTTGCCCCCTTGATATACTTCCATTCTTCTTGTCCCCTCCCTGGTAAGTGTTGCTCCTTCGAAGAACTTCTCCTATATACGCGACTTGGGGCC
Source organism: Bacillota bacterium (assembly GCA_023433615.1). Classification (GTDB taxonomy): domain Bacteria; phylum Bacillota; class Bacilli; order Paenibacillales; family Paenibacillaceae; genus Paenibacillus_I. The sequence continues at coordinate 32,924 of JAEZCJ010000120.1, read as the reverse complement.
TAGACGTTTCGGGAAAATGTTGCCTTGCGGCGAAGTGTGGACGCAGCCGTCATTCTCCCGTCATCCGCCAGCTTGCTTGCACATATACATAGGGCATGGAGAGCCCGAGCAGCCGAGGCACGGCTCGCATAACCTGGATAGCGGAGGGGACAGCCAGTGACAGAAGACGACATGAAGCAGCTGGAACGGGCGATCGACGAGATTACCGAGATCGCCGCGGGCTTCGGCCTGGATTACTATCCGATGCGCTACGAGATTTGTCCGGCCGATATCATCTATACATTCGGCGCTTACGGGATGCCGACCCGATTCTCGCACTGGAGCTTCGGCAAGACGTTCAACAGAATGAAGATGCAGTACGATTTTGGCCTCAGCAAGATCTACGAGCTCGTCATCAACTCCAATCCTTGCTACGCATTCCTGCTCGAAGGCAACTCTCTGATCCAGAACAAGCTGATCGTCGCCCACGTGCTTGCCCATTGCGATTTTTTCAAGAACAATGCGCGCTTTAGCCGCTCCAACCGGAATATGGTCGAGAGTATGTCTGCCACGGCCGAGCGGGTCGCCGGCTACGAGCTAGAGCACGGTGCCGAGCAAGTGGAGCGGTTCATCGACGCGGTGCTCGCGATCCAGGAGCATATCGAGCCTACGCTGCTCCGGCCGTACGGACTCGACAAGGCCCGGTACATCGAGATGCGCCGCAAGCAGCACGAGAAGGATCGCGTAAGCGGTCAAGGACCGTCGAAGAACCCTTACGATGACCTATGGTCGCTGGATGTCACGCAGGAAGAAGCCGAGAAGCTCGCGCAGGCGCTGGAGCAGCCGAAACGGTTCCCGCCCGAGCCCGAGAAGGACATCGTCTGGTTCATCGAGGAGTATTCGACCGTGCTCGAGGATTGGCAGCGCGACATCATGTCCATGCTGCGCGACGAGATGCTCTACTTCTGGCCGCAGATCGAGACGAAAATCATGAACGAAGGCTGGGCTTCGTACTGGCATCAGCGCATCATCCGCGAGCTGGACCTGACGAGCGAGGAGACGATCGAATTCGCGAAGCTGAATGCTTCCGTCGTGCAGCCGTCCCGTCACAGCCTCAATCCTTACTACCTCGGCCTCAAGATCTTCGAGGACATCGAGAAGCGATGGGACAATCCGACGCAGGAGGAGCGCGAACGGTTCGGGCGGGTGCCGGGCAAGGGTCGGGAAAAAATGTTCGAGGTGCGCGAAGAGGATGCCGATATATCGTTCTTGCGCAACTACCTGACGAAACAGCTTGTCGGCGAGCTCGACCTCTACGTGTTCGAGAAGAAAGGGCCGGAGTGGAAAATTACCGATAAGTCCTGGGAGAATATCCGCGATCAGCTGGTCGTGTCGCGCGTCAACGGCGGATTCCCTTGCATCGTCGTCACGGACGGCGATTATAATCGCACAGGCGATCTCTATCTCTCCCATCAGTACGAGGGCGTCGAGCTCGATCTCAAATATGTGGAGCGCACATTGCCTTATGTCGCACAGCTATGGGGCAAAGGAGTCCATCTGCAGACGGTTGTCGAAGATAAACCGATCGTCTTCAGCTGCGACGGCAAGAAGATTCACCGCAAGTTCATCTAGCCTCCCCCTGTTTCGCTGCGCTGACAATCGGGTATGTGTAGGTACGCCGCCTTCCTGCTGACAAAAACGAGGGGGCTTGCCCCCGAAGAAGAGGTGATGGATGATGGTTACGATCTGGATCATTCTGGGAGTCCTCATTCTAGTCGCTCTAATCGTCGCAGTTATCAGTAAGAGCAGATGGGTTACGATTGCCACCGCACGAGGCGAGCACGCGGAGGAGCTCGATCGGAAGAGTGCGTACCTGAAGTCGCAGAATGTCCGCAACCGGGTGGATACGAATCAATCCGGCGCACCGTCCGGCATTACGCCGGGGGCTGCATTCAACGGAGGGGTACAGAAATCGACCGTATTCCGCCTCGAAGTGAAGCCGAAGGATCGAGCACGCGCCATGGAACTGCTGGAGCAATTCGAACAAGAACGCAAGGCGGATGAAGGCTTGTCTTTGTAGGACGCGAAGCAGCCGTGCAGACTCGATCGCTCGGGTCTGCACGGCTTTTTATATGCGCATGAATGGGGTCGATTGCAGCGGGTCAATCGATTCGTTCCTCCGCATTGCGGACGTCGACCGTCACCTTCAACTCTTGCACGCCGGTCCCGCGATAGACTCCCTTAACCGGCACAATGTCGCGATAGTCCCGACCATGCGCCAGCTTCACGTGCCGCTGCCCGATCGGCTCGTCGTTCGTCGGATCGAAGCCGCACCATCCTTCGCCGGGAACATACGCTTCGACCCACGCATGCGATGCCTGCTCGAAGGCAGCGTTGCCGCCCTGAAGATCCCCAACGAAGTGATAGCCGCTCACATACCTTGCCGGGACGCCCTTGCTGCGGCACACGGCCAGCATCAGATGGGCAAAGTCCTGACACACCCCTCGCCGGCGCTGCATAATTTCGGCTACGGTCGACTGGACATCTGTTGCAGCGGGATCATAGACGAAATCCGCGCGAATCTTGCCGTTCAGCCGGCTAAGCCACTCATACACGCCGACAGTCCCCAAGCCATTTGCCGCGCTCCCCCCCTCGTCAGGCGCAACCGGAATCGTATGCAAGTATGCCTGCACTTCAGGCAGAGGCATCGTGTAAGCCGTCGGCAGCAGGAACTCGGCATAGCGGTTCTGGATCTGTTCATGCTGCAGACTGCTCCAAGCGGCTTCAGCCGGCATCAAGGAATACAAATCCTTGCTCCTAGCCGCCAGCTTCGTCATTACCGTCATTTGCGTCTTGATCGCCAGCCTCCGATGCGGCGCATTGACGGAGAAAGCATGGACGCGATTGCCGTAGTAATCCTCGTAACTGAACAAGGATGCGGCGGGTTCAACCGTGATAGCATGCTGGTAGCAGGACTGGTGCTCGTTCGTGAACGGCGAAAGCCGAATTTCATTGACACTGTCCGTAACCGGCGACGGATATGCGTATTCCGTCATGTGAGAGATGACGAGCTTCATGCGCCGACCTCCTCGAATCGAAAAAATACGTTCGCGAAAGCCGTCCCCAAGCTGCCGCAGCTTCCCGTCATCTGATACAGAATTTGCGTCTCATTCCCGGACTCGAGATCCTCGCGGCCTAGGCACGAAAGCTCGGCTACGATTTTGCCCGATTGGCGCACCAGCTTGACATGGGAGGATTTCACCGCCGGAGCCTGGAGCTCCAGTCCTTTCAGATGGCCCGTCAACGTCTGCATTGCATACTGGACCGACCGCGGGAATGCGCCGTGCAGCAGCAAAAATTCGAATACCGTGTCATCCCGCAAGCTGTCGGAATGATACCGGCGGAACACCTGATAGGCACTGACCGATTTCAATACGGCCTGCAGGTAGGAGTAGCGTTCCGCCCAATCCGCGGAGGGCCTGCCATGCGCAACCTGCAGGATGCGGAGCGTATTCTCGGCGCGCTCCAGATACCGGCCGCAACCCATGAAGTGCCATTCGTTCTCCCTCGGCATGACGGATTGCGCCATCCCTTGGAACAAGGCAGCCCATTCCTTCACCCGCACGAAGAAGCGATGCGGCGATTGCTTCAGCACAGCTTCATTCCCCGGATCGCGGAGCCAGAGATAGAAGCCATTCACGACATCCCACAATTCGGAAGGCAGCTTCTCGCGAAGCGAACGCAGATTGTCCCTCGCATGAGAGACGCATGCGAATAACGAATTGGAATGGTCGCGATCCAGCGTAACGTAACGGATCACTTCGGCTTCGCGATACGAGCTGCCATACCGCTCTTCATAATCCGTCCGGCTGCCCAGCGCGTCGACGATTCCCGACCATTTGCACGGCGCCCCGTCATCGCCCCGAGCCTCCTGTGCCGCATGGCCTTCCTCGAGGTGATAATGCACATCGATGAGCCGAGCATGGTTCTCTGCCCGCTCCATGTAACGGCCGACCCAGAATAACGCCTCCGCATTGCGATTCAACATTCGCCTCTGCCTCCTTATTCATTTTCCGCCGCACATGCGCCGCCTCTACTTCAGCACCCAAGTATCCTTGACTCCGCCTCCCTGCGAGGAGTTCACGACGAGCGATCCTTCCTTCATGGCCACGCGGGTAAGGCCGCCCGGAATGACGATAGGCTCCTGCCCCATCAGCACGAAGGCTCTGAGATCGATATGGCGCGGCGTCATCGCGCCGTTCAGCATGATCGGCGCCCTCGACAATTGCATCGTCGTCTGGGCGATATAGCGGTCCGGATCCTGGCGAATCGCGTCGGCGAACCGATTGATTTCCTGCTTCGACGCGCTCGGACCGATCAGCATGCCGTAACCGCCCGACAGCGAGGTCTCCTTCACGACGAGCTCATCGAGATGCTCCAATGCGTATTCGCGGTCTTCCTTACGCGAGAGAATGTAGGTCGGCACGTTCGGAAGAATCGGCTCCTCGTTCAGATAATAGCGAATCATTTCGGGCACGAAGGCATACACGGCTTTATCGTCTGCAACGCCCGTGCCCGGCGCGTTCGCGATGGTCACATTGCCGGCGCGGTATGCGTTCATGATGCCGGGGACGCCGAGCACCGAATCCGGCTGATAAGCGAGCGGATCCAAGTAATCGTCATCGATTCTCCGGTAGATCACGTCCACTTGCCGCAGTCCGCGCAGATCGCGCAGGTAGATCTTATGTTCCTTATAGACGAGATCTCGCCCTTCGACGAGATGAATGCCCATCTGCTGCGCCAAGTAGGTATGCTCGTAGTAGGCCGAATTATAGACGCCGGGCGTCAGCAGGACGATAAGCGGATTCCGCTTGCCCCCAGGCGCGATGCTGCGAAGTGTCTGTAGGAAATCGTTCATGCTGCGGTCCACGTCACGCACCGTGCTCGAGAGATACATATCGTGGAACACCTCTCGCATGAGCGCCCTCCCTTGGTAGAGGTAAGAGAAGCCCGAGGGCGACCGCAGATTATCCTCCAGCACGTAGTATTGGCCTTGCTCGTCGCGGATGAGATCGATTCCGCAGGTCGTCATGTACGCATGAAGAGGGACTTCGATGCCCGACATCTCCGGACGAAAATAGCGGTTGCCTACGACCATTCGCCTCGGAATCAATCCGTCGCGCATGATGCGCCCTTCGTGATAAATATCGTACGTGAAAGCATTCAGCGCTTTCACCCGCTGCACAAGACCCCGCTCGATGAAATCCCATTCGGCGCCCGGTATGACGCGGGGCACGTAATCGAACGGAATCGTCCTCTCCAGCGGCTCCGGCTGGTCCGGTGCATACAGCGTGAACGTGATGCCCTCTTCCAGCATGCGCTTCTCGATGGACAGTTGACGGGCGGCCAATTCCGCTGGCTTCATCGTGGCAAAAGCGTGCTGAATCGCCCCATAATGCCTTCTTACAGTCAGATCGCTTTCATACATTTCATCATAATAGGTGAGTGCATCGTAAGACTGACTGTGGGATGACCTTGCAGTCGACATAAAGTGACCGCCTCCTCGTCCGGAATCTGGCTGGAAAATGATTACTTGGATTAATAATGTTAGATATTATAACATATATGCGAATAATTAAGACTATTTACTCTATATCATACGCCGTCCCGCTCAGTAACGTCAACTTATCTAACATAAATAACGAGAGCTCAACCGTGATTCGCAGCTGTTTCCGAACATTCCCGATCCGCATACGCAAGAGGCCCGCTCCATCCGACTGGAACAGGCCTCATCTTATTACGCTGATCATGTATTCCGTTTACTGCATTCGCATGTCGGACGCCAGGCCGTTCGCTTAGCGCTTCACGGCCGATACCCGGATTCGCTGGTAATCCGCCGTCCATCTCTCCTCAGCGTAGAACCGTCCTCGCAGCGCCTCTTCCGTCCTGCGCCGCACTTCTTTCTCCTCATCGGCCGAAAGTACCGCAAGGATGCCATTGGCGAACGTATCGAGCCAGATCTGCAGCCCGCGCTCGCCGCCTCCCAGCGGGGTCGGGCGATCGAAGCAGGCCGCCCACTCGATGCGCATTCCTCGCTGTTCCAGCACCGTCGCATATTGTCCGATTGACGGGAAATACCATGGGAATCGCAGCCGATCTGCCGCGCCGATCGCCGAGAATGCCGTCTCGAGCACCTCCCGAATCGCCGCGACATTGCCTACGCTGCCGAATTCCGCCACGAATCGCCCGCCTGTCCGCAACGACGCAGCAATCGAAGCTGCCGCGCCTTCCGCATCCTGCATCCAATGGAGCGCGGCATTGCTGAACACGGCATCCGCCTTGCGAGCGGATATGTACCGTTGTCCGTCCGCTCGCTCGAAGCGGACATTCGGATATTTACGCGCCGCCTCTTCGATCATTTCCCGGGAAAAGTCGATGCCGAGCACATCGGCTCCGTTCTCTGCGATTCGTGCCGCCAGTTCACCTGTCCCGCAGCCCCAATCGATAATGAATGCCCCCGGTTTCACGTCCAGCATGCCGATCATGTCCATGCCGCCCTGCGACACGAACGGCATATAAGCATCGTATCGCCCTGCCTCCCATTGATTCGCCGCTCCGTTTGCAGCCAAGCCCGTATTCATCCCTTGCATCGCATGCATCTCAACCACCCCGATCCGCTAGAATACTTCTGTTGTATCATAGCGGCAGGCTATTGCGGAAATATATAGAATCAATATACGCTATAGATAATAACTATGAGCGTTAACGGCCAATCTTACCCGCAGTTCACCCATCGCCACGCTCTGCATGTTCAGTTCGGCACCATCGCTCCGCATAATCTCCGTGTCCTTCAGCATATGCCCCGTCAAGATGCACATCGCGGATTGCTCCTTATCGATCGTGCCGCTCGCGACGAGCTTGCGCAATCCGGCTACGCCCGCGGCCGAAGCAGGCTCGCAGCCGATGCCGCTGCGGTCGATCACATGCTTCGCCTCCATGATCTCGCGATCGCTGACCGACACCGTTACGCCTGCCGCCAGCTCGAGCTCGCGTCTTGCCTTGCGCCAGCTGGGCGGATGCCCGATGTTCAGCGCGGATGCGCAAGTACGCGGGTTAAGCTCGGGCACGAGCTCGGCTTCCTTCCTCTCGATCATCCGATGGAACGGACTCGCGCCTTCCGCCTGCACGATAGCGATGCGCGGCAGCTCCGCGACGAAGCCCAATTCCCGCAATTCTCGAAGGGCTTTGCCCAATGCGGAAGCATTGCTGAGCGCACCGCCCGGCAGCACGATCCAATCGGGCAGCGACCATTCGAGCTGTTGCGCCGCTTCGAACAGGATGCTCTTCTGCCCTTCGATCCGCAGCGGATTAATGGAATTGCACACGTAGAGCCCCAGCCCTTCCGCATGCTCGCGCAGGAAGCGGATTCCGTCGTCATACGTCCCTTCGATCGGGTATACGAGGCCGCCGTACCCGATCGTCTGAAGCACCTTGTTCATCGAGACGTCCTTGCTCGGCACGAGAATCGCGGCCTCCGCCGCTGCCAGCGCCGCATACATCGCAAGCGAGGACGAAGTGTTGCCTGTCGAGGTACAGGCGAATCTGCGGTAGCCGAGCGAACGCCCATGCGACACCGCTACGGTCATTCCGTTATCCTTGAACGAGCCGCTGGGATTCTCGCTCTGTGCCTTGAGCCACAGCCGGCTGATGCCCGCATGCTTGCGGACCGCTTCCGACGCGTAGAGGCCGGTATTCCCCTCGTACTTGGTCACGATCTGCGCCTCGTCCAGATCCGGATGGATCAGCTCCTTGTAGCGCCATACGCCGCTTGCAGCAGGCGACATCCGTTCGGAGAGCCGATCATGGAACAGCCTTTTCAACCGCTCCGCATCATATCCGCTTCGATCGCATTCGACTTCGAGCAGCCCGCCGCAGCTGCATGCGTGTGCTGAGCGGTCAATCGCATATCGCTTATCGCACGCCGTGCAGATCAACCTCATTCGACCCGATTCCTTCATCCTACTCATCCTCCTCTTCGATGCTGCCGATTGCGGCAGCTTTCATCTACCATTAGAATAGAAGCAATTGAGCAATAAGTATAATATATCTATTATACAGTTACATTAATTTAAGTTATGAATCGAAGAGAGGAGCCCGATCGAATGAATCTTCACAGCCTCCGGTTATTCCTGGCTGCCGCGAGAGAAGGAAGCGTGACGCGCGCGGCAGAGTCGCTCCGCATCAGCCAGCCGGCCGTCACGACATCGATCAAGCGGTTGGAGCAAGAGCTGGGCATCGCCCTGCTCGCGCCGAGCGGCAGAGGCATCCTGTTGACTGAAGCCGGCCAGACGCTCGCGGAGCAAGCCGTCCGCTTATTCGCGCTAGAGACCGAGATGGAACGCTCGATCGCGGCTTATAAGGCGGGCACGCTCGGCAAGCTGCGCATCGCAGCTACGTATCTGCCCGCGAATTTCCTGCTGCCCCGCATGCTCGCGAGATTCAAGCGCGAGTACGATCAAGTCGAGGTCGAGCTGACCTCGACGAATTCCATGCATGCATACGAGCTGCTTCAGAAGTTCGAGGCCGATATCGCCTTCATCGGCGGCGGGCGTCAAGCGCCGGCCTCTATCGATGGCAAGCTGATGCTCGAGGACGACATGCTGTTCGTCGTGCATGCCGGCCATCCGCTCGCGGGCCGCACAGCCTCGCTCCATACGCTCATCCACGAGCCGTTCGTCATTCGCGAAGAAGGAAGCTCCTCCCGCGAGAAGCTGCTCGCCTGCTGCAGCCTGCTGAATGCAGGCGCGCCGCGGGTCGGCCTGCAAGTGAACGGGCTGAGCGAGACGATCCGTGCCGTCAAGGAAGGCTACGGCATTACCTTCGTCTCCTCGCTTGAGGTCAGGGATGATCTTAAGCGAGGCGAATTGGCTGTCGTGTCGGTACCGGGCGTCCATACCCGCAACCCGATCGTCCTGTGCACGCGAAGCGGCGAACCGCTGTCTTCGGCGGCTCGCCTCTTCGCCCAAATTCCGATCGACTAACGACGGCATGATACACGCTCGCCGCCTACTCGCCCTCGCCGTAGTACACGCGGAATCGGATGTCTTGGTTATAATTGCCGAAGCCTGCGCCGAACAGCGTCAGCCCTCCGACATGCCGGGCATCTTCCTCCACGGCGAATCGCAGCGTCCAGAAATGCTTCTCGAGCTTAAGGTCTTGTATGGTCGTATCCGAGATCTGCTGCCCGTCGATGTAAGTGCCCTGTTCGCCGACGCGTATCACTTTCCACAGGCCGTACTGGTTCACGTTCCACCACGCCGGCGTGTAACGCCCGCGGGACTCGCCGCCGTAATCGCCGGGACTCGTCCATTCGCCCAGCAGCACGTCATTCACATAGAACCGAATGTCCGAGGGCCATGTATCGTTAATGCCCGGCGCTTCCGAGGCGATCTCGACCGAAATTTCGAGCTCCGTAGGCTTCTGGCCCGAGAGCAGGTAGTTAGGCGTCTTGTATTCGACGTAGCCTTGTCCGAACCATAGGATGCCGGCACTTACCCGTTCCGGCTCCAGGAAATACCGGGGATCGTCGAATTGGCCGATCACCTTCTCGCGCGTCGCCAGTCCGCAGGTAGGCTGCACCTCGAACGAAGTGTAATGTCCGACCGGGATGGTCTGTTCGTGGTACTGCCGTTCGCGGCCGCCCTCTTGCGGCAGCCGGATCATCACCTCATTCTCGGCCAATCGGCACATCTTGTGCGTCCCGCCGTTCACCCGCCGCATCTCCGTCCGGATCAACCCCGCTTGCTCCAGCTTACGCACATGCATGGTTAAGATCGCGCTGCTCAGCTGCAGCTGTCCGGCCAGATCCTTCACGTTGAGCGGACCGTCCGCCAGAATATCCAACAGCCTCAGACGCACCTCGCTTGCCAGCGCCTCATAGAGAGGCAGCCATCGTTGATCGGTTGATGCTCGAATCATACTTACTCACTCCGCTCGCTCTTTTGAATTAATATAACCATAAATCCTGGGAAATTACAATTCACACTTGCATTTTATCTGCCTTTTTACTTTAATAGATGTAGGGATCTAATCGATCCGAATCAATATTATTATTAATCGGTATAGGAGTGATCTTGAGTGACCCAGCATTCCGCACGCATGACCGTGGATAAGGATTTTGTCATAGGCGACATCGATGGACGGCTGTACGGTTCCTTCATCGAGCATCTCGGCCGCGCCGTGTACGGCGGCATTTACGAGCCTGGACATCCCGAAGCGGACGAGCAAGGCTTCCGCAAGGACGTTCTGGCATTGATCCGGCAATTGCAGGTACCGATCGTGCGTTATCCGGGCGGCAACTTCGTGTCCGGCTACGATTGGAAGGACGGCGTCGGTCCGAAGGACAAGCGTCCGAACCGTCTGGAATTGGCATGGCGCACGGTTGAGCCGAATGCATTCGGCATGAATGAATTCGTCGATTGGAGCAGATCCGCCGGCACCGAAGTGATGTGGGCGATCAACCTCGGCACGCAGGGCGTCGAGGACGCGCGCCAGGTCGTCGAGTACGCGAACCATCCTTCCGGCTCGTATTGGAGCGACCTGCGTGTCAGCCACGGCTATAAGAACCCGCACAACATCAAGACATGGTGCCTAGGCAACGAAATGGACGGCCCTTGGCAGATTGGACACAAGACTGCCGACGAATACGGCCGCGCAGCGCTCGAATCCGCGAAAGTCATGAAATGGGTCGATCCTACGATCGAGCTCGTCGCATGCGGCAGCTCCGGTCTCGGCATGCCGACATTCGCCGATTGGGAAGCGACCGTCCTGGATCACACGTATGATCACGTCGAATATTTATCGCTCCACCAGTACTACGGCAATCCCGACAACGATACGCCGACGTTCCTCGCCCGCTCGCTGCAGATGGACGAGTTCATCAAGAGCGTCATCGCGATCTGCGATTACATGAAGGCCAAGAAGCGCAGCAAGAAGAAGATGTTCCTCTCCTTCGACGAATGGAACGTATGGTTCCATTCCAATGCGCAGGACAAGAAGCTGGATCCTTGGCAAGTTGCGCCTCCTCAGCTCGAAGATATCTACACGATGGAAGACGCGCTGCTCGTCGGCTGCATGCTGATCAGCCTGCTCAAGCATGCCGACCGCGTCAAGATGGCGTGCCTCGCGCAGCTTGTTAACGTCATTGCGCCGATCATGACCGAGAACGGCGGTAAGGCATGGGCGCAATCGATCTTCTATCCTTACATGCACGCTTCCGTATACGGACGCGGCCAAGCGCTTGTCCCGCTCATTCAGTCGCCGAAGTACGACACGAAGGAAATCACGGACGTGCCTTACCTGGAGTCCGTCGCCGTATACAACGAAGAGAAGAGCGAAGTAACGATATTCGCCGTGAACCGCGATCTCGAGAACGCGCTGCCGCTGGAAGTCGACCTGCGCAGCTTCGGATCCTGCAACGTCATCGAACATCTCGTGCTCGAGAACGATGACCTGAAGGCCGTGAACTCGGCAGTCGATTCGAACCGCGTACTGCCGCATGCGAACGGCTCGGCCAAGGCTGACGGCAACCGCATCGACGCCCGTCTCGGCAAGGCATCCTGGAACGTCATCCGCGTCAGCGTAGGCGCGCAGGCGTAACGTAATTCCAGCTAAGATTCTTCTACACAATAGAATGGACCGACAGCCACATCGCCTGTCGGTCCATTCTTTCGTTATCGGTTGTTGGCCTATACCTGCTACCGCTGCAGCTATTGCTTCGGCATCCACATCCGGAATTTGCCGCTCAGCGCCAGCATGGCGAACAAGTACAAGCAGTTGTCGTAGTATCTCCGGTCGCCGGTTCGTACCGGCGTGTTCCAGAACAGCTCCACGTTCGCGCGCGCATGCGGACCGTCCGCGGCAAGCGATGCCATCGCATTCGTCGCGATCAGGCCGACAGGATGCAGCGACTTCTCCTCGAACGGCTCGCCGGCAATCGTATAGCGGCGGTAATCGTCCGGCCGCTTGTCCGCGAAGAATGCCTGGACCCGGTTCGCCTCCCCGACCTGCCATTCGTCCGCGCGGAACCATTCATAGTCGAGGCCGACATTGGCCGCGACGCGATAGGAGTCGCTGAAGAAATGCCCGTAGCCGTTCTCGTTGTTCGGCGTGCCGTCATAATGGGCATATTCAGGCGCCAGTCCCGTGTCCGGATGGCAGCTGATATGCAGATAGGCACGGCTCGCTTCGGCCGCTTCCTTCCAGAATGCGCGATCCTCTTCATGCGCCCACAGGGCGAACAGCTCATAGAAATGCGGCAAGTGATACGAAGGATCCGAGAACTCGCAATTCGGGATGAACTTGATCAATTTATTGTCCGGATTCCACATCGGGAAGCCGATTCCGTCTTCTCCGTTATGCAGGCAGTCCCTGAGCAGATCGCGTGCCTTTGCGCTGTAGTCGTACGGCGCTTCGCCGTCTCCCCACCGATTCGAGGCGAAGAACAGCGCCAGCGCGTAATATTCCTCGCCGTCAGGCGCGGGCCCGTTCGAGCGGCGCGAACCGTCGGGATTGCAAGACCATGCGAAATAACCGGCATGCGTTCCCTCCGTCATGTACATGTACGTGTAGGACCAGTTCCACAGCCTGTCGAAAATATCCTTGCGGTTCATCTGAACCGCCATCATCATCCCGTAGGACATGCCCTCCGTCCGTACGTCGTGATTGCCGGTATCCAGCATGTAACCCAGATCATCGCCGACCGGATAATAGATGCGGGTCTCCTCCGGACCTTCGAATAACGCATCCCAGACCGCTTGTACGCGGTTATCGATCTCGTCCGCGTCATAGCCGTACTCCAGGAACAGGTTGCGATACTGCCCTGTCTCGAATGCTCCCTTGCTTCTGCTTGCCGTCATGTCGTTAGCCCCTCTCGCCTAGTAGATCGTTCTGCCCTTCGCATCCGGAATGCCCGACTTGCGGTAGAAGTACGTATTGATGATGTCGCGCCATTCTCGTGCATGTGTCGCTTGGTGACGGAGCCGTTCCAGCACGCCTGAGTAGATCTCGTCGTCGAGCTGACCCTTCAGCGCAGTCCAAGCATCGACGAGCCCGTCGGCCTGATCGACGCCTTCATAATGCGTATCGTAGATACGCTGAATGACGGTTTCCCCGGACTGCAGCCGGTGCGTATACTTCACGTGATGGAAGAAGAGCAGCAGCTCGTCCGGGCAGGTCTCGAGCGACTCGTACATGGCCGCGACCGGCTCCGCATACTGCGAAGCGTAACCTGTGCCCGTGGCAGACGTCCGATCGACGCCGATGCCGTCGCGGTCGGCAAAGTGGTACGTCCCCCATCGCGAGTACTCGTAGCCGTCGACATCCGGGCCGTAGTGATGATTCGGCGCGACCATCCAGCCGACGCCAAGCGGCGCCGTATAGTTCTCGTAGATCGACCAAGAACCCATCAACATGCCGAGAATCGTGGCGACGACTTGATCGTCCTGACTGATCGCTAGCCGAATCCACTCTTCCGCGATCGCTTCCGCCGTCAATTCCGGACGCCATGCCAACCTTCCGTAGCCGTACAGGTTCGCCTGCGCCAGCGTATGCCCGGTCCAATTGTCGTCGTCGCCGACATTCGTGACCGCTGCAAGGCCGCCGTGTCCCGCACCGAACAGCTCGCCGCTCGCGATCCGCCGCACCGTCGACAGTTCTCCTGCCGTATGCGTATCGAAATCGAGCACGGTCTTCCACTGCGGCACCAGATAACAGAGATGCCGCTGTTGTCCCGTATATTCCTGCGTAATTTGGAATTCGAGCAGTTGATTCGTCCTGCGCAGCGCGCCTAAGAGCGGGGATACCGGCTCCCTTACTTGGAAGTCCATCGGTCCGTTCTTGATCTGCAGCAGCACATTATCGCGGAATCGGCCATCGAGCGGTTGAAAATGATCATAAGCCGCCCTCGCCCGATCCGTCTTGCGGTCCCGCCAGTCCTGCATGCAGTTGTAGACGAAGCAGCGCCAGATGACAAGCCCGCCGTGCGGCGCCAGCGCATCGCCCAGCATGTTCGCGCCGTCCGCATGGTCGCGCCCGTATGTGAACGGTCCAGGACGATGCTCGGAATCCGCCTTGACGACGAAGCCGCCGAAGTCCGGAATGGCGCGGTAGATGGCATCCGCCGTCCTCGCCCACCAATCGCCTACTCGATTGTCCAGCGGGTCGGCCGAATCCAGACCGCCTGCTTCGATCGGAGCGGCATAGTTGATGCTCAAGAAGAGCTGAATGCCGAAGCCGCGGAATATATCCGCCACGCGCGCCACTTCCGGCAATCCGTCCTCCGTAATGAACTGCGTCTCCCGTTTGTGCACATTCACGTTGTTGATCGAGATGCAATTGATGCCGATCGAGGCCATTAACCGTGCATAGTCGCGTACTCTCGCCTTATCGGCGATAAATTGTCCGTCTCTATAGAAGAACGACTTGCCCGCGTAACCGCGCTCGATGCTGCCGTCGGCATTGTCCCAATGATTGATCATGCGAATCGAATTCGCGGGATTCTCCAGTACGGACAACCCCGATAGCGCAACGCCTTGGCGCATGAGCCGCAGCAGGTGATAGACGCCGTACAGCACCCCGGTATCCGAACCGCCGATGAGCAGCAAGCGGGAACGGCCTTGACTGTTCGCATTCTCGATGAGATAGCCTTCCCGCTCGATACCGGCCAGCCTCTCATTCGTAACGCCAAGCGTCGTCCATACCGCTGCATCCAGCGTACCGCATAGGAAGGATGTATCCTCGGAAGCCGCGTCCGCTATGACCGGCTTGATCCCTGTCAATTCGTTGACCGATACGGTTAGTTCTCCGATGACTTGACGCATGACAGGCGTAGACGATGCACCGGCTACGGTGATCGAGGCGAACATCTGCCCATACGCCTCTCTCATGCTCGCATCCGTAATCCGACTGCTTTGCAGCCATGCTTGATAAGCAATGCTTGCCAATTTACTTCGCTCCCTCCCGTATTGACGCAAAAAGCCTTCCTCGCGGAAGGCTTACGAACCCTTAACCTTTGACGCCGCCTACCATCATGCCCTTGACAAAGTACTTCTGCAAGAACGGATATACCATGATGATCGGCACGGATGCTACGATCGTCATCGTGGCGCGTACGGACAGCGGCGTGACCGTTGTTCCGCCTGCGGCGCCTCTCGACATCGCATCGCCTACCGAGATGGCCCCGGTCGTTGCGTTCGAGCTTGCAAGAATTTTCTGCAGCTCGTACTGCAAGGTGCTGAGCTTCTCTATAGACGAGTTATAGAGGAAGACGTCGAACCATGCATTCCATTGATATACCGCCGTGAACAACGCAACCGTCGCAAGCACGGGCATGCAGAGCGGAAGCACAATGCTGAAGAACGTCCTGAACTCACCGGCACCGTCGATTCTAGCCGACTCCAGAATGCTGTCCGGCAAGCCGTAGATGAAGGAACGAATGATGATCAGGTTGAACACGCCGATCATGCCCGGAAGGATGTAGACCCAGAAGGTCTTGATCAAGTGCAGGTCCCGCATCAGCAGGAATTCCGGAATCAAGCCGCCGCTGAAATACATCGTGAGGATGAACGCGACCGTGACGAATTTACGCAATACGTAGTCGTCGCGGCTGATCGTGTATGCCACGATAGCCGAGCAGAATACGGTAATGACCGTGCCGATCGCCGTACGCAGCACGGAAATCAGCGTCGCGTGGTAGATCGATGCTTCGCCGAATACGTATTCGTAGTTCTCGATTGTCCAGATCCGCGGCCAGAGGTAAATACCGCCCTTGATCGAATCCTGCGGATTATTGAATGACACGGCCAGCGTGTTTATGAACGGATAGAGGGTCACGATGACCAAGAGACACATGATGAAGATGTTCACATAGTCGAATATCCGATCGCCGGTCGAGAGACGGCCGCGCATATATTTTTTCGATTTCGCTTTTGCTGTTAGCTCTGCCATAGTTGATCCCTCCTTAGAACAGTCTTGCTTCGCCGGCCCGCTTCGCAATCGCGTTGGCCCCGAAGATCAGGACGAAGCTGACAACCGTTTTGAACATGCCAGCCGCAATCGCAAGCGAGAAGTTGCTTTGCTGAATACCGTACTTCAGAACGAATATGTCAATGATTTCGGAATAGTCGACATTCATGCCGTTACCCAGCAGGTACTGCGGGTCGAACGTACCTTGGAGCAGGTAACCGATGTTCATGATGAGCAAGACAATGACAACCGGCTTGATGCCTGGCAGCGTTATGTTCCAGATGCGCTGGAACCGGTTCGCGCCATCGATCTCTGCGGCTTCGTACTGCTGCGGATCGATCATCGTCATCGCGGCAAGATATACGATCGTATTCCAACCGATTTCTTTCCAGACCATGGATCCCCCGTAGATTCCCCAGAAATACTCAGGGACGCCGAGGAACAGAATTGTCTCCTTAATGAAGCCGAAGTTGAGCAGGAGTTCGTTGATCACGCCATCCGGCGACAGCGTCGTTTGGATGATGCTCGCAGCTACGACCCAAGAAATAAAGTACGGCAGGTAGCTGATCGTCTGTACGACGCGTTTGAATACCACATGTCTTAGCTCATTGAGCAGCAAGGCAAGCGTAATGGCCGTTACGAATCCAAGCACAAGATTGATCAGGTTCATCGCGAGCGTATTGCGAAGCACGCGGAGGAAGCGTTCGTCACCGAACAGAAACTTGAAATGCTTAAACCCTACCCAAGTCTGATCTGCGAAGTCTAATGCGGGTTTGAAATCTTGGAATGCAATCGTCCAGCCCCACAAAGGCATGTATTTGAAGATAAACAGCCAGATAATGAAAGGAACCGACATGACGACTAGCGCGCGCTGTTGGATTAACTTCTTGAAGAACAGCTTGATTCCCGTAGGCTTAACGCTTGGCGACACCGAGTTCGGCATCTGAACAGCAGACTTATTCTCCATGTATTATTTCTCTCCTTCCAAAGCCAAATCGGGTATAGCTCGTACTTAGGCAAACGGGGTGATTAGAGGAATAGAGGAGAGGCCGACTTTACGCCGTAAACCTGTAAGCCGGCCTCTCCGCATGTAGCGGTGTTCTATTGAGTTAAGGGTATTGATTATTGATTTGCGACTTCGATCAGTTCCTTGATCTTCTCGGTTACGAATGCTTCGTATCCAGCCGTATCAAGCTTCTCGAATTCTTTGCGGTAGTCAGCCCATACTTTCTCGAAATCAGCAGGCTTAGACAGTACCAGCTGCGGGATGTACTTCTTGACGATTTCGGATTTCTTCGTCTCGTACATTTGCTCCGGCGAGCCTTGTTCCTTCGCGATACTCCAAGCCGGGAACCAAGGACGGTCGTCCGGTGCTGCGAACATTTCGGAATAAGTCTGTACGCCGTAAGCCTCGAGAATCGTTTTGTCGCCTTCCGTCAGGTTCATCTGGAATACTTCAGGTTGAAGCGCAGGAGACAGCGCGTTGCCGTCCGGCAGCGTCGAGTTCGTGTTGTACATCGGCCAATCGTAGTCATAGTACTTGAAGCCGAACGACTCGCGGAACGCTTCGTCGATTTTCAGGATTTGCTCTGCCGTGCGGTAGAAGCGGCCATTCTCGTCCACTTCGTACGTCTCGCCTTTGATGCCCCAGCTTCTGAGAACTTGGTTCTCATCGGTCAGCATGTTGTCGAAGTAAGCCATGATGCGGTCCGGATCCTTCGCGCTTACCGTTACGCCGAGTCCGCGGTTGTTGACGAAACCTGGAGGATCAAGGTACTGGTCCTTCTCGCCATCGAACGTGACCGGCAGCGGGAAGTATACGAAGTCATCTTGCGATTGATCTTTCTTCGCTGCATCTTGCAGGTTCAGCTGCGCATTGTTGATCTGCCAGCCGTAGTCGAAGAAGCCGATTACTTTGTGCGAAGTCAGCTTCGCGATGTATTGGTCATAGTTGTCTACGTAAGAAGCTTTGTCGAACAGTCCCTTGGCGTTGATCTCGTTCAGCTTGCTCAACCAACGCTTGTCGAAATCGCTAGCCGTGTAGACATGCGCTTCGAAGTCGTCCATATCGACGTATACTTCGCCGTCGTTAGGGAAACCTGCCAGGTGCATCGGAGGGTTCGACGTTGCGAAGAAACGCCAGTCATGCGTCAGCGACAGGAAGCCCGTCAGGCCTTCGTCAGCATGCTTAGCCGCGAAATCTTCAACCAGCTTGAAGTACTCGTCGACCGTTTTGATTTTCGGATAGCCGGCTTCCTTCAGCACGCGGCGCTGTACCCAGAATGCGCCTTGGTTGATGTTAGGGTCCGGTTGGAATTCGTTGACGACCGTGGAGAACGGCAGCAAGTAGATCTTGCCGTCAGGGCTCTTCATGCGGCTCAGGTAAGGTCCGAATACGCGCTTCAAGTTCGGATATTCGTCGCTCGTCAGGTAAGGCGTGTGGTCGATCAACGCGCCTGCGCCGATCAACTCGTCGACCGATGCGTCCGGAACGATAACGTCCGGATAGTCGTTGGAAGCGATCATCGTACCGACTTTCGTCGTCAGTTCGCCTACCAGGTATTCCATTTTAAAGTTGACGCCCGTTTGATCCTCGTAGAGCTTGCCGAGTGTCGTTTCGTTCGTGTTTACGTCTTTTTTGCCCGTAACGCCGCTGAAGTAGGAGAACGTTACTTTGTCGAGCGGCTTCTCGGCTGCGTTGCCGTTTCCTTCGCTTGCGCCGTTGTTGCCGGAAGTGCTGCCGCCATTGTTGCTGTTGTTGTTGTTGCCGCAAGCAGCAAGCAACGATGTCAGCATGATGACCGCCAGGAACAGACCAATAATCTTGTTCTTATTCACTGTTGTTAAGACCCCTTTCACTCTTCTAGTTTGTAAGCAGTTTCAGTATAGATCGAATAGGAGACTTTGTTTACCCGATAATCTAAAGGTCCTACTGCAAAAATTATATATCCGGATTCACGTCGTCGATTGGTATCGAAATCCGAATGAACGTCCCGCTCCCCAGTTCGCTGCTGATGGAAAGCTCGAAGCTGTCCCCGTAGATCATTTTCAATCGATAGATCACGTTCTGCACGCCGATGCGCTCGCCGATCTCGTCATCCTGCTCCAGGTAACTATAGAACAGCGCCACTTGTTCCGGCGTCATCCCTGCCCCGTTGTCGTGAATGGAGAAGACCAGCCGTTCCGAGTTGCGCTCGATGCGAAGGTCGATCCGTCCGCCGTCCTTCTGCTTCTCGATGCCGTGAATGCTCGCATTCTCCACGAACGGGAGGAATACCATCTTCGGAATGGCGCATTGCCGCACTTCGGGGTCGATATGCAGTTCATATTCCAGCCTGTCCCCGAAGCGATATTGTTGTATCTCGAGGAAACAGATGACGAACGCCATCTCCTCGTCGACGGTTATCTTATCACGATTCCATGTCAGTGACGAGCGGAAGATCTTCGCCATATTGTGAATGATTTTGGCCGTCTCGGTCTCCTTCTTGATGAGGCTTCGCATTCGAATCGTCTCGAGCGCGTTGAACAGGAAGTGCGGATTGATCTGACTCTGCAGCGCATTCAGCTGCGCTCTGCGCCGCTCGATCTCCAGATTCTTCTTCTGGATGTCCGCGACGTAGACATCGTCGATCAAGCTCTTGATCTGCAGCGTCATCCGGTTGAACTCGCTCGTTAACTGCCCGATCTCGTCCGTTGTCTCCGCCGTCTTGATCGTGTCGAATTGTTGATTCTTCACGCGCTTCATGTGGCGCAGAATATTAACCAGACGCACGTTCAGCGAACGCGTGATCCATACGATGACGATCGTCGAGGCCATAATATTCAGGAAGGCCAGCCAGATGACGAATTCCCTCGATTGACGTACCTCCTGGAACACTTCCTCTTCCGATATCGTCCCGATCACCTGCCAATTGTTCAAGTAGCTGACCGTCTCGTAAGCCGTCTCAATCTCGATCGTATCCTCCTGATGCGGGATGGAGGCGTACGCGACACTCTCCCTACGCCAGTCGACCTCTCCATTCGTCGTGTATTCCACTTTCCCGTCCGGATTGACGAGGTACACCTGCCCGCTCAGATTGAGGTTGCCGAAAATCTGGTCGATCGACGACAGCTTCAATTCGATCTTAAGTATTTTCTCCCAGCTGTCTCCGTCATCGAAGCTGTTCATCCTGCGAACGATGCTGAACGCTTCGCGTACATTGTCGGCGTTCGTCGTCAGGTCGATCGTATCTTCCATCGGCGTCCGCAGGAACGCCACGCTGGTCCCTTGCGCAGCCTGGTACCAGTCAGACTGCTTCACTTCTTCCGTGATATAACCGATGCCGCCCGAATGCAGCAGCGTAGGGTTGTCCACGTAGATCTTAATGTTCTGTACCGACGTATAGACGGGCGTATAGCTGTTCAGGATTCTGCGGAAGTAGGAGTCGTAAGCCATGACGTAGTCGGCAGGCTGCTCATACTCGGTCTCTATGATATCGTTCAGGTTGTAGTCGTTGAAGAAGATCGTCGAGACGCTGACCGCATCATCGATTTCCGCGCGGAATTCGTTCTTAATTTGCTCCAAAGCACGGGAAATATCCTGCATGCGCTGCCTTTTTACGCTGTCCGTGGTAACTTGGTAGAAAATCACGTTGGTCAGCACGATCGGTATGAGCACGCTGAGCACGTACAGAATCAGCATCTTATCCCGCAGCCGCACGTTGTTCAAGGTGAGCATCGCGAACACGTTAGCATCTCCTCAATAACATTTATATCTGACCTGTTGCCAGTGCCGAGAAGTTTGGACGATAGCAGCGATTGAGGAGCTCCAGCGTTTCATGGGAAACGCACTTCGGAAGCATAAGCTTGTAGACAGATCTACGTGAGCACCTCCAGCGTATCCGTAAGAAACGCACGTCGGAAGCATACGCTTTAATCGCGCTAGCGTTCAAGATTCGACGTCGAACATGCTTCCTGATATTCATCGCAATCGCAACAGGTCCTTATTTCAGCTTGTTGCGGTATTCGGTGGGCGTCATATGCTCGATCTTCTCGAACTGGGTGACGAAGTAATCGCTGCTCGTGAACCCGACCCGCTCCGCGATCTCATAAATGCGCAGGTCGGTCTGCCGCAGCAGCTTCTTTGCTTCGTCGACGCGCAGCTGCAAGAGAAAATCGTTGAAATAGACGCCGTACGTCTTCTTGAACAATTGCCCGAGATAGACCGGATTCATATAGAATTCATGCGATAAGCTCTTCAGGCTTATATTGTCGCTATAGTTCGATTCGATGTAATTTTTGATCTTGGTGATGCTTCCCCGCATGCTCTCCTTGCGCCCCTTGGACAGCTGCTTCGCGCTGGAAGCGACGAAGGCCGTAAAGAGCCGCTTCAGTTCGCCGAGCGACAGATTCATATCCTGCCAGCTGATGATCGGCTCCAAGTTCTTCAACTGCTGCCTGTCGATGTCCATCTGTCTCGCGACCGTGATCACGTCTGTCACGCAGTGATGGATAGCCATCTTGACGGCTTCCGGCGCATAGCGCTGCTCCTCGAACTCGTGGAACAGCCGCTCGATCAGTTCCCGGATGCCTTCTTCGTCGTTCTCCTCGATCCGCTCGGTCAGCTCCCGATGGAAGTGCTTGTCCGCATCCAGCTCATACAGAGCCTGATCTCTGACCGTATCGTATAGAACGTAGTGCTTGTCCTTGGAGCCGTATTTATGCTGCAGCGTTTCCTTAGCCGTAAGATAAGCCTGTCGCAGCTCCGCCAACCTGCTCACTTCGCTGCCCACGTACACGTAGACCGTCCGGTTCACGCGTTCCTCGATCGTCTGCTGCAGCCTGGCGGCATACTGTTCCGGGCTGCCGAATGCAGCTGCGATCTCGGCCGACGATAGGATGATCCCGACTCGACTGCGATGCTCATGTAGATGCACGTCCCGGCTGCCGTCTAATCGCTGCTTCAGCGTCTCCCGGATCGCTTGCCTGAACGAATCCTGCGTCACGATGCCGGCATCTGCGAGCCAAGGATGATTATCGTTCAATTCGATGAAGGTGTAGCGCACCGGCACGTTATTCGGCAAACCGAGCCGCGCAGACCATTCGTTCGAATGCTCGGCATCGGCCTCGCCCGTAATAAGCGCGTTGACGATCCGCTCCTTCATGAGCCGTTCCCGCTCGTGACGAAGCGATCGCTCCCGCGCAATCTTCTCGTTCAGCTGGCGAAGCGTCGTCTCGAGCACGTCCTCGTCGATCGGCTTCAGGATGAAGTCCACGACGCCGAAGCGCACGGCTTGCTGCGCGTACTTGAAGTCGTTATAGCCGCTTATGATGATGAAGCTCGGCGGTTCCGCCATCTCCTCCGTTGCCCGGCGAATCAATTCCAGTCCGTCCATAACAGGCATTCGGATGTCCGTGATGACAAGGTCCGGCCGCAGCTCTTCGAAAGAAGCCAGCGCGTCTTCGCCGTTGCCCGCCTCCCCGATAACCTCGAAGCCGCATGATGCCCAATCGATTAGGTTGCGCAGTCCTTGTCTCGCGAATATTTCGTCATCGACTAATAGTACCCGGTTCATACCATCCCGTCCTTCCGACATCCATTGTACTCTAAATCTTCGCGAAAGCGCATTCCCTTGTCAATGAAAATGATAAAGCCGGCTAGCCGTCGTCCACTCTCGGTGGCGTTACGGCTAGCCGGCTTTAGGTTATGCATCATAGCGTACGAAATACAGGATCAATCGGAATATAGGCGACCGGCACATCGGGAAGCTGCATCCGCAGCCGTTCGGCGAGCTTCCGCATGCCCGGCTGCTCGCTCTCGGCGTGGCCGATCGCGATTAGTGCCTTCGGCATGCCGCGATACGCGGCATCCCGCACATATTCAGGCGCTTCCCATTCCGGTCCTTCGCCGCATATTACCAGGTCGGCGCCTCCTTCATGAAACAGCGGGATCGTTATCCCGCCTCCGCCGCGATAGCCGACCGTGATGCCGATCCGCGAGCAGTTCTCTGCAAGATGGCCCGCGACGCGAACCGACGGAATGCCTAAGCTGGCCTTCACGTGCTCGACTATGTCCTGGAGCGGCATGGCCGGTATCGTGAGAATCGCGGCCTCTGGCGCGTGCCTTGTCACGCAGTCTTCCCAGCCGAGCGTTTCGATCAGCCCCATCGTGATGAGGTCAGGCCGTTCGCGATGGGGGTAATCATGGTAGCGGAACAAGTTCAACCCCTTATCGCTAAGGAGGCGAAGCTTATCTTGATACACCGGATCGTTCGTCAACGCTGCATCGAAGCCGGCATAGTGATTATAGTTAGCGCCTTCATGGGCAATGAATAAGTTCGCTCCCGTCGCTGCCGCTTGTTCAAGCGCTTCGATTGTCGGCATGAATGCGACCGCAATCCCTCTCACTTCCTGCTCGATGCCGCCGATCAACAGGCGATCTACCGTCTCCCCGATTGGGCCGACACGCTCCGTCAGCAGCCCGATTACATCCGACACCGTCGTACGCATGAACTTACATCCCCTTCTGCCCGCAATTCGCTTGCTCGTCGGAGGCCGATATTCTGCATCCTCTGGGTTAGATTCTACCCTTTCACCGAGCCGGCTGCAATGCCTTCCACGATCCGATTGCTGAGCGCGAAGAAGACGAGCAGAATGGGCAGAATGCTGATCATGAGCGTAGCGCCGATCGCGCCCCAATCTACCATGTATTGCCCCACGAAGTTCTGAACCCCGACCGTCAGCGTCTTCAGCTCATCGGAGCTGATGAACGTGTTGACGAAGATGAACTCGTTCCAATTGTAGATCATGTTAACGATGGCCGCTGTCACGATGACGGACGACGTCATCGGCAGGATGATGCTGAAGAACAGCCGATTCACCGAGCAGCCATCCATGACGGCAGCCTCTTCGACCTCCCGCGGCAGCGCCTGGTAGAATCCGAGCAAGATCATGATCGTAATCGGCAGGTTGAATGCCGAATAGGACAGAATGATGCTAAGCGGCGAATCGATCAGCTTCATATTCCGGAACAAACTGAATAGCGGAATGAGCGTCGCGTGTACGGGAATCATCATCCCGACCATGAAGATGCCGAGCACCAGCGGGCTAAGCTTCCAGCGCATCCGGGTAATCGCATAGGTAACGAAGCTGGCCAGCAGGATGGTCAGCAACACGGAGGCTGCCGTCATCCATACGCTATTGACGAAGTAACGGCTGATATTGCCCTGCGTCCATACGTTGACGTAATTCTCCCAGCGCAGCTCCGGCGGTAACGCGAACGGCGGGAGATCGAACACCTCTTGGCTGTTCTTGAGCGAGAACAATAAGAGCCACACGAGCGGCAACAGCTGTACGATCGATAGGATGACGAGCACTGGGTATAGAATCGAATCGCCGAACATTCGGCCGAACGAACGCGAACGGGAAGCCCTGACAGTGCCGTGGCGTGATACATAACTGACTGTTTTCACGCGGTAACCTCCTCATTCAAGCATATTGAATCGAATCTTTGGTCGACGTCAGCCTGCGAATGGCCCATGTAATGATCAGGCAGATCAAGAGCAGGAAGAAGCCGATGGCGCTGGCATAGCCGAAGTCGAAGCCGCGGAACGCCTTCTGGTACATGTAGGAAGCCATGACCTCGGATGCGCCGTTCGGTCCGCCGTCCGTCATGACATAGATGAGGTCGAAATACTTGAGCGAGCCGACGACAGCGAGCACGATGGTCACTTTGATGACTTCCGCGATGAGCGGCAGCTTGATGCGCATGGCAATCTGCAGCGAGCTGGCGCCGTCAATGCGTGCCGCTTCGATCAGCGATGCCGGGATGTTCTTCAGGGCGGCATAATAGATAAGGATATAGAAGCCTGCGTACTGCCACAGGATCGGCACGAACAGCGCGTACAGCACGATCGCGGGGTCTGCCAGCCATTCCGGCGCCTCTTCCACGCCGAGCGACGTAAGCAAGTTATTCAGGATACCGTTCGACGGATGATAGATCTTGAGCCACAGCTGCGCGATCGCCACCGAAGACAGCAGCATCGGAATCAAGTAGATCTTCCGGAATAGGTTAGCGCCTCGAATCTGGCCCGACAGGACAAGCGCGACCAGCATATAGACGGCAAGGCTGGCTGTCGACAGCACGGCGAGGAGGAACGAGTGGCCGACGCTGTCCCAGAACGACCGATCCCCCAGCAGCTCCTTGTAATTGTCGAGTCCGATGAACGACATGCTGCTGATGCCGTCCCATTCCATTAAGCCGTAGTAGCCCGTGAACACGATGGGCACATAGACGATGGTGAGCAGCAGCAGCAAGGACGGCAGCACATACAGCGCAATGATCCGCCCATTGCTCATCACTTTATCCATAACATTCCCCTCTCCCCTATGGCAGAGAGAGAGGACCTCCCGGAACGGTCCGGAACGTCCTCTTCTCTACCCATTCCTATGAAGTCAGATGCGCTTTACGCTTACTTGCCGGCCTTCAGCGCTTCTTCCTGCTTGGCCGCGAATTCTTCCGGCGTAACCGCCTTGCCTAGCAGCGCCTGCACCAGATTGTAGTGTTCCTGCGCCGCAACCGGCTTCATCTGAACGTCCGCATAGAGCGTCACCTTGCTCGCCGTGCTCAGCTCGTTAAGAAGATCGATGAACATCTGCGGCAGCTGGATCGCGGAGGTGTCGACCTTCGTGGCCGGGATAATGCCGGCTTCGGTTACGGAGAGTTCGCCCCACTTCTTCACGAAGAAGCTCACGAACTTCTTCGCTTCCTCTTTCACCTTGGAGTTCTCGGCTACGAACAAGCCTACGCCCGGTCCGCCGACCCAGTTATTGACCTCGCCCTTGCCGCCGTCGATCGTCGGGAACTTGAAGAATCCGACCTTATCCTTGAATTCCTGCGGGATGTCCGGATTCGTCGTGAAGTTCGGCACTTCCCACGTCCCCATCGCGTACATTGCTGCCTTGCCGTTCAAGAACTCGGCCTTGGCCTCGTCATTCGACAAGCCGTTGAATCCTTTCTGGAACGCCTTCATATCGACGAGCTCCTGGGCAATCTTGGCTGCTTCGATGAGACCGGGATCCGAGAACGTGTTCGACGCGATCGCCTGATCGAGCAGGTCCGCTCCTCCGACGCGGTCGACTAAGTACATATACCAGAACGATGCCGTCCATGCGTCTTTGCCGCCGAGCGCAACCGGCGCGATGCCTTTGCCGTTCAGCGTGTTGATGATATTCCTCAGGTCGTCAAGCGTGGTCGGCGGCGTTAAGCCGTTCTCTTCGAACAGCGCCTTGTTGTAATAGACCGGCACGATGTTCAGTTCCACGGGCAGCGCGTACGTCTTGCCGTCGACTGCATAAGCTTCCGTCGTGCCTGCTACGAATTGTCCGTTCAGATCCCCTGCGAGGAGATCGTCCAGCGGCGCGAACATGTTTCCTTTTACGTAAGGCTCGAGGAATCCGGCCGCCCACGAGAAGCCGACGTCCGGCAAGTCGTTCGAGGCCGACAGCACCTTCAACTTATTCTTGTACTGCTCATTCTCAAGAATTTCCGTCTCTACGGTTACGTGAGGATTCGCGGTCTGGTACTCGTCGATGATGCGATTGACGACGGCATTCTGCTGCTTGCTGATGCCTTCCGGCCACAAGTGCATCATCTTGATCTTCACCTTCTCGGCAGGCGCTTCAGCCTTGTCGTTCGCTTCCTCCTGATTACCCGCATTCACATTAGCGGCTGCGTCGGTACTAGCTCCGTTGCCTGCATTCCCTGTACTTCCTGCATTGTCATTGGCATTGCCCCCGCCGCAAGCAGCGACCAGCAAGGCCAGCATCATGGTGATAAGAACGGTTACATAAGACTTTCTCTTCATCGTTTTTCCCCCATAATTTAGAGTACGAAGGATGGCAGCGCTTCCTTCTGTAAGTAGTGTAGCACCGGGATCGTGGGCTGCTAAGGACACACCCATTGGCAATACTTCCACAATCATTAGGACCGATCGTGATGACGATGCTGATGCTTCGAAGCCTATTCGGCATCGAATCTTGAACGCTGGCGCAATTTCCGGTGCTCACGTAGGTCTGCCTACGCTCCGCTCCTCAATGGCTACCATCGTCCAACCTTCTCGGCCCTGACGATCAGGACCGATCGTGATGACGATGCTGATGCTTCGAAGCCTATTCGGCATCGAATCTTGAACGCTGGCGCAACTTCCGGTGCTCACGTAGGTCTGCCTACGCTCCGCTCCTCAATGGCTACCATCGTCCAACCTTCTCGGTCCTGACGATCGATCTTTTTAACCTTCACTCAATCCTCGTCCTCTCTCAACATCGCGGAGCGGTATTGGCCCGGGCTGTGTCCTTCGTACTCTTTGAACATGCGATTGAAGTATTTGGCTGTCTGATACCCGATGCGTTCCGCGATTTCGGCAACCGGCAGCCGCGTGTGAAGCAGCAGTTCCTTCGCCCGTTGGAGCCTGCGCCTCGTGACGTATTCGCTGAAGGTCATGGCGAGCTGATCCTTGAAGAGTACGCTCAAGTAGCTGGGATTGAGGTGAATGGTGTCCGCTACTTGCTTCAGGCCAAAGGGCTGATGAAGATTCTCGTCGATGTAGCGGACCGCCTGCTGCACCGGCTCGCTGAGCGGGGCAGGATGTTGCTCCGCTTCCAGCAGCTTCGGGTCCGCGATTCGCTGCAGCTTGCCGATCCGGCTCTTCTGCTCGTGACGCGCAAAAGCCTCTTCTACGGCCGCAATGAGCTTATCCTTGCCGATCGGCTTGAGCAAGTAGTTGGCAACCTCCAGCTCGATCGCCTTATGCGCATAATCGAATTCGGCATAGCCCGAGATGAGGATGACCGTCGGCTGAGGTCGATTCGAAGCTTCGCGTATCCGATCGACGAGGTGAAGACCGCTGACCAGGGGCATGCGTATATCCGTAATAAGCAGGTCGATCGGCGTCTCATCGAACATGCGGAGCGCTTCTTCGCCATCGCTTGCCTTCAGGATGCGGACGCTGCCGGAGCCCCATGACTCCAGCATTCGCTCCAGCCCGTTCCGGGTTCTGGGTTCATCGTCGACGACCAACACGGTTCTATTGGAATTCATGTCGCGCTCCTCTCTAGCGGGATCGGGAACGTCACCTTCGTCCCCTGTCCCTTCTCGCTCTCGATCGTCACGAGCCGTCCCGGATCTCCATCAACGCCGTAATACAGACCGATCCGCTTGTTCACGTTGGCGATGCCCATGCCGGTGCCGGATGAAGCGATCTCCCGCCCTTCCTGCAGCGCGTGCTTGACCGCATGCAGCTTGTCCGGCTCCATGCCGCCTCCGTCATCCTCGATGGCGATCACGAGCCGCTCCTCCTGTTCGGACGGCAGGACGGATACCGTAACCGAGCAGTTGCCGTTCCGCCCTTCCAGGCCGTGCAGAATCGCATTCTCGACGAACGGCTGAATGATCAGCTTAGGAACCTTCACCTCTAGCAATTCCTCCGGGGAATCGATCCGCCAGGTCAGCCGGTCCCCGAACCGCACCTTCATGATCGTCAAGTACCGCTCCACATGCTCCAGTTCGTCGCCCAGCGCCACCCATCCGTCCTTATTCATGCCCGTAATGGTGTACCGGAACAGATCCGACATCGCGACGACAAAATCGGCCAGTTCATTCTCGTCCTTCTCCTGCAGCGACCAATAGAGAGCCTCCAGCGTGTTGAACAGAAAGTGCGGATTGATCTGGGCTTGCAGCGCCTTCAGCTCGGTCCGGCTCTGGAGAAGCTCTTTCTCGTAGACCAGCTCGATAAGCTCGTTCATGTTGCTTACCATCTGGTTATAGGTGTGGTTCAATTCATTGATTTCGATCGTGGACGAGACCTGCGGGTTCGGCCTTAACGCGCCGAAGCGAGCGCCGCGCATCGCTTTGATCAAGCGGAATACGGGTCTCGTAATCATGGTCGATAGAATCCAGGACAAGATGCAGAAGATCAACGTGCCGATCGCGGCCGAGACGATAATCGCGGTTCGCAGCACGGTAATGCCACCCGTTATCGCGCTGACAGGCGTTAAGATCATCAGCGTCCAGCCGGTCACGTCCGATTGCTCCTTGACCATCACGTAACTCCGTTCGCCAAGCTTCACGACCTGCTCCGCAGATGCCGCCAAGGCAGGCAGTGCCTCATCCGGGATGCTCTGACCGCTGTCTGCTATCCGGCTGAGATCGCGGTCCACCAGCAGGGTAGTTTCGCGGTCATTGACGCCCGATGACGGATCCTCCAGCCGGAATACCTGCCGGTCGATACGTATCAGGAGATAGCCGCCCGGCGCAAAAAACTCGTCGATCAAGTTAATCCGGCGGATTGCCAGGACGGAATCGTCATGCACGGGATCCAGCCCGAACCAGACGATGCTGCCTTTGTTCGCCTGCGTCTCAGCAATCCACTCTCCGTTCACTTTGCTCTCCAGCTTGTCTCCGTCAAGCGGGAACAGGCGCTTGCCTCCGATCGTGTACAGCTCTGCGGCCAGTACGCCGTCCGTGTACGTTCGAATGATTTCCACGCTCTGACCCAGTTTCTGTTTCTCGGTGAACGAGGAGACCTGGCCGTTCCATTCATTCTGCAGGAGACGCTGCACATCTTTGTCCGTTGCCACTTGCGTGGTCAACATATCGATCTGATTCAGCTTCGCTTCCAATCTGCCGTTCGCTTGCACCGCCGTCTGCTGAATATGCCGCTCCGCGTTGTTGCGCAGCAAGTCCGATACCGATTGGTACGTCATTACGCCTACGAAGGACAAGATCAGCAGCATCGCGCCGAGGAAGCCGATCAGCATCTGGTTGCGCAGCGTATTATAGGCCGTCCATTTTTGCCGCATGTCGTCCCTGCCTTTCCGATGAATGCAGTACATAGTATTGTAAGCGCATTCCTTAACCTCGCCTACCGTCGAAACTAAAGATCTTACTTCGGGATTTATAGGTAATATTTTCCGAACGCAGCACAAAAAGGCTATCTATCCGCAGCCTTGGGGCTGCAGACGGATAACCTTCTTTCGCGCAGTTATCGATTCAACAGGCTTCCTACATACCGGAGCAGCTCGTTCGCGCACACCGGACAATAGCCGTGCTCGTCGATCAGCCGCTTCGTCACTTCGTTGATGCGCTTGAGCTGCGACTCATCCGGCGTCTTCGTCGACGTCGTGATCTTCACGATATCCTTCAGGTCGGTGAACAGCTTCTTCTCGACAGCCTCCCGCAGTCTTTCGTGGCTGGAATAGTCGAATTTCTTGCCCTTGCGCGAGTAGGAAGAGATGCGAATCAGAATTTCCTCGCGGAACGCCTTCTTCGCGTTCTCCGAGATGCCGATCTGCTCCTCGATGGAACGCATCAGCCTCTCGTCCGGGTCGAGCTCTTCGCCGGTTAGCGGATCCTTGATCTTATTCCAATTGCAATACGCTTCGATATTGTCGAGGTAATTCTCGAACAGCGTGCGGGCCGATTCCTCGAAGGAATAGACGAACGCCTTCTGCACCTCTTTCTTGGCCAGGCTGTCGTACTCCTTGCGGGCAATTGATATAAAATTCAGATATTTCTCCCGCTCATCCTTCGTGATCGAAGGATGCTGCTCCAATCCGTCCTTCAGCGCCCGCAGAACGTCTAGCGCATTGATGCAGGAGAGATCCTGCTTGATCAGCGCGCTGGATATGCGGTTGATAACATGCCGCGGATCGATCCCCGACATGCCTTCCTCCAGATACTCGCTCTGCATCTCCTTAAGATCGTTCTCCTTGTACCCTTCGACCTCTTCGCCATCGTACATCCGCATCTTTTTCACCAGATCCATGCCCTGCTTCTTGGATTCCTTAAGCCGAGTCAGGATCGAAAAGATCGCGGCAGCGCGCAGCGAATGCGGCGCGATATGAATATGCTTCATGTCGCTCTGCCCGATCAGCTTCGTATAGATCTTCTCCTCTTCGGACACGCGCAGATTGTACGGAATCGGCATGACGATCATCCGCGACTGGAGCGCTTCGTTCTTCTTGTTGCTGATGAACGATTTGTACTCCGTCTCGTTCGTATGCGCGACGATCAATTCGTCAGCGCTGATGAGCGCGAACCGGCCGGCCTTGAAGTTGCCTTCCTGCGTCAGCGAGAGCAGGTTCCACAGAAATTTCTCGTCGCACTTCAGCATCTCTTGGAACTCCATCAGACCCCGGTTCGCCTTGTTCAGCTCCCCGTCGAACCGGTACGCGCGCGGGTCGGATTCCGAGCCGTACTCGGTAATCGTCGAGAAGTCGATGCTCCCCGTCAGGTCAGCGATATCCTGCGACTTCGGATCCGATGGACTGAACGTCCCGATCCCCACGCGATTGTCCTCCGAGATCAGCACGCGTTCGACCATGACGTCTTCGATCTTGCCGTCGTATTCGGTTCGCAGACGCATCTGGCAGGACGGGCATAGATTGCCTTCGATTCGGACATTCAGCGATTTTTCGACGTCCGGCCTGAGCTCGTGCGGAATGAGGTGAAGCGGCTCCTCGTGCATCGGGCAGCCCTTGATGGCGTACACGGCCCCTTTTTCCGTGCGCGAGAATTGCTCCAGCCCCTTCTTCAACAGCGTGACGATCGTGGACTTGCCTCCGCTGACCGGTCCCATTAAGAGCAGTATCCGCTTGCGGACATCGAGACGGCGCGCAGCCGAGTGGAAGTATTCCTCCACCAGCTTCTCGACGGCACGGTCCAGCCCGAAGATCTCCCTTTCAAAAAACTTATATCGTTTATGACCTTGCGTTTCTTCGACGCCGAATGATTGGATCATCTCGTAGACTCGCGCATGGGCCGTCATGGCCGGCGTCGGATCCTTCTTGAGCAGTCCTACGTAATCCTTGAACGTCCCCGTCCACGCCAGCTTTTCACTCTCGGCATTGTACTCCGATATTCGCTTGAATATATCCATGTGCCATGCCTCCTCCCTCGTCTTCCGTGCTGTCTTGACATCGCATCAGAATGGCGTTCAAAAAGACCGATTGCGGTCTTGTTTGGAACAACCTATCGAATGCCGCATGATGAAGTATTTAATCCTATGCGTGTTCGAGCGCGAAATTGCCCCATATTTTATTCGTTGATCCTACATATTCCGACGCGCGGGAACGCAGGTTCGGGCATTTATGCTATAATGGGAGCAATTTGTTGGCCAAGAGGGGATTCGAACGTGGCAGTTAAACATGAGACGGAGCTGTACGTGCCGATAAAAGCATTCTTCGAGGCCCGCGGCTACGAGGTGAAAAGCGAGGTGCTGCATTGCGATCTTGTCGCCATGAAGCCCGAGGAAGAGAAGACGATCATCGTCGAGATGAAGAAGACGTTCAATCTCGAGCTGCTGCTGCAGGGCGTCGAGCGGCAGCGCCTGACCGATACGGTCATCCTTGCTGTCGAACGCAACCGCAAGAAGTCCGGCGCAGTCAACCAGCGATTCGGCGATCTGGCGGAGCTCTGCCGGCTGCTCGGGCTGGGACTGCTGACGGTCACTTTCTACAAGACCAAGTCCCCCGTCGTCGACGTGCTCTGCGAGCCGGGCGATCCGCCGGCACGCGGCATGCGGCGCTCCCGGCAGTCGAAGCTGCTCTACGAGTTCAAGGAGCGCAGCGGGGACTACAACGTCGGCGGCAGCACGAAGCGGAAGCTGGTGACGTCATATCGCGAGAAGGCATTGCGCTGCGCGTGGGTGCTGCAGCAGGAGGGGCAGGCCGCTCCACGGCATGTGGCCGCGCTGACGGGCAGCCGCCAGGCGGCGTCCATGCTGCGGAGTGACGTGTACCGCTGGTTCGAGCGGATCGACCGCGGCGTGTACCGGCTGCGCCCGGCAGGTGAGCAGGCGCTGCTCGATTACGCGGACGTCGTCGCCGCGTGGGAGGGCGAGCTGCGCGCCGCCCGCGAAGCTGCCGCGCAAGCCGCCGCCGCAGGC
>JAEZCJ010000014.1 GCA_023433615.1 Bacillota bacterium | reverse complement strand
CCCCTGCACTTCCTCCTGCACTTGCTCCTGCACTTGCTTCTGCACTTCCTCCTGCACTTGCCCCTGCACTCGCTCCTGCACTTGCCCCTGCACTTGTCCCTTCCGCTGCTCCTACTTCTGCCCGTGCTCCACGCTTCTCACCGACAGCTTCCTGCTCCGCATGCTTCCCCGCCATGCCATCCATCTCCTCGCTTCGCTACGGAAGCAGGGCTCTCATCTGCGCGATCCATACGGGATCCTGCTGCGCTCCGTAGCCGTATTGAAACAGCTTCTTCGTCTCCGTGAAGCGCGCCTCGCTCGATGCTGCGCCCATGACAACGGCAATGAGCCGCTTCCCGCCGCGCTGGGTCGTCCCGGTAAAACAATACCCCGCCCTTTGCGTGTAACCTGTCTTCAGCCCGTCATTGCCCTTGTATGCATAAGCTTCGCCCGGCAGCATCTGATTCGTCGTGCGAAGCACGAGGCTGGCTTCGCCGCCTTCGACCGCCACGTCCCGCAGCGTCGTAATCTCGAGCACCTCAGGGAATTCCCGGATCAGGTAAGCGGCGAGCTTCGCCGTGTCGCGCGCCGTCATGACGGTATCGCCTTCTGCGGCCGCTTCCTCGAACCTCGCGAGATCGATCGAAGACAGTCCCGTCGCATTCGCGAAATAGGTCTTGTCGGACAAGCCGATCTTGCGCGCACGGTCGTTCATCCAGGTGACGAATTTCTGCTCCGATCCTGCCGCATACTCGGCCAGCGCAATCGCCGCGTCGTTCGCCGAATGCACGGTCATCGCCTGGAACAGCTCGCGAACCGTATAGCGGTCGCCTGCCCCGGCTCCGATCTCCGCGCCTTCGACGTCTGCAGCGTAAGGGCTGACGGTCACTTGCTCCTCCCATGCGATCGCGCCCTTGCCGATCCGTTCCAGCAGCACAAGCTCCGTCATCATCTTCGACATGCTGGCCGGCGGCAGCGCCGCATCGGCATGCGAAGCATGCAGCACCCTGCCCGTCTCGGAATCCATTAAGATCGCGGCTCGCGCGTCGATCTCCGGACCTGCCTGCGCCTCTAGCCCATATTCTCCGACTGCCCATTTCCATCCCGCGAAGGCCAGACATCCTGCCAATACACATACTGCCAGCTTTTTCATTACCCGCTAACATCCCTTCTGTACACGATACCTAGCATTGTACAGCGCGATGTTTAAGCGAATGGTAACAGAACCTTAAGAAACCCTTAACATTGGTTTAACGATTATTCAGAATTCGAAGCTTGCTCCATCGGCAGCCGCACTTGGAAGCAGGTCTGACCATAGTCGCTCGCTGCGCCGATCGTGCCGCCGTGCCGCTCCACGATGCTCTTCGCGATCGCCAGCCCTAGCCCCGAACCGCCGGAATGCGCATTCCGGGACTTATCGACGCGATAGAAGCGATCGAACAGATGCGGCAGATCGACGGCCGGAATCGGATCGCCGTAATTCACGACATCCGTCACCGCTTCGCCGTCCTCGACCCGGACCGTAATATCGACTCTTCTGCCCTCGCGGCCGTACAGCACCGCATTCATCAGCAGGTTCTCGAATACCCTTACCAGCTTATTCGGGTCGCCTACGACGTAGACGCCGCTCCCCGGCCGATGGATCGCCCCCTGCATCCCTGCTTCCTCGAGCGAGATTCGGTTATGCAGCAGCAATTGCTCGAGCAGCTCCGTCAGATTGAGACGTACCTGCTGCACGGGAAGACTGTCATGCCGCATCCGCGTGTACTCGAACAGGTCTTGAATCAGCACATGCAGCCGCTGCGACTTTTCATACGCGATCTGGACGTAATGCCGCAGCTCGACCTCATCGCGGTACCGATCCTGCTCGATCAAGCCGAGATAGCCGAGAATCGACGTGAGCGGCGTGCGGAGATCATGGGATACATTCGTGATGAGCTCGTTCTTCGTCTGCTCCGCGCGCCTCTCCTCATCCAGCGACTGCTTCAGCTGCGTCACGAGACGGTTCGTATAGTAAGCAAGGTCGCCGAGCTGATTGTTCTGCTTGATCGGGACCCGGTCGTCGAAGTGCCCTTCCGCGATCCATTTGACCGAGCGATTCATCTCGGCGACGTAGCGGAACCACCGCCACTGGAATAAAGTCAAGTAGACGGCGAACAGGAGCAGCGCCACGATCGCTAACGTTACCCCTTCGCCAAGCCCGTAGACGATCTCGCGCGCCAAGCCCCGCAGGAAGCCGGCTTCCCTTGTCATCCGTTCGGCCACCGCTGCCAACAGATAGGCAGATACGACAGACAACACGGCACTGAGCATCATCTGGCCGATGAAGCGAAGCGTCATATTACCCTTCAATTTTGTAGCCGACCCCCCAGACCGTACTGATCAGCTTATCGCCGGTTTCCTGCTCAAGCTTCTCCCGCAGCTTGCTGATGTGCACCATCACCGTATTGTTGGATTCGAAGTACTTCTCCTTCCACACCTGCTGGAAAATCTCCTCCGCGCTGAACACCCTGCCAGGCGACGATGCGAGCAGATGAAGAATGCCGAACTCCGTCGAGGTGAGATGGAGGGCACGTCCGTCCGCTTGAACCGTATGCGTCGCCTTGTCGATTCTGAGCGATCCGATCTGAAGCGCGTGTTCTTCCTGCCGGCCTCCTGCCGCCGGGTTGTACTGATAGGAACGGCGCAAGAGCGATTTCACGCGCGCTGCGAGCTCGAGCGGATTGAAGGGCTTCACCATGTAGTCGTCCGCTCCGGTCATCAGCCCCATGATTTTGTCCATGTCCTCGGCCTTCGCGCTCAGCATCAGAATCGGGATCGCGCCTGTCTTGCGTATGCGACGGCATACTTCCAATCCATCCATCCGCGGCATCATGATGTCGAGTACGACAAGGTCGGGCTTTTCCCGTTCGAACGCCTCCACGGCCTCTTCCCCGTCATGGGCGAGCATCGTGCCGAGCCCTTCATTCTTCAGATAAATCTCGATAAGCTCCGCGATTTCCCGATCATCATCTACAATCAATACGCGACGACTCACGCCATTCTCTCCATTCCTGCGACGAAGTTGATCTTGCTGTCGATCTAATGCGAACTGGTTAATTAACCGCATTAATAATTAACGTCATACTATACAAGCCTCGTGCCTTTTCTGTTCTGTTGACGATTCGACTTGGCAATAAGTTTTGCTATTCCCAGCCATTCCTATCCGAACCGACGATTCATGCACGCTTTACGCCTCGTGCTGCGTGCGCACCGCTTCCGTCACGGAGGCATATACCAGCCTGCCGATCGCGTTGCCGATGTCCGAAGCGCAGCCTGCATAGGCATGCACGACCGGATGGTCCGCGCGCTGCGACACCGCGATGACGCAGGCATCCGTCGTCGTGCCGGTCGCTTGCAGCGACGGGTCTGCCTCATCCCGGATATCCGCGTCCCGGAGTGCGGCCGCCTTCGCTTCCGTGGCTGTCATGATCGCGTTCAGCATCGCGCCGTCCGTCATGCGAGCGTCCACCATGACGATCGTATTGATCGTGCCAGGATGATAGGCAGGGTACGTCTCCCTGCCCGTTCCGGCCTTGGCGGCGTTGCGCGTACCGGCTGTCGTACATACGGCCAACTTGTACCAGTCGCCGCTCACGTCAACGATCGAAGCATGCGTCAGCTTGGCAGCCGTCAAAAGGCCGATCGTCCGTTGGCAGTCCATGCCGACGCCTTGCAGGTATGCGTGCATTTCCCGCACCGGATCGTCGCATAGGTAGGTAAGCGGCACGCGGCGATTGAGGATAGCAGACGCCTCCCGAATGCCGCCGTTATAGAAGGCGCTCGACGCGCAGCGGTAGCCGTCCATGCCGCGAACGGCGATGCCGGACGGCTCATATTCGAATCGGACGCCGGGCCAGCTTGCTGGCTGGTATATGCAAGATACCCCTTTGCGAAACGGCTGCGTCATAGGCCTTCCTCCCCTCGCTGCTGCCGTAAGATGTCGTTGATGCGGTCCATGTCCAGATGCGCTCGGACATGGGCGGCCAGCCTGTCGAAGGCGGCTTCGCGCTGCTCAAGGAATCGCAAGCCTTCGGGCAGCGGACTCCAGTCCCGTTCGCGGCGAAGCTTATTCAGCCATGCGCGGCGGAAGCCGTCGTTATGCAGGATGCCGTGCATGAACGTGCCCCACAGCTTGCCGTCCTCGCTGGCGGCACCTTCCCGGTACGGCTGTTCGTTGGATATCTGACCGCTGCTTTCAACAACGGCGTGTACCAGAAACGGCTGCATAAGGGCTGAATCCGTCGCCTCCGCCCTGCCCATATGAATCTCGTATCCGATTACGGGATGACTCTCCTCCGTACCCGGCAGTTCCGCCTGGCCCGCGACCCGAACCGTGCGCTTGCGCGACTCGAACGTCACGTCGATCGGCAGCCAGCCGAAGCCGGGTAAGCTTCCATGCTCGGATTCGACACGCTCCGGATCGTGCAGCATGCGACCCATCATCTCGTACCCGCCGCAGATGCCGACGATATGTCCGCCTGCCTCTTTGTACCGTTCCAGCTTCGCAGCCAGTCCCGTCTCGCGCAGATGGAGGAGATCCCCTGCCGTATTTTTGCTGCCGGGTATTATGACCGCATCCGGGTTACCCAGCTGATCGGCAGCCGTTATGTAGCGAATCGCGACATCCGACTCCGCATGCAGCGGGTCGAAGTCCGTGAAGTTCGAGATGCGCGGCAGCCGCAGCACCGCGACATCCAGTCGTTCCCCATCGTCACGAACAGCTGCCGGGCTTCGCCGATCGAGCGACAGCGAGTCTTCATCCTCAAGCCCGAGATCAGGCAGGTAAGGAATGACGCCCAGCACCGGCTTGCCCGTGCGTTCCTCCAGCCAATTCAGTCCCGGCTGCAGCAGCGTCGCGTCGCCGCGGAACTTGTTAATGACGAAACCTGCCACGCGGTCTCGTTCATGCGGCTCGAGGATCGCCATCGTACCGACGATCGACGCGAAGACGCCGCCGCGGTCGATATCCGCTGCCAACAGCACCGGCGCATCGGCCCATTCGGCCATGCGCATGTTGACGATATCGCGGTCCTTCAGATTCACCTCGGCAGGACTCCCTGCCCCCTCCAGCAAGACGAGATCATGGGTCTCGCGAAGCCGCGCAAGCGACGCCTTAACAATCGGCTCGGCTTCCGCGAGATAGTGCTCGCGATAGGCGATTGCATCATAATCGCGCAGCGGAACGCCGTGTACGACAACCTGCGAGGTCATCATGCCGCTCGGCTTGAGCAGGATCGGGTTCATGTCGGTCGTGGCCGGAATGCGGCATGCATCTGCCTGCATCCCTTGCGCTCTGCCGATCTCCTTGCCGTCCCAGGTCACATAGGCGTTAAGCGACATGTTCTGCGATTTGAATGGTGCCGTACGGTATCCGTCCTGCGTGAAAATGCGGCATAATGCCGTCGTAAGAATGCTTTTGCCGACGTCGGATGCCGTGCCCTGGATCATGAGTACCGCCGCTTGTCTTCTGCTCATTCCGGACGCGCCTCCTCAGCCGCGGCTGTCCGCAGACGGTCCAGGCATTGTGCCATCACGGCCAGCAGCCGGTCGTTATCCGCCCGCAGCTTGACCGCGATGCGGCAATAGCGTGCGTCGAGACCGTCGAAGCGGGAAGCGTCCCGGATCAGGACGCCCTGCTCGCCCATGCTTCGCTGCAGCTGCGCAGCCGTCACCTGCCATGCGGACGGAAGCGCGAATAGCATGTAGTTCGTAACGCTCGGGATCGTTTCTAACCCCATGGACGACAGCGATTCCTCCATATACGGCCGTTCTTCGGTAATCCACGCCGCCGTTCGCTCCGCATACTCTTCTTCATCCAGTACGGCAAGGCCGATCTCCTGCGCCAAGCCGTTCACGCTCCATGGCACCTGCAGCTCGCGCATCGCGGCAATCGCGTCGGGATGCCCGGCCGCGTAGCCGAGCCGAATGCCGGGAACCGCATAGAACTTGGTCATCGAGCGCAGCACGATCAGACTCGGATGTTCGGCCGCGAGCCGCAGCAGGCTGAGCGCTTCGCCGTCCGGCACGAAGTCGATGAATGCCTCGTCAAGCACGACGTTATGGCCGTTATCCAACAAGCTGCGGATCACCACCGCGTCGACCAGACGGCCCGTCGGATTGTTCGGCGAGCCGATGAACCACATCAATGGCTTGCCGTAACGCGTCATCGCGTCTTCGATGCGCTTCCCGTTCAGCTCAAAACCGTCTTCCGGCAGCAGCTGCACAGGCAGCACGCTGCCGCCTGTCTTGCGAACCGCATCCGCGTATTCGATGAAGCTCGGCGCCGGAATCGCGCAGGTGGCGGGTCTCCGCACGCGTGCGGCAAGGTCGATCAGCTCCGCGGCGCCGTTCCCGACCAAGACGGATTGCTCGGCGATGCCGTGCATGGCCGCCAGCCGGCGCGTCAGCTTGCGCACTGCCGGATCCGGGTAGCGGTCGATGGCAGCGGCGAATTGCCGAATGGCGCGCGCGACCGAAGGCGGCGGCCCGAGCGGGTTCATGTTCGAGCTATAATCGAGGAAGCTTCCTTGCGGCGGCCGGCCGAACGTCTCTTCCGCCGTCGTTAGATCGCCGCCGTGTCCGTATTTTTCCAGCATGGTACACTCTCTCTCCATTCATATTCCGATTAGTTCATTGCCGCCGTAAGCGCGAACAGCAAGCCTGCTTCCACCCACTCGTTCATGGCGCCGTAGGTGTCGCCCGTCTGTCCGCCTAGCTTCCGGTACAGCCAGATCCCCAGCAGCAGGCCGAACAACGCGGCACCGATCGGCAGCATCGCGAATAGCTGCAGATCAGCCACCGACATCGACGTGAACAAGAATAGCGCGGCTGCGATCAGCATGCCGATGACCGCAGAAGCTGCGGCATGCCGTCCTCGAACGCCAGCGAACAGCGATCCCATCCCTTCCGACTGTCTGGCATACGGCCAGATCGCGATCGATGCGGCCATCCACCAGCGGCTCCAGACGGGGATGCATGCGAAGGCGATGAACCAGCCGGAGCCTGCTGCGAGCAGCGAAGCAAGTGCGGCAAACTTCGCCAAGAGCAGCATGACGCCCGCGATGACGCCCATTGCGCCGACTCTGCTGTCCTTCATGATCTCCAGCATCCGTTCGCGCGATCGATGGCTCAACACGCCGTCCGCGGTGTCCATCCAGCCATCCAGATGCAGGCCGCCGCTTAAGGCGATCCAGCAGACGAGCGCAAGCGCCGCTGCCGGAAGCGGCGGCAGCACTTGCTGCAGCGCGTAGAGCGAGAGTCCTGTAAGCAGACCGATCACGGCCCCGCATAACGGAAAAAACACGACGCTTCGCGCGACGTGCTCTCGATCGAACGGGACTTGAATCGGAAGCGGCAGCCGCGTCAGAAACTGCAGCGCGACGACGATGCTTCGTAAGGTTAGTAGTAAATGATTGCCCATATGGCGATTCCTCCCGCAGCCAGCATGACGCTGACGAGATAGAGCAGCTTGACCGCTAGCATAATGTGGCCGGGCTCAATCGGATGAAGCGGCCATCCCATGCGGGCGCGTTCGCTCTCCGTGCCGAAATAGCGGTTCACCCCGCCCAGCTCGATGCCGATCGCCCCTGCTGCCGCCGATTCCGGTATGCCGCTGTTCGGGCTCGGATGCAGCTTGGCGAATGTGCGGACCGACCGATAGGCACGAATCGGCGACAACCCTCTGATGCAGCTTGCTGCCGCGATCATGAGCCACCCTGCAATCCTTGCCGGCGCATAGTTCAGCGCATCGTCGAGCCGCGCCGATGCGCGGCCGAAGTGGAGATAACGTTCATTGCGGTAGCCGACCATCGAATCCAGCGTATTCGTCGCGCGATACATCATCGCTAGCGGCGCTCCGCCTATCAGCGCATAGACGATCGGGGAGACGAGCGCATCGACCGTATTCTCGGATACGGTCTCGATCGCTGCCCGCGACGCTTCCCGTTCGTCCAGCCGGTCCGTATCCCGTCCGACGATATAGCCGACATAACGTCGCGCATCCGCGAGATTGCCGGCGACGAGCGGCCGATAGACGAGCATTGCTGCGTCCTTGAGCCCTTTGACCGCGATCGTCGTCGAGATGAACCACGCTTGCAGGGCGAAGCCGATCCATGCATGCAGCTGCGTTCCCAACCACACGATGGCGTACATGACTGCTCCGGCGAGCAGCACCGTGCCGACCGCGAGCACCGCGCCTCGGCGGATCAGCGCTCCGCTAGGCAGCTGCCGCGTGTCGGGGTGCAGCTTGCGTTCCATAAGCTTGATGAACCGTCCGATGTAGATGACCGGATGCGTCGGCCATTTGGGATCGCCGATCAGCCAATCGATGACGATCGCGGCGGCGATCAGCAGCGCGGCCTCCGGCAAGCTGTAGAAGAGCACGGCTTCACAACTCCTCCCAGCGGAATGCCAGCGCCTTCAAATCTACGGGAATGCCGGCCGTGACGAGGAAGACGCGTTCGCACGCATCCGCCAGCTTGCGATTGAGCCGTCCGGCTGCGTCCCGATAACGGCGGCCGAGCGGATAAGCCGGAACGATGCCGCTTCCGAGTTCATTCGTCACCAGCAGGAGCGGGACGGTGCATGCGGCGGCGGCCTGAACCAATTCATCCGTCAACCGTTCGAGTTCGAGATCCGATGCGGCGCTCCATTCCCCTCCGGCATCCGCATCCAGCTTCAACATCCAATTCGTCAGCCAGAGCGTCAAGCAGTCGACCAGGATGACAGCATCCCGATTGCCGCCTAGCGCCCCCAAACGTTCGGTCAGCTGCAGCGGCTCCTCTAACGTTTCCCAAGCGAAGCCTGAGCGCTCCCGGTCCTTGCGATGCAGCAGGATGCGTGCCTCCATCTCGTCATCGAAAGGCTGCGACGTCGCGATATAGATGCCTCGCTGCGCAATGCGGGATGCGTATGCTTCCGCGAACCCGCTTTTGCCGCTGCGCGCGCCGCCGGTAATCATGATCGCCATGCCATGCCATCCTCCCCATGCGCGTATGCTGCGCGCTTATTCTTTGGATACTCCCGCGCTCTCGAACGTTGCCATCTCTTGCATGACACGAACGGCCGCCTCGATGAAGTGGAAGCTCAGCACGGCACCAGTGCCTTCTCCCAGCCGCATCTCGAGATGAATCATCGGATGAATGCCGACGGCCTCCAGCAGCTTGCGATGTCCTTGCTCATGCGACAGATGCGAGGCAATCATGTACGGCTTCGCGGCCGGACACAGCTTGGCAGCGACCAGCGCAGCCGCTGTCGAGATGTAGCCGTCGATGACGATCGGACAACGCAAGGCGGCCGCACCGAGAATAAGTCCAGCCAAACCTGCGATCTCGAGTCCGCCTACCTTCGCCAGCGTGTCGATCGGATCGTTCGCGTCCGGCTGATTATGGGCGATGGCCCGCCGAATGACCTCGACCTTATGAAGGAGACGTCGATCATCTATGCCCGTCCCGCGTCCGACGGCATCCTCCGGGGACACCCCGCCCAGCACGATCGCGAGCGCGCTGCTCGGCGTCGTGTTTCCGATGCCCATCTCGCCTGTCGCGAACATGCCGTAGCCTTGCCCATGCAGCTGCTCGGCTGTCTCAACGCCCGCCAGCACCGCACGAATGGCCTCCTCTCGGCTCATCGCAGGTCCGTTGCACATATTCGCAGTCCCTTTGCGGATCTTGCGGCTGATCAGCTGCGGATGCTCGAGTTCCGCATTCACGCCGATATCGACGCAGTATACGTCGGCTTCGGCCTGCCTTGCCAGCACGTTGACGGCCGCTCCACCGGCCAGGAAGTTCATCACCATCTGCGGCGTCACCTCGGCAGGGAAAGCGCTGACCCCTTCCTCGCAGACGCCATGATCGCCCGCCATGACGACGACCGCTTTGCGCGGCAGGTCCGGAATCGGCTTGCCCGCAATGCCGGCGAATTGCAACGCAATCGATTCGAGCCTGCCGAGACTGCCCGGCGGCTTCGTCAAGCTGTTCAGCCGCGCTTCTGCTCCTGCCATCGCTTGCTCGTCAAGCGGCTGCACGCGTTCAATTAATGCCGTTAATTGAATGTCTTCCATCGAATTTCCCATCTTGCATCACTCCCTCGTTCTGCGTGAAAGATTGCCCCGACGCGGCAAGCTGCGGCCGCAGCAGCACCTGCGGAACGCCGCTCTCCGGATGCGGCAGCACGACAGGCGCAGTCCCGTACACATCGAGAATCATCGATTCGGTCAGCACCTCGGCCGGCGTGCCTACGGAGGCAATCGCTCCATTCTTTATAACGATCAGTTGATCGCAGTATTGCGCTGCAAGATTCAAGTCATGCAGCACCGCCAGCACGGTTTTTCCCTGCGTACGCTGCCACTTCCTGACCGTATCGAGCAGTTGGACTTGATACCCGACGTCCAGATAAGTCGTTGGCTCATCAAGCATAATCAGCTCAGGCTCTTGGACCATGACCTTCGCCAGCGCGACGCGTTGCCGCTCGCCGCCGCTGAGCTCGCTTAGCCTCCGCGAGGCCAATCCCTCCAGATGATGGGCTGCCAATACTTGATCAATCAGCGATTCGCTGTCCCGTTCCTCATGGCCCAGCCAGTTCTGATGCGGGAACCGTCCCATGGCGACGATCTCGCGTACCGTGAAGGACGTAGACGGCAGCCCCTCTTGCTGGAGAACGGCCAACCAACGTGCCAGTTCCTTGCGACCATAGCTGCCGACAGCCTTGCCGCGCAGACAGACGGCGCCGGAATCGTAGGGCACCACGCCGGACAGGACCGCGAGTAGCGTCGACTTGCCGGCGCCGTTCGGTCCGATAATGCCGTTCATGCCGCCTTCTGCCAGCTCGAATGAGACGTGATCCAGTATTCGGCTGCCATGCAGCGTCTTGCGGAGATTTTCTACGCGAATCATGCTCGTCAGTCCTCCTTAAGTCCGGCTTTGCGTCGCTTCAATAGATATGCGAAGAATGGCGCTCCGATCAACGCCGTCAGCACGCCAAGCGGAATTTCTTTTGGGCTCAGCGCCGTCCGCGCGAGCGTATCTGCCCAGAGCACGTAGATGCCCCCGCCGATCGCGGACAACGGCACGATAATGCGATAATCCGGGCCGAACAGCAGACGCACCATATGCGGCACGACCAGCCCGACGAAGCCGATGACGCCGGCGACCGACACTGCCGCCGCCGTGAGCAGCGTGGAGACGAGCAGCACGATGAGCTTCGTTCGTTCCACCCGAATGCCCAGATGCGCCGCATGCCGTTCGCCGAGCACGAACAGGTTCATCGCTTGCGCGAAGGCCGCGATAATCGGCAGGCCGATGGCGAGGAACGGGAGCACGAGCAGCACATGGTCCCAATCCCGTTTGGACAAGCTGCCCATCGTCCAGAACAGAATTTCGTTCACGACCGAATTGGAGAGCGAGATCATGAAGGACACGAAAGCCCCCAGGAATGCCTGTATGATGACACCGGACAAGATTAGCGTCTCGATCCCCATCCGGCCTTGCGTGCGTGCCAGCCAGATGACCGTCAAGATCGTCAGCGCGCCCGTGGCAAAAGCAACCAGAGGAATCGTCCATAAGCCGATCGCCGTCTGCAGGCCGAGCAGGATGATGAGTGCTGCGCCGACCGAGCTCCCGGACGCCACGCCCAGCGTATACGGATCTGCGAGCGGATTGCGAAGCACGCCTTGGAAGCCTGCCCCAGCCAGCCCCAAACATGCGCCTACCAGTATGGCGAGCAGGACGCGCGATAAGCGTACTTGCAGGATGACAGCTTCGTCCAGCTTCGTCCAGGTGACTTCATCTTGCGCCAAGAACGGCAGCTGCTGCACGAGGATGGCCCACACCTTCGCGACGGGGAAGCCTGCCGTGCCGATCGAGACCGAGACAAGCGCAGATAGGGCGAGGAGCAGCAGCGCTGCCCCTCCGTAACCTGCGATGCGCAGTTTCATGGCGATTACTCGTACAGCTCGGGATGGAT
Source organism: Bacillota bacterium (assembly GCA_023433615.1). GTDB lineage: Bacteria > Bacillota > Bacilli > Paenibacillales > Paenibacillaceae > Paenibacillus_I. The sequence goes on along the minus strand of JAEZCJ010000014.1, from coordinate 5,309 downwards.
CGCTTTCGCGACCTCGAGCAGACCGTCCGTGAGACGCGGGCCTACGCGCACGAGCGGGTCATTCGTAACGGCAATCACTCGGTTATTCTTCACGGCATCGATCTGATCCCAGCCGGGACGGCCTGCGATCGCATCCGGAATCGACGTATCGCCAGCGTAATCCGGATAGATGATGACCTCTGGATTGCTCGTCAGAATGCGTTCCGGATCGATGGCGAACCAGCCTTGTTGGTCGCCTGCCACGTTCACGCCGCCGGCCAGCGTCACGATCTCGTCCAGGAACTCGCCCTTGCCGACCGACCAGCCGGCCGAGAATTCGAGATAGACGCGCTTGGCTTCGGCAGCCTTCACCTTCTCGACGACGGCTTGTTTATCTGCGCGCATCTTATCGGCGACTGCCTTCGCTTCCGCTTGCTTGTTCACGAGCGTGCCCACCTGTTCAATGTGGGCAATCGTCTCGTCCAGCGTCGTCGGCTTCGAGACGTACACGACAACGCCCAGCGCCCGCAGCGCTTCGGTAGCCGCATCGGTCATGCCTGCATTCGCAACGACAAGGTCGGGGTTTAGCCCTGCTACTGCTTCAATATTGACATCCATGCCGCCGACTCGCGGCTTCTCCGCGACCTCTGCCGGATAGTTGCTGTTATCGTCCAAGCCGGCCACTTGATCGGAAGCGCCGATCGCGTACAGAATTTCCGTCTCGTTCGGCGCCAGCGAGACGATTCGCTGCGGCTCCGCTTCGATAACGATCGCCGTGCCTGAAGCATCGGTCACCGATAGCGGATAGACGGTTCCCTCAGCGTCAGCTGCCGGCTCATCGTCAGCTCCGGTTTCGGCCGCTCCGCCGTTAGTGCCAGTCGTCGTTTGATTCGCTGCCGGTGCATTACCGACTGGATCCGTACCCTTCTGTCCGTTATTGCCGCCGTCCCCGCAGGCCGCGACGATTGTCAGCGCGAACGCAAGCAGCAGCGCCGAGGCGATGCGCAGCATCCGCTTGCTTAATCCCGTACTCGTTCGATCATTTCGTTTCATACCTGCCAATGTATTCCTCTCCGTTTCCTACCTTATAGTTGCCATACTTTCGTTCTGCATCCACAGGCCGCCATGTCTCCAACCGACAACAAAAAAAAGCATTTCAGACACAAGTGTCAGAAATGCTATCAGTCATCCCGAAGCGGCGGTTCAAAATGCATCCGATCGTCCGGCGGAATACCCGACGCCTGGCCATTTTGTTCCATTTTCCTGAGCACCTCCCTAAGTCCACGTAGGCAGCGTTCACGATTCTGGGCAGGTCTCCTGGCTCGAAGCATCCGCGTAACGCCGTCTTCCCGGTTATCCCAGTGACTCTAGTGGCGTTGCGATTACGGCATCAGCATGCTGATGGCCGAACTTCTTACAGTGGCGGGTCCGCGCCGGATTCTCACCGGTCTTCCCTATTACGCCGGTTCGACGAACTTCACGTCGTTCCGACACCCGAATCATAAGCTATTCGATTGGCTTGCACAGGTAACTATAGCATCAATAGGCGAATCTTGTCTATGACGGTTGCGTGACGAAACGCCGATCCCGGCAAGCGGGGTCGGCATTTCGTCTAACAGCGGATTTATCTGCCGGTACCGCCGCCGCAGCAGTCGGAACCGCAGCAGCCGTCGGCTGCAGCAAGCACGAGATTCCAAGTCATCGTCGTCACCTCCCTTCGCGAACAATTTATTTGCATTATACAACTATATAGCGGAGCATCAGCCCGGCGTTAACGCACGGGGCTGCAGCACATCCCTGTCTGTTCCATGCTGTCGTTCAGCAGCTTGATCGAACGGATGACCGTCTCGCGTTCGAACGGATTCATGCGGCCGAACACTTCCTCGAGGTAGCTGTTCATCTCGCAGTTGATCGACTCCGCGACGAACGTCCCTTCTGTCGTAAGCGATAATAGATAGACGCGCTTATCCGATTCGGACGGCGTCTTCTTCACCAGCTTCAGCCGCGTTAACGATTGAATTTGTCTGCTGAACGTCGTGATATCCATGCCGAGCGAATCCGCAATCTGCTGCATGGACGGCTTGTGATGCCGATCAATCTCGAACAGAATATGGCTCTGCACGATCGACAGCTGGCAGGTGCCGACGGAACAGCAGTTCTTATTCAGGAAGCCGAATCGCTTCGTCATCGTATGGAATAGTCCGCGCAGCTCCTCCATGACCCTGCTCAATCCCTTCCGGCTTCGATCCGCCAGTAATAGTATCTTGCTCTGACATTAGTTATAACACTTATATTTGCATTATGCAAGTATTTACCGCTGCTTTGTGACAAAAATGCGCCTATCGGCATGCACCAAGTACCGCCGACAAGCGCATATTCGTGCGCGTCTTCTGTTGACGCCGCCCGTTAGTCTCCCGTTACCACTTCGCCATCCCAGCTCAGCATGCCGCCTGCGACATTAATGACGCTGTAGCCTTGCTGCGCCAAGTAGTCGCATACGCGGGTGCTGCGGCCGCCGCTCCTGCAGATCAGCACGACCTCTTCTTGGTCGTTCTCGAACAGCTCGTTGACGCGTCCGGCGAGCTGCGACATCGGGACCAGCCGCGCTTCGGCGATGTGTCCCGCCTGCCATTCGTCCGGCTCCCGCACATCGACGAGATTCAGCTTCTCGCCCTTCTTCAGCCGTTCGGCCAGCTCCGTCGTCGTCCATTCCGGATACATGCGCCAGCCCCCTCTACACGCGAACCGCAGTGCCGCTGACGGCTACCATCAGCATGCCTTCGCGCACCACTTCGTAGTCGATATCGATGCCGACAATCGCCGTTGCGCCCATGCGGCGCGCCTGGTCGATCATCTCTCCGATCGCGATGTCGCGGGCTTCCTTCAGCTTGCTCTCGTAGGAACCGGAACGGCCGCCGACCACATCCGTGATCGAAGCGAAGAAGTCGCGCACGATGTTCGCCCCCATAATCGCCTCGCCGTTGACGATGCCTACGTAATCCTGAATCGGTCTGCCTTCAATCGTCGGTGTTGTCGTAATAATCATCTTGAACCTCTCCCCTACTGTGCGATAGTCTCGCTCTCGACCTTCTTCGCTTGATCGGTGCGCGTGTCGACCGTGATCCGCACGAGCACGCCGAACTCGCGATCCGGACGCTTGAGCCATAGACGGAACGTCTCGACCGCTTCGCCCTGCCGCATCTCGCTGCGGCCAAGGTACTTATAGTCGACGATGTCCGCGTCGAACTTCTCGTCCGCTGTCTGCATCGCGAGCCGTCCCCACTTGGCGTAATCCGGTTCGGCAGCCGCCGAAGGCCCTCCCGCGAAGCAGCCTGCGAACGCAATGCTTAATGCCGTTAATAACACGGCCATTCCCCTAAATCTGTTCGTTCTCATCCGCGTAACCACTTCAATCAGCTCCCTTTCTCTTAATCGAGGATAGGGTTAGCTCTATCGCGGATCATTATGCCATGATGAAGAAATAGAACACAGCCGCCAGCACAAAACGGTACAGCGCAAACCAAGTCAGCTTCAGCCGCTTGATCAAGTTCAGGAACGTGACAACCGCAATCATCGCCACGATGAACGAGGTTACCAAGCCGATCAAGAACAGCACCAGATCGTCGCCCGTCAGCAAGTCGCGGCTATCGTACATGTCAAGCGCCGTGGCGCCTAACATGACCGGCACGGATATGATGAACGTGAAGTCGGCCGCAGCCTTCTGGCTCGTGCCGAGCAGCAGCCCGCCCGAGATGGTCGAGCCCGAACGCGAGAATCCCGGCCAGAGGGCCAGACATTGGAACACGCCGATGCCGAACGCTTGCTTGTAGGTAATGTCGTCCGTATTCTCCGCCGTTACCTTGCGCCTGACGTTCTCGGCCACGATCATCAGCACGCCGCCGATCACGAGGCTGATCAACACGGGCAACGGTCCGAACAGCTCCGTCTTGATGAATTCCTTAAGCAGCAAGTACACGACAAGCGCAGGCGCCATCGCGAGTGCCAAATGAATGACATTCAGCTTGTTCGGCACGTCGAAGCGCAGATGCAGCATATCCTTCAGAATGTCCATGTACCGTTTCCAATACAGCACCAGTACCGCGAGCACCGCGCCCAGCTGCACGACGATTTTGAACGTATCGGCCGATCCGCCCTCATAATTCAGCAGATGACCCGTCAGGATCATGTGGCCGGTCGAAGACACGGGCAGAAATTCCGTTAACCCTTCCACGATGCCGAGAATAATGACTTTAAAAAAATCTTCCAACCCTCACACTCCCATCTTATCTCTCTCGCGCCCATTAATAACCTTCTCTACGGTATAGCATTTTCCTCCTGTAAGCAACCCGTCCGAAGTCGGGAATTTGTCCGCATATCCCGGCTAGCGACGATGAGTAACGCCGACAGCCCCCAGAGATAAGCCAGCCACATCGCCGTTCGCAGCCGGTCATATTCCTGCCAGGTGTCGAAATTCAGCCGCATATAACCGTATCGGTCCAGCCAATAGGTAGCTGCCTGGTACAGGAAGGCAAGCAGGGCCAGGCAAGCGAGCTTCAATCCCGCACGGACAAGCTGCCGCTTGCCGTTCACCTGCCGCAGCCAGATCGCGGCCAGCCAGCCGAGCATGAACGCCGAGAACGGTGCCACGAAGACGAAGCCGAGCGATGTGGTATCCCAAGCGATCGAGAACTTATAGGCAAATACGACCGCCGCAACCGAAAAGGTCATCAATCGAAAGCTAGTCTTCCCGGTAATCGGCACTGCGCAGCGGTCCTCTCGCCCTTCAAGGGTTCGGCGATAACCGCGATGCCAGCGATACAGCAGATACAGGCCGATAATGGCGGCTCCCAAGACGGAGAACCCGTATTGCAAAAGCTTGTATAGTTGAAATCCCCCCACCTCATCGCGCAGCTTATCGAAATGATTCACGAACACGGTGTGGCGGTGCGTCCAGCCATCCATGAAGAGATGCGTCAGGAACCCGATGAACAGCGAAATCAGGAATCTCATCCATTGCCGCATCGTTCGCAGCTCCCACTTCGCTGCCGAATCGGCGGCTGCTATGCGATCCATTCGGCCGAATGCCGGCAGGAGCAGCGGCAGCGTCGGCTTGAACAGCCGGTGGTAGGCCAGCGCGAAAGCGACGCATAACGGAATATGCATGAGCAGGAAGCCCAGATACGTATGTCCGATCGTGCGATGCGTCTCGAAGGCGACGTAATATTCGAGGTCCGGCGCCATGCTGCCGAGCACTAACCCGGTCATGCTGAGCGAGGGAACCAACTTCTTGATCGGTGCGGCAAAAGCGGGATGCGACAATGTAAACGGCA
>JAEZCJ010000013.1 GCA_023433615.1 Bacillota bacterium | reverse complement strand
TTGCAATTCCATCGTTATCGGGATGCCTCCTTCGGTAGCTTGCATTGAAGTTGTATTATCACTTGTATACAAGCTTAGCGCACGGGCAGACCGCCTTCAAGCGAGGTGAACAAAAACATTTTTTTGTAAAGCTGAACTACACCGTCGGCATAATATTCCCGCCGCAGACAGGAATGTACGCACCCGTAATGAAGCTGGCGAGATCGGATGCGAGGAACGCTACGGCATTGGCGATTTCTTGATCGGTGCCTCTGCGCTTCAGCGGAACCGTGCTCTCGTACGCCTCGCTGCGCTCCGTGCCGCTCGAACGGTCGCGGTCGCTGATCGTCCAGCCCGGCGCGACTTGGTTCACCGTAATCTGATGCTCGCCTACTTCTCGGGCCAGCACGCGATAGACGCCGTCCATGCCGCGCTTGCCCGCCACATACGCCGACTGCGTCGCAAAATTCTGCATGATGCATTCCGTGTTGATCCCGATGAATCGACCGCTCCGGCGCTCAATCATTGCGGGCAGGAATGCCTTGGCCAGATAGACGCTCTGCATGACGCAGGACTCGAACTGGCTTGCATAGTCCTCGGCCGGCTGCTCCAGCACGGAGGTCCATTTATACTGCACGACGGCGTTGGCTACCACGATGTGTACATCGCCGAGCTGCTCCTGAACCTTCTGCCTCATTCGGGCAATATCCTCTGCCTTCGTAATGTCCGCCTGCACAGGCAGCGCCCGGCGGCCCATCCCCTCGAGCTCTTGCCTTAGCTCCTGCGCCTTCGCGGCATTGGCGTTGTAGTGGATGGCGACATCCGCTCCGCATGACGCCAGCGTCCTCGCCATTACGCGCCCAAGATCCCCGGTAGCGCCCGTGATCAGCGCGGTCTTGCCCGTTAGATCGATCTGTATCGGCATTCCTTCTCCTCCGCTTCCCAATGGCGTTATGCTTATTATAGGCCTTACGGCCCGATATGCGTAACAATATCAGATATACTTAACCGATAATGAAGGAATTCTAACAATTTTGTGGAATTCATTACATTAATTTTACTATGCGGACTGCAGTTTTCGCTTGTTTGACCTGCGACTATGGTCTCACCGCTCTCTCCTTAAGCAGCGATGATCGACAACATGATGTCCAAAGGATGTGTACGCGATGAAGCGCAACTATCGAATCGTTATTTTCACGCCTCATCTGGACGGCGACTATTTCGGCAAAATCCTCAATACGATCAACCATGCAGCCCAGGCCTACAGCTGGCAGCTCACGGTCATTCAGACGCAATCGAATCACCCTTACGGTCCGATGATCGAGGACCCGTTGTTCCTGGATGCGATGGACGCCTGCATCCTGCTCCTGGATGCCGTCGGCGCCCAAACGAAGGAGCGGCTGGCCGAGACCGGCAAGCCGGTTATCTCGATCGGTTATCTCCAGCAGGATCTCCCCTGCCATACCGTCCTGATCGATAATCGATCCGGCATTTCGCAAGCCGTGCATCACTTGGCGGATCACGGCCACACGGCCATCGCGTTCATAGGTACGCATTTTCACTATGACCAAGCGGAGCGTTTCGCCGCGTACAAGGATACGCTTGAAGCGCTCGCGATCCCTTATAACCCGGAGCTCGTAGTCGAGGTAGCGGACAATCTGATGTCCGGCGGCATAGAGGGGATCGACATGCTCCTCGGACGAGAGGTGCCCTTCACCGCCGTCGTAGCAAGCACGGATAAGAACGCATTCGGCGCGATCTCCCGGCTGCGCGATCACGGATTGGACGTGCCCGGCGATGTCGTCGTGACAGGCTTCGATGACATCGAGCAGTCTGCTGATGCCGGCTATTCGCTGACGACCGTCCGTCAGTCTTACGCGGATCTGGCCCTCGCTGCCGTGGACCTCTTGCATGACGCCCTGCTGGGCCGCAAGCAGGCGCAATCGGTTGCGACGGTGCCCGTCTCGCTCGTCGTGCGCCGGTCTTGCGGCTGCGCGGCAGCGGATTACGGATCGACGGAACATGTCGAGCGCTATTCGCACACCGTTGCCGAGCTGCGCCATTCGCTGCGCGAGATCGAGATCAGCAACGCGGCTTGGATTCAGACGATGATCGATGCCACCTCGACGGAGCATTTTGAGATGGAAGCCCTATTCAAACCTACGGCCGATTGGGGATACCTTGCGCTATGGGAAGATTCGTCCGAGCGCCAGCGGCTGGTTATCACGCGATCCTTCAGCCTGAGCGGACATCCGCCGCCCGCCCATGGGCAGGCATACCCCGTACGGCGCTTCCCTCCGGTTGAGGCCCTTCCGGAGTCTGCGCAGAACGGCGGCACGGACTGCGTCGTCCTTCATCCCGTCAAGAGCAGCAGCCGCGACTGGGGCTACATGGTTCTGGCCGGGCCGCTCGACCGGCTGAGCACCGTGTTCTCGAGCAACCTTGCGCATCAGAGCTATAACCTCTTGGCTGCGCTGCTGGAACGGGAGTTTCTGTTCGGCAAGCTTCGAACCGTGGCTGAACAGCTCGAGATCGTCTCGAATTCGACCAACGACGGCATATGGGACTGGGATATCAGGGCGAACAAGGTTGAATGGAACAGCCGATTCCTGAATATGACCCGCCCGATCGAATCCTCCATATCCGAGGAACCGCAGCATTTCTTCAGCTTCATCCATCCCGAAGACAGGGAGCGGATGAAGACGCTAATCGAGGCTCACCTGAAGGAGAGGAAACCCTACCATGCTGAATTCCGGATGCTTCCTCCCGAAGCGGAAGCTCCGCCTGTATGGCTCTATGTCGCGGGAGAAGCCATGTTCGATGAAACCGGCAGCCCGGTCCGCATGATCGGTTCCATCACGGACATTACGGAGAAGAAGATGGATGAGGAGCGCATTCGGCGGCTCGCCTATCATGACCCGCTGACCGGACTGCCTAACCGCGCTTATTTCTTCGAGAACGCCTTGACCATGATGGAGCAGGAGTGGCAGCGAGGCAATCAGTCCGCCATCCTGCTGATGGACCTGGACAGCTTCAAGCTGACTAACGATACGCTCGGGCATCTGGCCGGCGACAAGCTGCTGCAGCATGTATCCGGCAAGCTGCGCGATAGCGTCCGGCCCGGCGATGTCGTAGCCCGCCTCGGCGGCGATGAATTCATCATCCTTCTCTCTCCGGTCTCCGGCGTGGACGAGATCGTGCAGATCGTGAACACTCTGATCGCCAGCCTTGTTACGCCGCTCGTCATCATGGGTCGAGAAGTATTCACGACGGCCAGCATCGGCGCATGCTTCTACCCCGATCACGGCGACAGCATCGAAGCCTTGATCAAGCATGCCGACATGTCGATGTACAAAGCCAAGGAGAACGGCCGCGATCAGATGGTGATCTATACGCCGGATCTCAGCTCGAAGCTCGAGAAGCGCTTCCTCCTCGGCAACAATCTGCGCAGAGCGGTCGAGAAGGACGAACTCGTCTTGCATTACCAACCGCAGATCGACCTCGCTACCGGCCGCATTCTCGGCGCCGAGGCGCTGCTGCGCTGGCACTCCGCCGAGCATGGCACCGTGCAGCCGAATGATTTTATCCCGCTGGCCGAGGAGACGGGCTGGATCGTGCCGATCAGCGTCTGGGTCGTGCGCGAAGCCTGCCAGCAGATTATCAAGTGGCAGCGCATGGGCATGCCGCAGCTCATCGTGTCGGTGAACGTGTCGGCGCAGCATTTTCGCCAGCAGCACTTCTCGTCCTGGGTTCGCGCGGTTCTCGAGGAGACCGGCGTGGAGCCGCGACTGCTCTGCCTGGAGATCACGGAGACGACGGCCATTCAGAACATGGAGCACAGCGCGCAGATGCTGCAGGAGCTCGCGGACATCGGCATTCGGATCGCGATCGACGACTTCGGTACCGGCCATTCCTCGCTCATGCTGCTGCGGCGGCTGCCGATCCACATGGTCAAGATCGACAAGTCGTTCGTTCGCGACATGACGGAGGATAGGGACGATGCCGCGATCGTCAAAGCGGTCATCGCGATGTCGCACAGCCTCGGCTTGTCCACGATGGCCGAGGGCGTCGAAGGGCAAGACCAAGTGCGGCAGCTCCGCCATCTCGGCTGCGATCATATACAGGGCTACTACATCGGCAAGCCGATGCCGCCGGATCAATTCGAGCAATTCATGGCAAGCCGGCAAGGTCAGCCGAATCCGTTCATCCGATAATGGCTTAGGAGGCGATTGCAATGGCAGATCAACGCATCTTCATATTCACGGGTACCAGCGGTTCCGGCAGGAAGACGGCTGCGCACCGCATTGCTGCGGAGACAGGAATTGCGCACGTATCTTCCTGCACGGACCGAGAGCCGCGGGATCGGATCCGCCCCGACCTGGACTACCATTACGTCTCCAAGGATCGGTTCACGGAGTTGGCTGCCAGCGGGGCCTTCATCGAGGCGGTCACGATCGGCAAGCATCGGTACGGCATCCTGAAGAGCGAGCTCGACGCCGCGCTTGCTGCAGGCAGAAGCCTGTACCTCGTCCTGAACCGGGAGGGTGCGGACGCCATTAAGCGTATCTACGGGGATACTGCGGTGCGCTTGTTCCTCTACGTCGACAAGCAGACCGTCCGCGAACGGCTGGAGAGCAAGGGCACGCCTTACGAGGTCGTGGAGAGCTACTTGGACCACTACACCGAGGAAGTCTCCTACCGCAAGCAATGCGAACACGTCGTGGAAAATATGTCGCTGACGCGCACGATCGAGCAGTTGAAGACCATTATCGCAGGGTATTAGCAGGCGCGCTTCACTTGACACGGGCAGCCGGATCTGTGGGCTCGACCCTTTCATAAAAGCGGAGATTCGAATAGAAGTGCAGCTTGCCGCCTTCGATTCGGAATACCTCATAGCAGTCTCCGGCTGGCCTGTACGAGTCGTTCTGCTTAAGCCCGTTCATGAAAGTCTGCCAATCTTTCTCCAGAAAATGATGCACGCCTGAGGCGACGGCATAGGTTCCTCCTGCCATTGCCGCCCTTCCGATCCCGCCAGCCGGATCGATGCCGCTGCTGCCCCGTTCATGCTCACCGAGCTTATAGAATACTTCGCAGTACGATTCCTGCTCGTCTGTCTCCCCATAGCGAACGCCTAATTCATACGCGTCTGCATCATGGCGCCGATGCTTCTCCACCCAATTCATCATGCGGTCGAATGCTTCGTTCTTAAGCTTGGCAACATCGCTGCCCACTGCGCGGTAGCAGGCTGCTTCATAGGGCGCTATCTCTTCGATCTCGGCTTCCGCCGGCGGCTTAAGCGGAATGAAGACGTCCATCTCAGGCGGGCTCAATCCGCAGCGCTTATCGTAATATTCGATTACCGCGTATGGCAGATGCCGATCATGGCCCGTCCGGTAGGTTGAACTTAGAAACCACTCGCCGTACATGTAATCCAGTGTCTGTCCGAGTGTCGTAGCCGGCGGACCGTAATGGGTTGCCTTCGCGCTCAGATGTGCCGGAATCGATACGCATGCAGCCCCCGCCGGCACTTCAACCTGAGCATCGATCTCGAAGCCTACGAAGTAATGCAATTTGCCGCTCTCGTCGAAACGGGAAAATGCATATTCCGCATCCTCCTCCGGCCGTACCCGATTCGTGATCCCGCCGAATAGATTGTTCCAGCCCTGCCAATAGATATCCCATACTTGGCCGAATGACATTTCGCCTTCTTCTTGACCGATCGGCTTTTCGACGCCAACGAGAATTAACGCAGGCTTTTGCATGACTTGCACGTCCACTTTGCTTTCACCCCTAATGCCGTAAATGGCCGTTTTTCCCATCTGATGAAGCACATAGCGCCGCCTCCTGCAGCTTTCCGGCGTAACGCCGTAGATCCGCTTAAATGCACGGCTGAATGTATCATGCGATTCGAAGGCATACCTGCAGGCGATGTCGATGATGCGCTCGCTGCTCGACAACACCCGCTTCGATGCGTAATGCAACTTCCTTCTAAGCACATACTGCATAGGCGTATAGCCTGTGTAGATGGTGAAGAGCTTGAAGAAATGAGACTTCGAGAACAGGCAATGCGCAGCCAAGCCGTCACTGTCCAGGTTGTCCTCCACATGGTCTTCAATATAGTCCAGTACGGCCTGAATGCGCTTGGATGGATGCATCGTCAATCACCTCTACTCGTATTCTAACGCCGCATTCCGGTTGTGACTCGACAAAAGTTCTTATCCTGACATATAAAAAAGCTCCCCACGATTGATGTGAAGAGCTCCGCCTTGCAGCAGCTAAATTGTGAGCCTACTGAGCCGTCCAACCGCCATCGACTAGCAGCACCGTCCCGGTGACCATGTCGCTTGCCGGCGATGCGAGGTAGATGACCGCACCCGCCACATCGTTAATGTCCGCAACCTTGCCGGCTGGAATCCGATCAACGACGCCTTGCAAGTATGCAGGGTCATCCAGCCGTTCGGCCGTCCCCGGCGTATAAGTGAACGTCGGGCCTACTGCATTCACCGTAATGCCCCGAGAGGACCATTCCAGCGCCAGCACCCTCGTCAACTGATTCACGCCGCCCTTGGACGCGCAGTAGACGGCATGATCGCGGATGCCGACGACGCTCGCCTGCGAGCTCATGTTGACGATCTTGCCGTAGCCCTGGCGAAGCATGATGCGCCCTGCGGCCTGACAGCAGAAGAACAGCCCTTTCAGGTTCACGTCCATCATCGCGTCCCAGTCTTCTTCCGTCACGTCGACGGCCGGATGATTCGCCCCGATGCCGGCGTTGTTCACGACGATATCGATCCGTCCGAACCGCCGCTCGATGTCGCCGAACGCTTCGCCGATCCGCTTCACGTCTCGCACGTCGAGCGCAAGCGCATACGCTTGCCCGCCCTCCTCGCGAATCTCTCCGACCAGCTGCTCGAGGCTTTCCATGCTGCGCGCCGCCGCGACCACTGTCGCTCCCGCATGCGCAAGCGCCTTGCACAATCCGTACCCGATGCCCATGCTTGCACCGGTAACCAGCGCGATCTTATTCGTCAGATCAAAGGTTGGATATCCGCTCACTCTGCTCATTCTCCTCTATTCCATTATCGGTGAAGCCGCACCAGGCTGCCTGCCGTGAGCGGCAGCTTCACGTTGATCCTCGTGCCTGCCCCGCCTGCGCCGCGCTCGGCTTCGATGACGCCGCCGAAGTGATCCACCAGCTTCTGGACGACATAGAGTCCGATTCCGTGCGGCGAACTGCCTCTTCCCTGCTCCGGGCTCGGCTGGCCGATCTGCCCGAGCAGCCTGCCAAGCTCCGTATCCTCCATGCTAGTGCCTTGATCGCTAATAATCAAGCTAAGCTCGCCCGCTCGAACCGCCGCCTCTACGCAGACCTCGCCGTCGGGATCGCTGTATTTGATTGCGTGCTCCGCAAGATTGGTGACGATCAGCTTGAACCCCTGAGGATTGCCCAGCACAAGCTCGTCGCCGCTCAGCTCGATCCTGCGATGGAAGCGGACGCCCTGCGACCGCGCCTTAAGCGCAATCGCGGGCATCGCTTCTTGAAGCAGCTCCCTCGGCGACAACAGCTTCCTCTCCCAGCTCTTGTCGGCTGACAGCAGCTGCTCGGTTCGCACCAGATGCGTAATCTCATTGTGAATCAGATCCACGTAATCGCAGATCATCGCAAGCCGTCCCTTGTCTTCCTGGTCGCTGACCCGTTCCTTCAGCATGCCGGCATACGCCCGAATGACGGTAAGCGGGTTGCGCACCTCATGGGACACCTCATACATGAAGTCCAGCATATGCTTGTACAGATCGGACTCGGATCGAAGCTCCAGATGATCGGCCAGCGAAGGAAACGCCGCAGGTCCCAGCCAGCCGCGATACATGTGGGACGTGACGAGCTGCTCGTCCGTCATGAAATACGCATGCCTCTTCAGCAGCTCGGTCTGGAGATGCCCGGACAACCTCCTCCCGTCGCAGGCGCAGATGGTCATCACTTCTCTTTGTTGGCTGCCCCGCAATTCGGATGCGAGGTCATCGAGCGTCAGCTTGCCGGTCGATACCGACTGCAGCATGCGATCAAGGTTCACCCACAGTCGCGAATTCGGGCTCGCCGCCATGACCGACTGCAGCCGATCGTTCAGCTCATGCAACCCGATTTCGTTACAATCGATATAATGGAGGCTGCGCAACACCTGTTGATAGTCTTTCCGCTCTTCCAGCGCATGCCGAAGACGATCGAGCTTATCCTGCTCCCCGACATAGATCGTCGACTGTCCCATCTCAAATCCGGTTCTTATGTATGAACTCGCGTTCACAACATATTGCTCCACATCCGTGTATTCATACAGGATGCAGGAGCTGTTCGGGACCGTGAATGCTTCGGTAAGCGGGATCGTATAGCCTGTCATCGCGTCCTCCCCGTATATCATGATGCCGTATATTGTAATGTTACACTAATCTTACTAGCCTGAAAACATACCCTTGGTCCTACCTTCATGCATCTCCGCGCACACGAACACCCCCGCATCCGTGGATACGGGGGTGTTGAAAGCGTTAAGCTATCCTTGCCATGCCGCTCGAAATCGCTCCGGCTCCAACTATCGCAGGCTAATCGGCCTTCGGCTGACTCGCTGCCTGAAGCGGTTGCGGCACCGTCATCGTCCCCCGGGGGCGGCTTCGGCCCGGCATCCACCAGTTCAGCCGTCCCAGCAGCTTCATCGCGACCGGTACGAGCAGCATGCGCACCACTGTCGCATCCAACGCGATCGCGACGGCCATCGCGAAGCCGAGCATCTGAATCGGCAGCGCGCCCGAGAAGGCGAAGCCGGCGAAGACCGCGAACATGAGCACAGCAGCGCCGGTGATGAGCGGTCCCGTCTTCTCCATCCCTTCCGCGATGCTCGCATCGTTATCGCCGGTCTCGTCATAGTGTTCCTTCATGCGGCTGACGAGGAATACCTCGTAGTCCGTGCTAAGGCCGAACAGCAGCGCGAGCAGCAGCACCGGCACGAAGTGGATGATCGATCCGTTCGTCTCCGCATTGAACAGCTCCGCGCCATACCCTTCCGCGAATACGAGCACCAGAATGCCGGTCGTGGCCGCCACGGAGAACAGGTTCAGCACGATGGCCTTCAGCGGCAGCAGAATGCTGCGGAACGTCCCAACGAGTATGAGGAAGATCAGCACGAGCATGATGCCGAGCGCCGGCAGCAGACTGTCCGTAATGGCCTCGGAGATCTCGATGCCGGACATCGTTTCGCCTCCGATGCTATAGGCCGCGCCAGTCGGCAGCTCGGCATTCGGGAGCACCTTATCCTGCAGCAACAATGCCGTTTCCTTGGCGATTTCGCTCGAACCGTATTGGTCCAGCTGCACTTCCAGCACGGCCGTTCGCCCATCGGCGCTGATATATCGATCTGCCATCCGTTCAACGTCGGCGGGCAGCGCTCCCTCGCCGGCTTGCAGCAGCTTCGACGCGGTCTCCCCGTCTACTCCGGGGAAGAAGGAGGCGATCGAAGACACGCCTGCCACATGCGGCTGACGAGTCAGTGTCTCGTGTAGCGCCGCCACGCTGGCGTAAGCCTCCGGTGCTCTTAGATCGCCGTTCTCGCTGCGAAGCACGATGCTCATCGGGCTCGTGGCGCCGACGCCGAATGATTGCTCCAGCAGCGTGAAGCCTTGGCGCACCGCAGTGTCGGCCGGGAGGACGCGCAGGTCCGGCGAATACAGCTTCATGCTTAATGCAGGGACTGCCAGCGCAGTCATCGCTGCCAGCGTAAGCACGAGGACGAGGGCAGGGCGCCGCATGATGGCGGCTGTCCATCGCTTCCATGCGCTGACGCGCCGGTCGCCGCGGGAACGATTCAACAGCGGGATTCGGCCTGCATTGATGCGCGGCCCCAGAATGCCGAGTACGGCCGGCAGCAGCGTCAAGCTCGCGAGCCCCGCGACGAATACGACCGCAATACCTCCGAACGCGATCGCTCGAATGGCGGGAATCGGCACGACGAACATTGCGGATAGCGCGGCGATGACGGTGATCGCCGAGAACAGCACGGTATGCCCGGCCGTTGCCATCGTCGCAGCCAGCGCAGTAACAATTCGGCTGCTATGCCGCGCAAGCTCTTGCTTGAATCGATTCACCATGAACAGCGAATAATCGATGCCGACGCCTAGTCCCAGCATCATCGCCGAATTGGTGACGAACATGGATAGCTCGACCTCGCGTGCGACGGCATATACGATGCCCATCGCGGTCAGCACCGAAGCGATCGTCACGATCAGCGGCGTGACCGTCGAGACTACCGAGCGAAACACGATGAGCAGGATAATAATAATGAGCGGGAAGACGATCAGCTCGGCCCGCGCCAAGCCTTCTTGGCTCTGGACCGCATTCTCGCCCTGGAAGGCCGCCGTCCCGAGCAGATAAGCCTCGATGCCGAGCGATTCCGCATACGAATGGATGCGTTCTTGATAGTCAGGCAGCACATTCATCGCATAATCCATCTTGAGCGAGAGGTCGACATAGGCTGCGCTCACGTTCGGGTCTGAGCCGATCATGCCTTGCCGAACTCCCTCCGATGCATCCAACAGACTGAACACGCCGGCGACGCCATTTTCCGACTTCAGTCGGTCGATCACTTGCGCCAGCCGCCCGTTATAAGCCGGGGTCCCCGCTGCGTGGTCCGGGTCGCGCATGATAAGCGTCAGGGCACTCGCGGAACGTCCCTCGAATTCGGAAGCCAGCAGTTCGCCGGCATGCTTGGATTGCGAGCCGGGGACATCCCATCCACCCCCGCTCAGCAGGTCCGGCAGACGGCCGAATACGATCCCGCCCATCACGACAAGGACGACCCATGTGACGACAACCGCCCATCTGGCCCGGTACACGATATTGCTCCAGCCTAATAAGAATCGATGCATCTTGCTAACCACTCCTCATTGATTTGTTTGTATGTTCAAACAACCCCGTCTGCATCTGAGCTGCTGTCGCGCTAGGCTAACGGCAATAGACTGCAGGCTGACGAATGTTGCGAACCTTCGAATCGCGAAGCGGCAGTGTCGGCGGTTGTCAGGAATGAAGAAGGATTGCGATGTTATAGGTTGATATTGTTTGAACAAGCAAACAATAGGATTGAGAGAGGGAAGGCTGCGTCAGCCTCCGCTCTCCTTCTTCGTTCTATTCTGCAAATATGCGCCCAGCAGCTGCGCTAACATGTCGAAGGCGCCTTCGTAGTCATAGTCGGGATCGGCCGTACGCTGTAGACCCAGCCCATCGAACACGCTGAGCAGGATTCCGCTTATCTGATCGGCCTCCTCCTTCGGCAGATGCGCAATCGTCTCGATCAGCTCGCTCAAGTACAACCGCTTCGCGCGCAGCGTATCCTGCAGCGTCAATCGTGCCTGCTCGCTGCGCAGTCCTAGCGCGGCCAGCTCTGAGCGAAGCCGGAACCAGCCGGGCTCTTCGAGGGTGCGTTCTTGCGGAGCGCGCAAAATCTCCCGCAGAACGGCCGTATCGAGCTTCAGTGCCCCATACGCACGTAAGTTGTTGAATGAACCGCAATACTTATCGGTCTCGCGGCGGAACACTTCCGCGAACAGAAGCTCCTTGCTCGAAAAATAATAGTTGATTAACCCCTGCGCAACACCGGCGGCGTTGGCGATTTCTTTGGTCGAGGCTCGATCGTAGCCTTGCTCCGATAATACGTCATAAGCGGCCGCAATGATTCGTTCGCGTTTATCCATGTCTGCCATCGGCTCACACCCTGCTTCGTATTTTAGCGCAATGTTGAATGAAC
>JAEZCJ010000177.1 GCA_023433615.1 Bacillota bacterium | reverse complement strand
GCGGCTAAGCGGGTGCGGGAGCGTCCGCCGCCGACGCGGACCCGGAGAAGGCCGCCAAGGTGAAGGCGGCCGCGGAGGCCAGGGCCGCGCGCGCAGCGGCCAAAGCGGCTGCGGAAGGCGGCGAAGGCGCGGCTCCTGCGGAGCCGAAGCCGCCGTCCCCGAAGCAGCCGATGCTCGACGAGGCGGTCGAGCTGCTCAAGACGCTCGTCCACGCAGACGCCGTGGTTGAGGCGTCGATCAACGAGCTGAGCGGCGACATGCCCACGATCGTCGTGAATGCGGAGCATTGGACGGCTGTCGCCGACCTGTTGCGGACGCATGACAAGCTGCGCTGCAATTACTTGCGCAACGTGTCCGGCGTCGACTACGAGACGCATCTCGAGGTCGTCTATCACATGATCGCGCTCGAGACGAAGCGCGAATACGCGATCAAGGTTCGCACGGACCGCGAAGCGGCATCCGTTCCGTCGGCGACGCCGATCTGGCCGACCGCCAATTGGAACGAACGCGAAATTTACGACCTGCTGGGCATTGATTTTCCCGGTCACCCGGATATGCGGCGCATCATGATGCCGGACGATTGGGTCGGCCATCCGCTGCGCAAAGACTACGTACCGCTCGATCCGGAGGTGTAAGACGACGTGATCCGTACCGAAGAACTGCTGCTTAACGTAGGTCCTCAGCATCCAAGCACGCACGGCGTTTTCCGCATTATCGTGAAGCTGGACGGCGAGGTCATCAAGGAAGCGATACCCGTGATGGGCTATCTGCACCGCGGGACCGAGAAGCTGGCCGAGAACTTGAACTATACCCAGATCATCCCGTACACGGACCGCATGGATTACGTGTCCGCGATGACGAACAACTACGTGCTCGTGCATGCCGTCGAGACGATGATGGGTCTCGAGGTGCCCGAGCGCGCCGAATTTATGCGGCTCATCGTCATGGAGCTGCAGCGCGTCGCGAGCCACTTGGTCTGGTGGGGCACTTACCTGCTCGACATCGGCGCGATGAGCCCGTTCCTGTATGCGTTCCGCGACCGCGAGATCATCATCGATCTGTTCAACGAGCTGTGCGGCGCAAGGCTGACTTATAACTATATGCGCGTAGGCGGCGTGAAATGGGACGCGCCTGTCGGCTGGATCGACAAGGTGCGGGATTTCATTCCGTACATGGAGAAGAAGCTCGACGAGTACAACAATCTGGTCGGCGGCAACGAAATCTTCCTCGCGCGGATCAAGGGCATCGGCAAATACGATGCGCAGACCGCGATCGATTACGGCTTGTCCGGCGCGAACCTGCGCTGCACGGGCGTCGATTGGGATCTCCGCAAGGCTGAGCCATACAGCCTGTACAACCGATTCGAGTTCGACGTTCCGCTCGGCAAGACCGGCGATTGCTATGACCGTTACTTGATCCGGCTCGAGGAGATTCGCCAGAGCCTGCGCATTCTGAAGCAGGCCGTCGAGCAGTTCCCGTCCGAGGGCGAGACGATGGGCAAGGTGCCGCGCGCCATTCGGCCGCCGGCCGGCGAGACGTATGTGCGCATCGAGTCGCCGCGCGGCGAGATCGGCTGCCACATCGTATCGAAGGGCAAGGCAGAGCCTTACCGGATCAAGTTCCGCCGTCCGTCGTTCGTTAATCTGCAGATTCTGCCGAAGCTTCTCGTCGGCGAGACGATGACGAACTTGATCACGATTCTGGGCGGCATCGATATTGTCGTCGGGGAGGTCGATGCGTAAATGGCGGATCTGCTCTTGGAACAGCTGACATGGGGCAATGTGTTGATTTTCGCCGCATTTGCCGTGCTGCTGCTGCTCCTCGTACTCGGTTTCGTTACCTATGCCATCTATTTCGAACGTAAGGTCATCGGCTGGATGCAGCTGCGGATCGGCCCGAACCGGACCGGACCGCTCGGTCTCCTGCAGTCGGTAGCGGACGTCGCCAAGCTGCTGATTAAGGAAGACACGATCCCTAAGCGCGCGGACCGCATCTTGTTCATCCTGGCGCCAGCGCTCTGTTACGCGCCGGCATTCGCCGTATTGGCGGTCATCCCGTTCACGCGCAACTGGTTCTTCGCGGACCTGAACGTGGGCGTACTCTACTACGTGGCGTTGTCCGGCATCAGCACGATCGCGATCGTGCTCGGCGGCTGGGCTTCGAATAACAAATATGCGCTGCTCGGCGGCATGCGTTCCGCTGCGCAGATGATCAGCTATGAAGTGCCGCTCGTCATCTCGATTGTCGGCACGGTCATGCTGACCGGCAGCATGAGCTTGCGCAATATTGCGGAAGCGCAAGGCAATTGGTTCTGGGAATGGAACTTCCTGCCGCAGATTATCGGCTTCTGCGTCTTCATCATCGCGGCCGTCTCAGAGCTGAACCGGACGCCATTCGACTTGCCGGAAGCGGAGTCGGAGCTGGTCGCGGGCTATCACGTCGAGTACAGCGGCTTCCGCTTCGCCTTCTTCATGCTCGCGGAATACGTGTACGTATTCGCGATCGCGGGACTGACAACGACGCTTTTCCTCGGCGGTTACCATCCGCCGGCGCCGTTCCTGGACTTTATCCCGGATATCGTATGGTACGTGCTGAAGATGTCCGCAGTCGTCTTCTTCCTGTTCTGGCTGCGCGCCACGATGCCTCGCGTGCGGGTGGATCAGCTGATGGGCTTCGGCTGGAAGGTACTGCTGCCGCTCGCGATTCTGAATATTTTCATAACGGCAGGCTACATCGAGCTGTTCATTAAAAGGTAACGGGGGGAGACGGACATGAAAGGACTGCTTAAAGGATTGGGCGTCACGCTCAAGTCGATGACTTCGAAGAAGGTCACTTATTCCTATCCCGACGAGCCGCTCAACATGCCGGACCGGTTCCGGGGCATTCAATACTTCGAGCCGGATAAGTGCATCGTCTGCAACCAGTGCGCGCGCATCTGTCCGACGGAGTGCATCACGTTGACCGGCAAGGCGAACCCGGACCCTGAGAAGAAGGGCAAGGTTATCGATACGTACGACATCAATTTCGAGATCTGCATCCTGTGCGATCTATGCACGGAGGTATGTCCGACGGAAGCGATCGTCATGACGAATAACTTCGAATTGTCGGCCTACAGCCGCGACGAATTGTTCAAGGACATGAAGTGGCTGAGCGAGAACGATAAGAACGTGCGCAAGGACAACAACAATATCGGCGCGCCTCAGAAAGGGGGCGCCAAGTAACCCATGTTCGACTTCAACTTTGAATGGTCGGGTGAATTGGCCGTATTCTTCGTCTTCGCCGTCATCATGATCGGCGGAGCCGTCCTTGCGCTGACGCTCTCCAAGGTCGTGCACATGGTTGTATCGCTGGCCGCCGTCTTCATCGGGCTGGCGGGTATGTTCGTCGCGCTGGAGGCGGAATTCATCGCCTTCGTCCAAGTGCTGATCTATGCAGGCGCCGTGTCGATCCTGATGATATTCGGCATTATGATGACCAAGCATGAAGCCGTGCAAGAAGAGCCGGCGCGCCCGGTGCAAGAGATCGTGGCCGCGGTCGCGTCATTCTGCCTGTTCGGCATTCTCTATTATGCGATTCGGTCGACGACGTTCAGCGAACCGAACGGCGAATTCCAAGCCGGCGTCGATAACACGATGGAAATCGGCAAGCTGATGTTCACCCAGCACGTCATTCCGTTCGAGCTGGTATCGGTGCTGCTTACGGTTGCCTTTATCGGCGCGATCGTGCTCGCGAAGAAGGAGGCTTAACGAATGCTGCCCTCTTATCTGATGATGGCTGCCATCTTGTTCTGTCTCGGTCTGTACGGGGCGTTGACGAAGCGCAACGCCGTCATCGTCCTGATCTCGATCGAGCTGATGCTCAATGCCGTGAACTTGAATCTGGTCGCCTTCTCCAAGTACGGGGTCGTCCCGTCGCTGACCGGACAGATCTTCTCGCTTTTCACCATTACGGTCGCAGCGGCCGAGGTTGCCGTCGGCATCGCGATCCTGATCGCGCTGTTCCGGGCGCGCGGCACGGTTAACGTCGACGAATACGACGAGATGAGGAGGTAGCGACAAGTGGATATCGTACCCGTATACTCGCAGTACGCATGGCTCATTCCGCTGTTCCCGCTTGCGGCCTTCCTCGTCCTGACCGCATTCGGCCGCGGCCTGCGCCAGGCAAGCAAGCTCGTGGCGGCAGCCGGCTCGCTGGCTTCGCTCGTGCTATCCTTGCTCGTCTTGATCGAGCGACTGCCGGGCAATGTCGAGGAATACAACTACAGCTTCAAATGGATCGCGATCGGCGCCTATCAATTGACGGCCGGCTTCGACGTGACGAACCTATCGGCCTTGATGCTGGTCGTGGTCTCGCTGGTGGGTTTCCTGGTCAATCTCTATTCGGCCGGCTACATGAAGGACGATGAGCGGATTACCGTATTCTACGGCTATATCGCGCTCTTCACCTTCTCGATGCTCGGCCTTGTCTTGTCAGACAATCTTCTGACGCTCTATATTTTCTGGGAGCTAGTCGGCGTATGCTCGTTCCTGCTCGTAGGCTTCTGGTATACGAAGCCGGAAGCGAAGGCTGCCGCGAAGAAGGCGTTCATCGTCACGCGGATCGGCGATGTCGGGCTCTTGATCGGCATTCTGCTCCTGTTCTGGTACATGCCGGAGCATGAGCTGACCTTCGCGGCGATTCAGAACGTATTCGGCTTCGGCGGTCAGTCCGGCACGATTCCGGAGGGCATCACGACGCTGATCGCGCTCTTGATCTTCGTCGGAGCCGTCGGCAAGTCCGGCCAATTCCCGCTCCATGTGTGGCTCCCGGACGCGATGGAAGGCCCGACGCCGATCAGCGCGCTCATCCATGCCGCGACGATGGTCGCTGCGGGCGTATTCCTGGTCGCGCGAACGTTCAGCATCTTCGAAGCATCGCCGGCCGCGATGGACACGGTCGCTTACGTAGGCGCATTCACCGCGATCTTCGCGGCGTCGATCGGACTGGCGCAGAACGACATCAAGCGCATTCTTGCCTACTCGACGGTCAGCCAGCTCGGCTATATGATGCTGGCGCTGGGCCTAGGCTCGCTGACAGGCGGCATCTTCCATCTGTTCACGCATGCGTTCTTCAAGGCGCTGCTGTTCCTCGGCGCAGGCAGCGTCATTCATGCCGTACATACGCAGAACATCCACGAGATGGGCGGACTCGGCTCGAGGATGAAGGTGACGACATGGACGTTCGCCATCGGCGCACTCGCGCTGTCCGGCATTCCGCCGCTGTCGGGCTTCTGGTCGAAGGACGCCATCTTGGCGACCGCGCTCGACCATAACCCGGCGTTGTTCGTGGTCGGTTTGATCGCCGCGCTGTTTACGGCACTCTATATGTCGCGACTCTTCTTCCTGGTTTTCACCGGCAAGCGTTCGGCCGCTTCGGACAAGGCGCATGAGTCGCCGTCCGTCATGACAGTGCCGCTGATCATTCTGGCCGTACTGTCGGTAGTGGCAGGCTTTATCGAGATGCCGTGGGAAGGCATGGGACGGCTGGGCGAGTGGCTCACGGGCACCGCGGCCGAGCATCACGGCAGCAACCTCGTCATGATCGTATCTACCGCAATCGGTGCGCTGGGTATCTACCTGGGTTGGCTTATCTACGCCAAGGGCACGATTTCGCGCGATATCGTCACGGCGAGAGCGCCATGGCTGACGCGGCTGCTGGAACGCAAGTACTACATCGATGAGCTGTATCATGCGACATTCACGCTATCGCTGCGAGCCATCGGCCGCGCGCTGGATGCCTTCGACACCTACGTGATCGACGGCGCGGTGAGGCTTACGGCAGGTGCAGCGGTATGGTTCGGCCGTGCCGGCACGCGCCTGCAGAACGGTCAAGTGCAGACCTACGGTCTCTTAACGGTGATCGGCGTCCTCGTGCTCATCGTCGCGATCGCCGGAAGGAGGTTATGGTAATGCCTGAACAGATTCCGTGGCTCACACTGCTTACCTTCTCGCCGCTCATCGGCATCTTGGTCATGCTCTTCCTGCCGAGGACGAACAGCCGCGCGATTCGCGTCACGGCGATTGCCGCAACGGCGATCCCACTCGTGCTGGCATTATGGCTCTTCGCGCAGTTCGACCCGTCGGCAGTGGGCAATGCCTACTCGGAGCAGGTTGATTGGATATCGATCGCACTCAACCATGAAGCGGTTGGCGGCGTAACGTCCAGCAGCTATGTATTCCAATATCATATGGCGGCAGACGGTCTGTCGCTGCCTCTCATCGTGCTCGCCGCACTCGTAGCCTCGATGGCGGCACTGGCATCGGTGAGTGTCACGAAGCGGTGGAAATCGTTCTATATCTGGTTCCTGCTGCTAGAGATCGGCATGCTGGGCGTATTCTTGGCAAGGGATCTCGTGCTCTTCTTCCTGTTCTTCGAGCTGACGCTGATCTCGCTGTTCTTCTTGATCGGCATCTGGGGTTACTTCAATCGCGAGAAGGCAGCGAACACGTTCTTGATCTATAACGGACTCGGCTCGGCGATCATGCTCCTGGCATTCGTCATGTTGATCGTAACGGCCGGATTCGGCACGGTCACGACCGACGCTGGCCTTGGGCTCGTCTACAGCGGCAGTTATGATACGATCGCAGCCAATCTGGCAGATCCGGCGGCTTTCGTCAACATGATGCAGGAGGAGGGGCTGGATGGGACAGCGCCGTTCTACATGTCGGATGGCATGCAGTGGACCGTCTTCATTCTGCTGCTCGTTGCTTTCGGCATCAAGCTGCCAGTCCTGCCGTTCCATTCCTGGATGCTTCGCGTCCATACGGAGGCTCCGCCTTCGGTGGTCATGATTCACTCCGGCGTCCTGCTTAAGATGGGGGCGTACGGTATGCTCCGCTTCGGGATATTCCTGTTCCCGGAACAAGCAGAGGATGCTGCATTCGTACTGGCGCTGCTCGGCGTCGCGAACATTCTGTACGGCGCGATTCTGGCGTTCGTGCAGAAGGAATTCAAGCTTGTGCTCGCTTACTCATCGATTAGCCATATGGGCATCGTGCTGCTCGGCATCGCCTCGTTGAACGAGATCGGGCTGCAAGGCGCGGTATTCCAGCTCGTATCCCATGGCTTGATATCGGCATTGCTGTTCCTCATCGTCGGATGTTTGTACGAACGGACGGGGACGACGGAGCTGCCGCTGCTCGGCGGTCTGGCGCGCTCGATGCCGTTCATGAGCGGCATCCTGTTGGTAGGCGGCATGGCATCTCTCGGATTGCCCGGCTTATCGGGCTTCGTCGGCGAATTCCTGTCTTTCCTCGGCCTGTTCGAGTCGATGCGCTGGATTACGGCCGTCGCATGCATCGGAGTCATCTTAACGGCGGTCTATGTGCTGCGGGCGGTGCTGAAGATCACGTTCGGCGGGCTGCCCGAGTCGCTGGCCGGCCTGAAGGACGCCAGATTGATCGAAGCGGTGCCGATGATCGCGCTGCTCGCTTTTATCGTCCTGCTCGGCCTGTATCCGGCCGTCCTGACGGATTCGATGCAGCATGGCTTCGACCGCTTACTGGAACAATTGAATTCGAGGGTGGGGGGATAAGCGCATGGACCAATTGCAAGGTTTGACATGGCCGGACGTAGCTTACCTCGTACCCGAGATTACGCTAATACTCATGGCTATCGTCATTACGCTGATCGATCTGGCGCTGCCGCGTACAACCAACCGGAGCTTCACAGGCTGGCTGTCCTTGGCAGGCATTCTAGGAAGCATGGGATTCGTCGTCTGGCAACTGCTGGACATGAATCCGCTGGCTGGCGGGGAAGGGACGGCTGTCGTCAGCCTGCTCGGCGACAGCTACCGCGTGGATGGGTTCGCGCTCATCATGAAGCTCGTGCTTCTAGGCGCTTCTGCGCTAATCGTATTGATGAGCATTCAAGCCGTGGATCAGGACGACGCGATCACGGATAAGGGCGAGACGTACACGATTCTGCTGCCTGCTCTGACCGGCGCGATGATCCTGTGCTCGACGGCCGACCTCATCACGATGTTCGTCGGCTTGGAGCTGCTCAGCATTTCGACTTACGTTCTGGTCGGCATGCGCAAGCGCTCCGTGCAGAGCGCAGAAGGCGCGTTCAAGTATGTGGTGGTCGGCGGCATCTCCACCGCCTTCATCCTGTTCGGGATGTCTTATCTGTACGGCGCGACGGGGTCCACGAATTTGGGCTTGATCGGCAGCCTCCTGCCCCAAGCACTGATCAATTTCGAAGCGTTGATCTACATCGGCTTCTTCTTCTTGATCGGAGGACTGGCCGTCAAAATCGCGGCTGCTCCGTTCCATGCCTGGGCACCGGACGTGTATCAAGGCGCTGCACCGCCGATTGCGGCATTCTTGGCCGTCATATCCAAAGCCGCAGCGTTAATCGCGCTGTTCCGGTTCATTTACAACACGGCGATCTTCCAGACGAAGTTGACGCCTGGACATCAGGTGCATGCGATAGGCGGAGACGTGCTGTTGGCCCTGAAGGTGCTGGCTGCGGCTGCGATGATCGTCGGCACGACGGCAGCGCTGAGGCAGCGCAACACGAAGCGGCTGTTGGCCCTGTCCGGAGTGGCGAATGCCGGTTACCTGCTCGTGCCGATCGCGGTAGGGATGACGTACCTGCATACGAATACGGTGGGCGAATTCACGTATTACCTGATCGCATACGCCCTGATGAACATCGGCGTCTTCGCCGTACTGTCCGTGGTTAGCCGAGCTGCCGGGCATGACGAGCTTCGCGGCTATGCAGGACTCTACTATCGCGCACCGTGGACGGCTGCCGCGATGATCTTGCTGCTGCTCTCGCTTGCGGGCCTGCCGATTACGGGCGGCTTCTTCGGGAAGCTGTTCATCCTGCTGAGCGCGGCGCAATCTGGCGACTATTGGCTGGCGGCCATCATGATCGCTACGAGCGTGATCTCGTATTACTTCTACTTCGCGATCATCCGGCAGATGTTCATGCGCGTCAGCGAGACGGATGCTTCGCTTCGCATGCCGATCACGGCGGGACTGAC
>JAEZCJ010000149.1 GCA_023433615.1 Bacillota bacterium | reverse complement strand
CCAGTTGATTGCTTAGCAAGTTCACGGCATCGCGCACCAGATCGGCGGATGTCAGCCCCTCAATCTGCCTTACGCCGGCCGATAGGAACAGATCGGCAGGTGCGCCTTGTTCGATCTGCTTCTGAAGCGCGCCCGAGGAGCCGTAATTCATGATCAGGTCAATGCCGGGATTGCGTTCTTCATATAAGGGCTCGATTGCGTTCAAGCTATCTTGCAGGCTGGCCGCCGCCGAGACGATCAGTTCGATGCGCTTCTTGCGTCCGTCATCGACGCCGTCTACGTTACCCGTACAACCGGTTAACGCAGCGAGCAGCATGGCAAACGTCGAACAGTATATAAGAATCCGGTTTTGCCTCAGCCGCGATCGCTGCTTGCATGCATGCATGTTTGCCATACCTCCGCTATACGAGCTACTTGAATATGAAATGAATGGTAGCATATCAATGAACGAGCGTCTATGACTTGATCTAGAAGTACAGGATCTGGTTGCATACGTTGTCGATGCGGCAGTTCGGTTGAATAATCGTGCGGATGGGATTATGATAGTGGCGACAATCGAACTAGGAGGCTGGTTATCGATGGAAGATTTTCAATTCTATAATCCGACCCGCATTATCTTCGGCCGCGACTCGGTGAAGAAGCTCGGCTCGCTCGTGCAACCGCTCGGTACGCGCGTGCTGCTCGTATATGGGGGAGGCAGCATCAAGCGCACGGGACTGTATGACTGCGTGCAAGAGCAGCTGCAGCACTTCGGCGCAGTCGTCCATGAACTGTCCGGCATCGAACCGAATCCGCGTCTGACGACAGTCAACAAGGGTGTTGCGATCTGCAAGGAGCACGATATCCAGCTCATCCTCGCCGTTGGCGGCGGCAGCGTGCTGGATGCCTCAAAGGCGATCGCGGCAGGCGCGCTGTACGAGGGGGATGTATGGGACTTCTGCACGCGTCAAGCTGTCATTCGCGATGCGCTGCCGCTGGGCACGATTCTGACGTTGTCAGCGACCGGTTCGGAGATGAACGGTACGGCCGTCATCACGAACTGGGAGATTAACCAGAAGCGGCCGCTCGCCAGCGTACATACCTATCCGAAGTTCTCGATCCTGGATCCGGCCTTGACCTTCTCGGTACCGGCGGATCAGACCGTGAACGGCGTCGTCGACATGATGTCGCACGTCATGGAGCAGTACTTCAGCCGCACGAAGGATACGCCGCTGCAGGAGCGGCTCTGCGAATCGATCCTGCAGACCGTCGTCGAGAACGCCGAGATCGCGATCCGCGAGCCGGACAACTACGAAGCGCGCGCGAATCTGATGCTAAGCGGCACTTATGCGCTGAACGGCGGGATGATCAGCGTCGGCATGCAGAACGATTGGGCCGCGCATGACATTGAACACGCGATTAGTGCCATCTACGACATCGCGCATGGCGCCGGGCTGGCGATCGTCTATCCGAACTGGATGAAGTACGTCTATGATGCACGCGTGGAACGCTTCGCGCAATATGCAGTACGCGTGTGGGGGGTCGACCCGGCTGGCAAGAGCGACGAAGAAACGGCGCTGGCCGGAATCGAGGCGACACGCGCCTTCTTCTCGCGTATCGGCGCTCCTGCAACGCTCGCAGAGGTCGGAATCGGCAGCGAATCGCTGGATCAGATGGCGGAGGACGCCGTCCGCTTCGGACCGCTGGGCTCAATGAAGCGGCTCGCGAAGGAAGATGTTCGTGCCATCCTCGAGATGAGCTTATGACGATCCTGTTGACGTAGGTCTGCAATCCGTTGTTTCAGCCGATCTCCAATCGTCTTGTTCGGCGATTGGAGATTTTTCTGTATCTGCTGTATGCGCCCGAGTAGGAGTCTGCTATAATAGATTAAATTGTAAGCGCTGTTATCGACATCTACCGACATTCTTCATCGAGGTGAACGCTTTGATCGCGCAAGCGGTAATCGTGAACGATACGAAGGAAGTACTCATGGTCAGACAATATGTGGAACGCGGCGATATCGTCTGGAATTATCCAGGCGGAGGCGTCGGCGTATGCGAGACTCCGGAGCAGGCCTGCATTCGGGAAGTGAAGGAGGAGACGGGGTTCGACATCCGCATTATCGAGTGCCTCTGCTTCGAGAATCTGAAATATACGTACACGGCGGAGATCATCGGCGGCACGATGAATGTCGACCGCACGCTGCCGCAGAACGAGGATATTCTAGAGGTCAAGTGGGTTCGCCTGGACGACGATGCTTCATTCGACGTCGTGACGAGACCGATTCGGCGGCGACTCTGTGGATAACGCTGGGAACGGATGCATGTTATGCCACTGAAGTGGACAATCTACTGAGGATCGCACCTACGATACCTCAGGAGGTTATAACATGCACAATCAGATGCAGCCTTCCGGCAGGATGCAAGGCTTCGGTATGCAGAACGCCGACGCAACCGGGAGCGGCAACATGCCGTCCGAGCAGAACAGCGGCCTACGAAGCCAGACACCGAACAGCTCTTACGCAAACTCGGCGTTGACGACGAATGCGGCAGGGACTATGCAGCATGCGACACCGACGACAGCCTACTCGTCGATGACCGGTTCGTCGACGACGGGCTACGGCAATCAGCAAACATCGGGCAATTCTTCGGGCAGCCTGACTTCGATGAACAACTTGAACGCATCGACTGCGAACACGAACTCGCAGCAGCTATCGTATGACCAATTCCAAGAGCAAGTACGCCAACGGCAGGAGCAAGAGCAAGTCATGGCACGGCAAGCGCTGCTCAGCGCAGGCGCCGACCGGCAGTCAGACCGGACCAGGGCGGTGCTGACCCAATTATCCTCGCTCAGCCAAGAGATCCAACGCGCGGAGAATCAGATCCAAGTGCAGATGGATGCCCAGCTTCGCCAGCTTCAGCTCATTCACCAACGGGTGCGTCAAGCGGAGAGTCTCATTCAGGAGACGCTGCCGAATATGCAGACGCAAATTCCTGCTGCCGCAACGCTACGCCAATAATCGATGTTGCTTGACCAGACGTAACCGCCCTTCGTAACGAAGGGCGGTTATTTTGCGCTTGCGATCAAATGTTAGGTAGGCTATATCTAAGTTAAATATTAACAACTGAAAAGGTTGGATTATTACGGTATCGAATAATAAGTTGCCATAAGATTTGTTATGTTAACAAATTGCCATGAAGATAACCGGAGGGTAACATGAAAGTTAGGAGAGTCATTCAAGAGAGGAAGGTTAGCACATGAGTGTGGCACCTATTCAGCACTTGGCTGAACTTGTTCGCAACAATGTTGGAAACGTCATCATCGGTAAAGAATCGATTATCGACAAGCTGTTGATCGCGATGGTTACATCCGGACATGTCCTGCTGGAGGATGTGCCGGGTACCGGCAAAACCTTGCTCGCCAAGGCACTTGCTGTCTCCATCGATTGCCGCTTCAAGCGCATCCAATTCACGCCGGACCTGCTGCCGTCGGATCTTACGGGCATTCACTATTTCAATCAACAGGCAGGGGCTTTCGAATTCCGGCCCGGTCCGCTATTCACGAATATTCTGCTGGCTGACGAGATTAACCGCGCTACGCCGCGCACGCAGTCGAGCTTGCTCGAGTGCATGGAAGAGCGGCAGCTCAGCATTGACGGCGAATCGCATACGCTGGAACGTCCGTTCCTCGTCATCGCTACGCAGAACCCCGTAGAGAACCAAGGGACGTTCCCGCTCCCGGAAGCGCAGCTCGACCGCTTCCTGTTCAAGCTTCGGATGGGTTACCCTTCCAACTCGGAGGGCATCGCGATCCTGAAGCGCTTCATGGACGCGAGCCCGCTGTCCGAGATCGGGGCGGTGGCAGGGCGCGAAGCGATTATCGCGGCGCAGGAAGCCTACGCGAAGGTGCTCGTCAGCGATGAATTGCTCGCCTATATTATCGCGATCGTCGAGAAGACGCGGACGCATGCCGATGTCCACACCGGCGTCAGTCCGCGCGGCAGTCAAGCGCTCCTGAAGGCCTCGCAGGCGAATGCCGCTCTGCAAGGACGCAGCTATGTCATTCCGGACGATATCAAGGCGATGGCCCCGGCCGTCTTCTCGCACCGTATCATTCTTCGCAGCTCCGCACGCTCGAAGCAGGAAGCAGCCGACAGCATCATCGCAGGCGTATTGCGTGACGTGCCGGTGCCCGCCGAGGAGTCGCTGCACGCCCGATAGGAGGCAAGCCGAATGGCGATTCATTATTTATTGTTGACGCTTCTCGCGTTATATGCGCTGCAGACGATGCTGTTCCGTCGATTCGGCATGCGAGGCGTTGAATATGAGCGCAACTTGTCGACAGGCGCTTGCTTCCAGGGTGACGACATCTCGCTCGTCGAACGGCTCGAGAACCGCAAATGGCTGCCCGTTCCGTGGATTCGCGTCGAGTCGCAGCTGCCTTCCGGCCTGCTATTCCATTCGCAGGCGAATATGGAGATCAGCAGCGGAAGCATCTACCAGAACCACAAGAGCTTCTTCAGTCTGATGCCGTATACCAAGATCACTCGACGGCATGCGTTGACCTGCAAGCGGCGGGGCGTGTTCCGACTAGAGTCCGTGACGTTGTCGAACGGCGATCTCTTCGGCGTGACCACGTTCTCCTCCAAGCTGTCGTTCGAATTGGAGGTCGTCGTCTATCCGAAGCCGCTGGCGTATGAGGACATGAATCTGCCAAGCCACAGCTGGCAGGGTGACGTAACGGTGAAACGCTGGATCGTAGAGGATCCGTTCTTGACCGCGGGCACGCGCGAATACAGGTACGGCGATTCCATGCGAAGCGTGAACTGGAACGCTACGGCACGATCCGGTAAGCTGCAAGTCAACAGGCATGACTACACCGCTGACCACCGCTTATACGTCATTCTCAATGTCGAGGACCACGAGGGCATGTGGGATGCGGTTAATGACATCGAGCTCGTCGAATACGGCATCTCCATGGCCGCAGGCCTGGCTCAGCATGCCGTCGCGCAGGGCATGGAGGTCGGATTCGCCGCCAATGCCGGCATGGTCCATAATCGCGCGCAGCCGATTATCACAGAGATCGGGGGCGGCATGCCGCATCTGACCGATCTATACGATACGATGGCCAGGCTGGTTGTCGAACGTCTGCTGCCGATGCATGAGCTGCTATACCAATTGGAAGAACAGCTAGAGGAACGGACGGACATCGTGCTGCTATCCGCTTACGAGAGCGGCAAGCTGGCAGAAGCGATCGCTTCGCTCCGCATGAAGGGGCACTCGGTCAGCTGCATTCCGATCGAGAACCGGGACGCTATGCCCGGCAGGGAGGAGCAGCCTGCATGAACGAGAACAATAATAACTCGCTGCTACACAAGCTGAGGCCTCTGCGAAGCCTATGGATCGGACTCATGGAGACGCTGGTGCTGCTGCCGATTCCGATCCTCGTCGCGGCAAACCTCATGCCGGGGACGCAAGGCTTGTTGTGGATGCTGCTGCTGCCGCTGCTCTATTGGCTGGGCGAACGCTCGACCGTGCGCATGAAGCGCATTCGCATGCTCTACCGGCTGCTGTTCGCCGGCCTATACGGATATGCCGCAGCATGGCTCATGTTCGACAGTCTTCCGGGGATCTTGCTCGGAGGCATCGTCGGCGCGGGCATTGCCTATCGAGGGACTTCGCCGCTCGTGCCGGACGATCCGAATCAGCTGCGCGAACTATTGCTGCCAGGCATTATCATCTACTTTCTCGTATCCGCGATCGGCTTGCGATTCGAACCGATCGCGGAGTATCGAACGTTAATATCGATAGGCGGAGCTGCTGCGGTGTTGTTGACGTTGGTCCGCTCGAATCGGCTCGCCCTAATCGATGCGAACTACAGCGGCCGGAGCGGACGACATGTTCCGAAGTCCGTGCTTGCCCGTAACCGCATCATGGTCGGCACATTCATCGCCGTGCTTGCCTTCATTGCCTCGTTCCGTTTCCTGGAGTCATTATGGCGTCAGCTGCGCGCATGGATTCAGTCGGCATTGAGCGGACTTGGGGGGGAGCGGGTCGAGGAGCCGCCGGCGCAAGAGATGCCTCCGCAATCCTCTCAATCACCTATGCTGCCGGAACCGGCGAACGAACCGAACGCCATTCTGAAGCTGCTAGAGACGATTATGATGTACGTCATCTTCATCCTGCTGGCCGTCATGGCCGTCTATGTGCTCGTATACTTCGTCCGCCGCATACCGGGCGTCGCCAAGCTGGCGGCGCGATGGCTGGCAGCTTGGCGCGGTCGAACGCGCGATGAGGGAGGCAAAGGCTATGAGGATGAAGTGGAGAGCGTCGCACCGACCGACAGCTGGGCCGGTCGCATCTCGCGGCGTGTCGCCGGATGGTTCGGGGGCGAGTCCTGGTCGAAGCTGTCCGAAGCCGATCGCGTCCGCTATCTGTTCCGGAAGCGATTCCGGGAAGCTGCCAAGCATGGCTTCGAGTACCGCCCATCGATGACGCCGCACGAGAATACGGAGGCGCTCATCCGATCGAAGCCCGAACAAGCCGAGAACAATCGCGAATTAAAGACTCTCTACGAGGAAGTCCGCTATGGGAATCGCCGCGTTACGAATGAGGAAGCGAATCAATGGAAATCCAAGTGGGGCCTGTGAGCAATCACAGGTCCTTGTTTATTGGCGATAGAGGATTTCGCACGCATTTTGTCGAATATCGATAGCAACGGATGTTCACATCCGTCTGGGTCAACTATGAATCCGGCAGGTGAAACGTACATGAATAAATATCAAGAGGCGCTGCGATCCTCTATCCATACGCAACTCGCGCAATGGCTTGAGCAACCGTCCGTAATCATCCATGGCGACGAGGTGTATCGGTTCCTGCATACGGTGAAGGGGACGGCGGGCACGATCGGGTTATCAGAACTGTCCGCGGCAGCCGGCGCTTGCATGAACACATTCGAACGCATGGAAGCAAGCAAGGCGAATTGGGAGCCGGGATCGCTGCGTGATTTCCTGGAACCCCTGCTTAGTGCTGTCAGTAACGCCAACATTTCATCCTTGGCTGATCGTGAACCCGCCGCAGAGGAAGAAGTCAAGCACGCGGCAAGCTCAGACCAAGCGGTGAAGGAAGGCAGCCGTTCGACTGTGCTGCTCGTCGATGACGATCCGGCATTCCTGGTCTACCTAAGAGAAGGATTGGAAGAACGCGGATATGTCGTTATTACGGCGCAAAATCCGGATCAAGGCATGGAGCTGCTGCATGCCTTCGAACCGGAATGCGTCATTATCGACCTGGTCATGGAGCACGGTTCCGGCTTCGACATGCTGCTCGCCTTGCGCGGCAAGATGAAGCACCAGTTCATCCCGACCACGATTGTCAGCGCGGACGATTCCAGGACAAGCCGCATCAAGGCGTACCGATTGGGAGCGGATGACTATGTCGCCAAGCCGCTCGATATCGGCGAGCTGTCCGCTAGGCTTGAACGCCAATTGGAACGCAAGCGCCTGTTCGATCGGACCGTCACGACCGATGAATTGACCGGCGCGATGCGCCGCTCCCAATGGCAGGAGGAGTTCGCCCGTTATGCCAAGCTGCGGTCAGACGGCCGTCAGGTCGCGATCGGCCTGGTGGACATCAAGGGCCTGCGGGCGCTGAACGAGCGGTTGGGATCGGCTGCCGGCGATCTTGCCCTGCAGACTGCCGGCAGCTTGCTGTTGGAGCAACTGCAAGCGAGTCGCGCTTCGCTGATCCGGCACAGCGGCGGTTCTTTCCTCGTGATGATGGCCGACTCTTCGCCGGAACAAATAACGGAACAGCTCGGCCGATTCGCGGAACGATACGCCGCTGCCGAACTGACGACGGAGCACGCGCGCGAAGGCTTCCGTCCGCAAGCGTTGTACGCCGTTACGATGCTGGACGGCGGAGAGGCTTCTGCGTCGAATACGCTCTCCAAGGTGAAGGAAACGCTCGAGACCGTTAAGCAGCAGGCCGCGAACGCTCCGGCTGTCCGTACCGATAAGCCCATTGCCATTACGATTATCGACGACGATCCCATCATCCGTTCCATGCTGATGCACCATGCCGTGAATGTGTTCCCGAGTTCCACTACGCTCGAGGTGAACGCTTATCCCGACGGCGAGACATTCATGAAGGAAGCGCAGCTAGACGGGAGCAGTCCCCATATCGTCATCCTGGATCGCATGATGCCGCGCATGGACGGCTTCGAGGTGCTGCAGCGTCTGCGCGCCCGCGCGAACGGGTCTCGCTTCACGATTCTCATGCTCACAGGCAAGAAGAATGAGGCGGACATCGTCCAAGCGCTCCGTCTAGGAGCTGACGAGTACATGACGAAGCCCTTCAACATCCGCGAGCTGGAGGCCCGGCTGCAGCGCCTGGCCAAGAGGCTTCACTAAGATGCGGCAGGAGATTATGCTTCCGCTCATCCTCGTGCTTTCGCTCGCAAGCGCCTTGCTGATGCTGCTCGTCTATCTCACGATCCGCAAGGCGATCGGCAACCGGCACCGCAGCCGCTTGGAAGCGGCGATTGCCATGATGCGCAATGCCGTATTCGAGTGGCTGCAATACGGGACATCGACCAGACATTTACGCCTGACGCCCTCAACGGTCGTCCACGAAGCCGCCGAGCAGCTGCTCGAGCAGTATGCGCGCCTGCTAAGCGGAGACGAGATCGAATCCCGCATACGCGCATTCGCCGAGATCCAATTCACTGCGCGATATCGCGAACGCCTCAAGAGGAATGGCAGAGGCATGCGGCTGAATACGCTGCGGCGAATGGAACGATTCGAGATGCGGCATATGGCCGCAGATCTGCTCGGCCTGCTGGAGGACGCCCGCATATTCGGCAAGATGACGACCGGCGAAGCCGTACAGACGTTCAAGCTGTTGGCCAAGTGGGACTCGGACGAATTACTACCCAAGCTGCGGGACTCGCAGTTCACATGTTCCACCTACGAAGGGCGGCTGATCGCGGCTAGTATGAGCGAGGCCGCGATCAGCCGCATGCTGGCCGACCAGGCGGCCTATCCCGAGTCATGGATTCTCGTCGCCGTTGACGTCATCGGATTGAGGCGATTGGAAGGCATGACGGATAACTTGCTGTCGCTGCTGCAGCATCCGGAGAGCGAATTCCGGATTCGGACGCTCAAGGCGCTAAGCGAGCTCAGCCTCGTTCCGGCGGATCCGCGTTTCCTGGAGCATGCCCGATCGGAGCAGTGGGAGGAGCGCAATATGGCGGCCAAGCTATTCGGCAAGCTTCGCGATCCGATCTATGCGGAGCCGCTGCTGCAATTGCTATCCGATCCGTCTTGGTTCGTAAGATCGCAGGCCGCACAGGCCATTCTGCATTATCCGAACGGACAAGCAGTGCTCGAGCATGCAGCCGTGCATGCCGGGGACCGCTATGCCCGCGATATGGCTGCCGAATGGAAGGGAAGGGGGCTGCCAGATGCCTGACATAGCGCCAATTCTAGATACCGGGCTTACATGGCTATCGGTCGCGGTGCTCGCGTATATGGGCGCCGTGATTCTCTTTTACAGCTTCTTCATGGTCCTGTCCATCGTTCAGCTGCGCAAGAACGTCAATCAAGACGACATGCAATACGAAGAAATGTTGAATATCAGCCACATGAAGCCGATCTCGATCCTGGTGCCCGCGTACAACGAAGAGCTCGGCATCGCGGGCAGCATTCGATCCCTGCTGAGCATCCAATATCCGGAATTCGAGATTATCGTCATCAATGACGGTTCCAAGGATACGACCTTACAGACGATGATCGAACAGTTCGATATGGAGCCCGCTCCGCGGGTCGTGCGCAAATCGCTGGATACGGAGACGGTTCACGCCGTCTATCGTTCCCGCCTACACCCGCATCTTGTGCTGATCGACAAGTCCAACGGCGGCAAGGCCGATGCGCTCAACGCCGGCATTAACTACGCCCGCTATCCTTACTTCTGCTCGCTGGACGGCGATTCCGTGTTGGAGAGCAATTCGTTCCTGCGCGTCATGAAGCCGATACTGGAATCCGACGACGAGGTCATCGCTTCAGGCGGCAGCATACGTATCGCGAACGGCTGCATCATCGAGAGCGGAGAGATCGTCAAGATCGGCTTATCTAAGAACCCGTTAGCGGTAATGCAAGTCATCGAATATCTGCGCGCGTTCTTGCTCGGCCGCGTCGGCCTCAGCAAGCTGAACCTGTTGCTAATCGTATCCGGCGCATTCGGCGTGTTCCACAAGCATTGGGTCATCGAGGCCGGCGGCTATCGCAGGAACACCGTCGGCGAAGACATGGAGCTGATCGTGCGGCTTCACCGATTGATTCGGGACCGCAAGCTGGACAAGCAGATCATCTACATTCCGGACCCGGTATGCTGGACGGAAGCGCCGGAATCGGCCAAATATCTGCGCAGGCAGCGGAATCGCTGGCATCGCGGACTATTGGAAAGTCTCGCCATCCATCGCGGCATGCTGCTCAATCCGAAGTACGGGCTTGTGGGCATGGTGTCGATGCCTTATTTTCTATTCATCGAATTGTTGGGTCCTGTCGTGGAATGCCTGACCTACCTGCTCATGCTCGCGACGTTGCTTGCGGGAGAGGTGTATTGGACGTACACCGTTCTGCTGCTGCTCGCCTCGGTGCTATTCGGTTCCGTGTTCTCGATGGCGGCCGTGTTGATGGAAGAATGGAGCCTGCGTAAATACCCGAACGTCTCGGATCTCCTCGTATTGTTCGCTTACGCGGTATTCGAATCGTTCTGGTACCGTCCGCTGACGGTATGGTGGCGCATCGAAGGGCTGCTGCAGTGGGTGATCGGCAAACGGGGCTGGGGAGACATGAAACGCAAAGGGGTTTCATCATAGTCGCACAGCAAGTCGCAACGAATAGATGAAGAACGAAGGAGGCAGTAATTATGGCAACGATCCTGCTGGCGGAAGACGAGGCCGTACTGCGAATGCTGATTGTGGATTCGCTGGAAGACGAGGGTTATGAGATCGATATCGCATGCGATGGGGAAGAGGCGTACGACAAAATCACGCAGCGCGATTATGACCTGCTTATATTGGATTATATGATGCCCAAGCTGACTGGGATCGAAGTCATCGAGAAAACGCGCAAGCTGATGGGCAAGCAGACCGTGCCGATCATGATGCTCTCGGCCAAGAGCCAGCTCAGCGAACAGCAGAAGGTAATCGCGGCCGGGGCGGATGCCTTCCTGTCCAAGCCGTTCAGCCCGCTCGCCCTGATCGATAAAGTAAAGGAGATGCTGAATGGCTAGGTGGCGCAGCTTCTACAGGGGCAGCATTAAACGGCGCTTCATCGCCTTGACGACGAGCGCGCTGCTCCTCATTCTGGCTGGGGCCGTTCTCGTATTGTTGAGTACGGTGTCCATAACGACCGACTACACGGAACGCATCCGAGAGATGAGTCTCAAGCAGCGGATCGTATCGGATATCGCCAGCGATACGAAGGAAGTCGTCATGCACTTCCGCGGCTACCTGGTGTTCCTGACGGATTACGAATACGAGATGGCGTACAAAATCAAGGAAAGTCTGGACAGCCATATTGCCGAGATGAACAGCCTCCAACTGACAAGCGCCGAACGGGATATTCTCGCGAAGATCGATGAATATTTCGACAATTATTTCAACACGTTGATCCCTCAGGCAATGCAATATGCCCAAGAAGGGCAATACGATATGATCCGTCAGCTAGTCAAGGCGGATGAGAGCAACCCGACCAATGAGCTGATTGCCTACTCCAAGAAGTTCGAGCTCGACATTCTGGCAGCATCCAGAGCGGAGAATGAACGATTAATCGAGCAATTGAGCAAAGTCGGCATTTATTTTATCATCTACATCATGTTCATCCTGCTCCTGTCATTCTTCATCGTGCGGCGCGTCGCATCGGACATCAATGCGCCGCTGAGCGAGCTGTCGCTGACCGCAAGCCGCTTCGCGCGCGGCGAACCCGTGCACTTCCAATTCGGGTCGCGCGATGACGAGATCGGGCAGCTCTCACGCTCGCTGGATACGATGATGATCACGCTGATCGGCAAGGAAGACGAGCTTGTGGCGCAGAATGAAGAGCTGTTGGCGCAGCAGGATGAACTGCAGATGCAGCAGGAGGAGCTGCAGGACGCGCTCATGCAGACGGAGGAGACGAGCCAGCTGCTCCAGAAGCGCAATCAGCTGGTGCAGGCATTGGCGAATACGCTCGACAAGCAAGAACTGCTGAGCAGCATCATCCGCGGCATCACCGACATGACCAAATCGGATAAAGGGATGATCCTCCGAATGAACGCAGCACGCGAATATGCGGCCTTCGGCATTTCGCAAGCGGCTGCCGAGTCGTTCCTGGCGATCAGCGACG
Source organism: Bacillota bacterium (assembly GCA_023433615.1). Taxonomy (GTDB): domain Bacteria; phylum Bacillota; class Bacilli; order Paenibacillales; family Paenibacillaceae; genus Paenibacillus_I. The sequence goes on along the minus strand of JAEZCJ010000149.1, from coordinate 52,614 downwards.
AGAGCATGCTGGCGCGCATCATGGCTTCCAAGGAGCTGCATAAGGTAGAGCGCGAAGCCACGCCGGGCGAGAAGGGGTTGAATCAAGGGCCGATGCAGGCCACCGATATCTATGTCCCGATCCTAGGCGATCAGCAGGAGCTTATGGCATGCCTGCTGCTCACGCGAATCGGCGCCCCCGTGACGGCAAGCGAAGAGGAGGAAATCCTCGGCTTAGCTACGCAGATCTCGTTGGCATTGGTCAAGCTGGACATGTACGAGGAGTCCGAGTACCAGCGGCAGCTCAACTACGACATGCTGAACACGATTCAGGAAGCGATTCAATTGGTCGATGTGCATGGCGGCACGATCCACGTGAATTCGCAATGGTACGAGCTGCTCGACATCGATCCGTCGACAATGACCGCGAACGGCATGCGTCTCCATGAATTCAAACGGCTGCTGACCGACAAGGTGGACGATTCCGAAGCGATCGTGCGGTTCGTTCACAAGCATTTCACGGGAGATCGACAGGAAGCGCGCAGCATGTACTACGAGCTGTCGCGCCCCGCCGCCAAATACGTTCAGATCTACGTAGAGCCGCTCTACCGGAATGGCGAGTTGTTCGGCAAGCTGCTCGTGCATCGCGACGTAACGGCCGAGTACGAGATCGACCGGATGAAATCGGAATTCGTCAGTACCGTCAGCCACGAGCTGCGCACGCCGCTCGCGAGCGTGCTCGGCTTCGCGGAGTTGCTGCTGCACCGCGAGCTTGCTCCTGAGCGTCAGCGCAAATACATTGCGACCATTCATCAAGAAGCGACTAGGTTGACGACGCTGATCAACGATTTCCTGGACCTGCAGCGCATGGAGTCCGGCAAGCAGGGCTATGAGATGAAGTCGATGCTGCTGGAAGAACTGATGCAGGACGTTATCGGCTTGCAGCAGGTGAATGCCGGCAATCATACGCTGACTTGGAGCAACCATTCGCCAGAAGTCAGAATTATGGCCGACCGCAGCAAGCTTCACCAAGTATTTATGAACTTAATAAGTAATGCCATTAAATATTCACCGAACGGCGGTCTTATCGCGATTGCTTGCCGACTGGACGGCGATCGGCTGCAAATAAGCGTCACCGATTCCGGGTTAGGCATTCCGGAGGAGGCGATGCCGAAGCTGTTCGACAAATTCTATCGCGTGGATAATACGGATCGCCGCGAGATCGGCGGAACCGGCCTTGGCCTGGCGATCGTCAAGGAAATAATTGAGCGGCATCAGGGAACGATAACCGTATCTTCCCGATTGGGCGAAGGAAGCTGCTTCATCGTGACGCTGCCCGCTCATCGGCCTGAAGCCGACGCGTCTCTGCCGCTAGCCGATGAACCCGCTTCGGCCAGCGGCCCGCTGACCCTTGACGCGCCGGTCGTGCTGCTCATCGAGAACGACCGCAGCCTGGCCGCTATGCTGAAGGAGGAGCTGCAGGACAACGGATGCCGCGTGCAGCTGTTCAGCGAGGGGCGCAGCGCGATTGCGGCGATGCCGGACCTCATGCCGGATGTCGTCGTCATCGATCTCAAGCTTGAAGAAGGCTACTCCGGCTGGGAAGTGATCGCGGCGATGAGGGCGCATGAGCGCCTTCACGCAATCCCGATGATCATCTCGAGCGCATATGAGGAGCAAGCTCGCGCAGCGGAGGCCGGCGTCGATCATTTCCTGGTGAAGCCGTTCCTGCCCGGCAGACTGTCGTCTGCCGTACAAGCTGTGTTGACCCAGCGTCAAGCTTAGCGCCGCAACGCCATCAACTCCCATCGTCCCGCACGGATTGCCGATCTCGTCACGGGGAAAACCAAGGTAGAGCGAAGGGCGGTACAGTCGCCATTGCTGCTCATACTACGAGACGAAGGGTGGCAGCACAAGAATGAATCGTGCATTCAAGAGCGTGATTGCAGGTGCGGGTCTGATGTTGGCATTGTCTTCCCCGGCGTTCGCTGAGAACGGTACGAGCGGCATGACAGGCACCGGCAACGGGATCATGAATCCTCCAGGCTACACGTCTACGAATTCGCCGGTTAACGGCACGAGGCTCGGCGTCACGGTACCTCAGAACTATACGACGAACAACAGCGGCGACATGATGGGGAACAACGGCTTTTACGACAGAAGCGGCACAGGCACGACGGCTAACAGCGTACGAAGCATGGACCGGACAACGAATCGGAACATGAACGCGAACGGCAACTTCACGACGCGCACAGGCGGCACCAATGGCACCAACGCTGCCAACGGCACGAATAATGCGTATCGTCGCTATGCAACGAACAGCGCAGGCGTCGGCAATACGAATATGACGAGTCAACGGCTGCGCGCGCAAGCAGCGAACGCGGACAATGACATGGATTGGGGCTGGCTCGGTCTGTTGGGGCTGCTCGGTCTTGCCGGCCTGCGCAATCGCAACCGCGAGACATCCTAATCGGGGAGCATAGACTTATCGTACATCATCACGCGCCATCAAGAAGAAGCGTCTCCGGCCATCGGGGACGCTTCTGTTGCTGCTTATGACAGTTAATCGCCCTTCGCATCCTTCGACCGGTCGATCGCCTCAGCCATCGTCCGATCGGTCAGATGGGCATAGATCTGCGTCGTCTCCGGCGATGCATGCCCGAGCTGCTCCTGCGTCTTATAGATGTCGTTGCGCAGGTAGTAGTCGGTCGCGAACGAATGCCGCAGCTTGTGCACGGACAGGTAGGGCTTGCCGAATCGTTTGGCATACTTCACGACCATCTCTTGGATGGCGCGCTTGGTCATTCGCGAGCCCTCTTTTTTCCCGTTCGCGACGGCTAAGAAGAGTGCCTTTTCCCGCTTCGGGGCATGATAGGAAGAATCGCGCTGCCGCATGTATAGGGCCAGATCCGACGAGGCATCTTGACGAAAGTAGACCGGCGTCTTGAACGTCTCGTCGCCTGCGCCCTTGCGGTAGACGTAGGCCAGCTTGCGCTTCATGTCGATATCGTCGACGTTCAGGTTGACGACCTCCGAGACGCGAAGCCCCGAGTGGAGCACCAGGCTGACAATGCACGCATCCCGTACTTTGTTCTTCTCGTACGCGTATAAGGCTTGCTTATTCAATGCGACTTCGCTCGCATAACCTTGGCGCACATAGTGGAGAAATTCGGTGATTTCCTCTTCCTGCAGCAGCTTGCCCTCCAAGCGCGCGGCCGTGTCTTTCGGCTTGTGCGTACGCTTAATCGACACCTTCGCCATCACGTTACGCTTCAGGAGCGGGTAGAAGTCGTCGTCTTCGGCGATCTGGCTAAGATAGTGAAAAAGCGATCGGAGGGAGGACAGCTTGCGCGAGATCGTCGTTTTGCTGTTGGCATGCGATTTGTGCGCGGCGAGAAACATTTTGTAATGATCCACGCTGTCCATATGCAGCCGTTCGAGATCCGTAAGCGGAATCTCTCGGATGGAGGCCGCTTCCGTGAGTCCTTCTGCCAGCAGCCAAGCGAAGAACGTCTCGTAATCGCGCACGTATTCGAGCAGCGATGAAGGCGAGAGGTCCGGCAGCTTATAGTTAATGAATCGCTCGACGTACCACGGCATGCCCGGCGTCTTCTTGTCGAGCTCTTGACGATCCTTCAGCTTGATTACGTTCATCTTCGTTCCCCTTCTTCCGCTTCCGCCTATAGCGCTATGTCCTTATTCTATCATGCGAGCCTCGCTTAAGCACGAACTTCAACCCTTCTGCGGTCTATTGACGGTGGTAATCTCGCAGTCAATATCGTATGATAGTCTCGAAAGTTGAAACCGTATTCAAGGCATTCGGCTGAAGCGACTACGCAGATAAGGAGCACGATGATGACAGTTGCGACTCAAGCGAAAAAAGCGTATCTCACCGTCGACGACGGACCGCGGCAGGACTTCATCAAGAAGGTGGACTACCTGAACGAGAAGGGCATACGGGCGATGTGGTTCTGCATGGGAATCGACCTGGAGCGTTCCCCTGAGGAAGCCGCGTATGCGATTCGGCAAGGCCATATCATCGGCAATCATAGCTATGACCATCCGAAATTCTCATCCATTACGCTCGAGGAAGCGCGCGAGCAAATCTTGCGGACGGAAGCGATAATCGAGTCGATCTACGCTTCTGTCGGCGTAGCGAGGACGATGAAGGTGTTCCGCTTCCCGTATCTGGATAACGGCAGGGAGCACTCTCCGGAGCATATCGCGGCGATCCAAGCGCTGCTGCGCGAGCTGGAGTTCGAGCAGCCGCATTGGCACGGGATTACTTATGACTGGTACCGGGAAGCGGGACATCCGACAAGCCTCGACGTCGTCTGTACGTACGATACATTCGACTGGTGCCTGGCCGAAGGCAATGAGATGTTCGGCTATCGCGACTTGCCGACCATTCTGGCGCGCATGGATGAGCATGTGCCGGAAGGCGGAAGAGGACTGAACGATCCGGGCTCGAACGAAATCGTGATGATGCATGCGCAATTCTCCTTCGAGGCCTGGCAGGCGTTAATCGACAAGCTGCTGTCGAAAGGGCTGGCCTTCGACCTGCCCGCCGATGCGACGGTGCAGATCCGCACGCTCCACGAGACCGATTACGAGGCGGTGCATGCTTTTCAGACGGAATATCTGGATCAAGAGAGCTACTACGAATTCGTCAAGCGCGTTCAGGAGCATCCTGACCTGTATCTCATGGCCTGCCATGGGGAGGATGTCATCGGCGTGATCTACGGCCATCCGTCCCAGCGGTTCCCGGGGGAGATGAATCTGGCAGGCGTCGCGGTTACGCTCGACCAGCGCAAGGACTTCGCCCGGGCAGGCATCGGCACCCGGCTGGTTCGGGCTTTCGAGCGGGCCGCCGCGGCCCGAGGCTTCAAGCTGCTCGGCGTCGGATCGGCGGATGACCATAAGGTTGAACAATTCTATCTGCGCAACGGCTTCGAGGCGGTAGAGCTCGTGGCCAAGGATGAGCAATCTCGCGAGCTGCGCCGGATCGGCGTAGACGACTACGAGAGCGGCTTGCGCCTGCAGAAGCAGCTTCGCGATACGAGCGCGGCGGAAGAAGTCATCTTCATCTTCAAGAAACGAATAGGAGAGGGGTAATCCCATGTCAGATATGTTGGTGAAGCTCTATGATCTGCCTGCGATCGAGCCTGTGGAAGCGTTCGAATCGCGGACTGGCGTAACGGTTAGGCGCGCGATCGCGCCGGAGAGGCATGTCATTCTGAATTGGGTCGAGGAGAAGTTCGGCATCGGATGGGCAAGCGAATGCGAAGTCGCTTTCTCGAAGACGCCGATTACGTGCCTCGTCGCCGTGGAGAACGGGAAGCTGCTGGGCTTTGCCTGCTACGATGCAACGATGAAGGGATTCTTCGGTCCCACCGGCGTCGACGAGGACGAACGGGGAAGAGGCGTCGGGAAGATGCTCTATCTCTATTCCCTGCAGCTGATGCGTCTGGAAGGATACGGCTATGCCATCGTCGGCAGCGCGGGACCCAAGGAATTTTACGCGAAGGCGTCAGGCGCAATCGTCATTGAAGGATCGACGCCGGGCATCTACAAGGGAATGCTGAAGTAAGATGCGAATCAAGTTCGGCATTATCGGATCAAGTACCTTCACGGATACGATATCGCGGGTGATACGGCACTTTCCCACCTTCGAACCGCTCATTCGGATAGCCGAGCGCGAACCGGAAGCGCTGCAGATCGCGGAACAGCTGGCCTCTATTGCGGAGGTCCTGCTGTTCTTTGACGCGCGATCCCATCGCAAGGCCAAGGAGAAGCTATCGGCTGTCGTCCCGATGCACGCCGTGCCGCTCACCGGGACCAGCATGTATAAAGCGTTGTTCCTGGCGGCCAGGGCAGATCGACTGCGCGGCGGTATCTCGGTGGATACGCTGACGAAGGCAATGGTCATGCGAACGCTGCACGACCTCGGCATCGCGGATACGCGGGTCAAGGAGCGGGGCAGCGAGTGGAAGCCTCCCCGACCATGGCCGGGGAGGACTATGCGCTCTACTTGGATAAAGTTCCGGGCTGCTTCTTCTGGCTAGGCTCGGGACCCGCAGAGGACGCAGATCAGGCCTACGGACTCCATCATCCGAAGTACAATCTGAATGAAGCTTGCATTCCGCTCGGCGCAGCCCTGCTGGCGGCCGTTGCATGGGAGAGGCTCAATCCGGGAGACGGAACGCCATCGATCATTCAAACGGTTGCTTCGCCTGATTAAGTGACAGGGAATGCTAGCGTATAAATGGGAACAAAACTATTATTATGTTAACAGCAGTGATATGCCTTCGCGGAAGCGAGGGCTTTTTGGCATCAGAAGGTCACAACAACGTCAAATGAGTCATCATCGCATTAGCGTTTTTTTCCCAAATCCAGTAAAATATTCTGTGGCTCATTGTGTCATTGTATCCAGACTTTGGGGGTCGACGCTTTGACAACTTCATATCAAGGAGTGATGGGATGCTAGCAACTAACTTGATCCATCAGCTGTTCGAGCAGCAGGCGGATCGCACGCCTGACCGTGAGGCCGTCCGGTTCGAGGGGCAGTCGATCACATACGCGGAATTGAACCGTCGCGCGAATCGCGTCGCTCACCGCCTGCGAACGATCGGGGTCGGTCCTGACGTGCTTACGGGCATCTGCATGGAACGCTCGATCGAGCTGGTCGTCGCCTTATACGGCGTATTGAAAGCCGGCGGCGCTTATGTACCGCTTGATCCAGATTACCCAACGGATCGGCTGGCCTATATGATCGAGGACAGCGGCGTGCAGCGCGTCATCGCGCAGCGCAGATTCGCGGAGCAGTTCGCGGGCAAGGTTGACGAGATCGTCGTTCTGGACGAAGCGGAACCGTGGGATGCGAACGATACAATAGAGGAGGAGATGAATCCGAACATTGCTTTGCATGAAGGCCATTTGGCTTACATGTTCTACACCTCAGGATCGACGGGCAGACCGAAGGGCGCGATGAACACGCACGCTGCCATTCGCAACCGGGTTCTGTGGCTTCAACACACTTACGAAATGGGGGGAAATGATAAACTTCTACAAAAGTCGCCATATAGCTTCGACGTATCCGTCTGGGAATTTTTCTGGCCGCACTTGTGCGGTGCTTGTCTTGTCATGGCCAAGCCTAAGGGCCACCTTGATAGCGCATACATGTGGGAAATCATCAAGCGGGAACGAATCACGATGGTGCAATTCGTGCCGACCATGCTCCAGACGTTCTTAAGCGATGAGCAGGCGGAGGACCTGCCCTTCTTGAAGCATGTCTTCCTCTGCGGCGAACCGCTGTCGGCCGCGCTTAACGAACGCTTCTGTCGCATGATGTCCGCGCAGCTTCATAATCTGTATGGCCCCACTGAAGCGGCCGTCTTCATTACCAGTTGGACCAGCGACCGCGAACCGGGCCGTACGGTTATCCCGATCGGCAAAGCGATTACCGAGAATGCGATGTACGTGTTGAATGAACGGTACGAACCGGTTGCCGCAGGCGAGGTCGGCGAACTGTTCATCAGCGGCATCGGATTGGCGCGCGGCTATTACGGGAGACCCGACTTAACGGCTGAACGGTTCGTGCCCGATCCGTTCAGCGCAGAGCCAGGCGCGCGCATGTACCATACCGGCGACCTCGGGCGCTGGCTTGCGGACGGCAGCTTAGAATGTCTGGGACGCAACGACGACCAGGTGAAAGTGCGGGGCTTCCGCATCGAGCTCGGCGAGATCAGCACGGTGCTCGAACAGCACCCCGGCATCCATCAAGCCGTCACGATCGTCCGCGAGGACCAACCCGGCGATCAACGAATCGCGGCCTATTATATTCCGAATGCGGCTTACGCGCCTTCGATCATTGAGCTGCGAAGCCATCTCCAGCAGTTGCTGCCGGAGTACATGGTTCCTTCCTACTTCGTCGAGATGGAGAGCTTCCCGTTAACGGCCAGCGGCAAGACCGACAAGAAGCTGCTGCCGAGCCCCACGTTGTCTCGCCAGATGATCGGCCAGACTTATGCAGCTCCGGAGACCTACATTCAGAAGGAGCTTGCCGCGATCTGGTCCGGCTTCTTCAGCTTCGATCAGATCGGATTGGACGACGACTTCATCGACTTGGGCGGCCATTCGCTCGTCGCGACGCAAATTCTGGTTCGTGCCGAAGAAGCGTTCGGCGTGAAGATCTCGCTCAAGGATATGCTCACGCAAGGGACGACGGTTCGTTCGCTCGCTGCGATCGTCGAGTCCAGCTTGCTCGCGGATACCGACGAAGCAGAGCTGGAAGCGCTGCTTCGGGAGACGGAGCATATGTCCGAAGAGGAGATCGAAGCGCTGCTGAAGTAACGATCAGAAGAGGGGCAGGAGGAGACGATTCGTGGCTAATTTCGTGCTAAGCACCCATATGACGAACGGCGATGTGCTGCCGTTCCTGCGTCTTGCGTCTGCGCTTCGTAAGCGCGGCCATGATGCGACGCTCGTAACGCATGGCGCGTTCGCGGAACTTGCCGCAAAGGCCGGCATCGCGTTCCGGGGCATCGACGAACCCGAAGAATATACCGCGATTATGAAGGATCTCCATATGATGGAGGATCCGCTCAACAAACCGGATCTGTACGAGGCCTACCAGCGCAAATATTATTCGAAGGAGAAGTTCCGACAGGAATACGACATTCTGTCCGAGCTATGCCAGCGGGAAGATTCCGTGCTGATCTGCAAGGAACGGGACGGCTTCGTCGCGATGATCGTGTCCGAAGTCATGCAAGTGCCGATCGTGACCGGAGTCCTGGCACCCAGCTACGTCACGCAGCTGCATATCTGGGAGGAGCTCGGGCTAGACTTCGCGATCTCGCTGATTAACACGTTCCGCCGCGACCTGGGACTGACGGCGGTCTCGAACTGGACGTCATGGATGGGCTCCGTGAAGAAGAATGTCGGGTTCTGGCATGAGACGTTCGATGCCGCGGTCGAAGCGCCGGCTTGGGCGCTGAAGGTCGATACGGTCGGATTTCCGCTGGCGGATACCATCGAATACGAGTCGCTGCCGGACGATCTGCTCGACTTCATCCATGCAGGCGAACCGCCGCTCTTAATAACGGGCGGAACAGGCAAGATGATCAAGCCGAATTTCTACCGCGCCGCGATCGACGGCGTGAAACGGCTGCGGCAACGAACGATCGTCGTGACGAGGCACGAGGAATTCCTGCCGAGCGAGCTGCCGGATTACGTACGCTGGGAGCGAATTCTTCCGCTGGCCGGCGTCTATCCGCTCGTAGCCGGCGTCATCCATCACGGAGGAATCGGGACGATTACAGGCGCGATGACGGCTGCCGTTCCGCAGTTGGCATTAGCGGCCGACACCGACCGTCCGGATAACGGCATGCGCATCAAGCATCTGGGAATCGGCGATTACCTGCCGCCGCTCCAGTGGCAGCCTGAGCTGATCGCTCAAGCCGTCAGGGGAATGATGACGTCTGCCGTACGCGAGCGCTGCCGTCAGCTCGCGAAGCTTATGATCCAGCACGATACGATGGCGGCTGCTTGCGATGCGATGGAATCGGTGATCGGCCGTCCGGAGTTCGCGATTCAATCGGCCGTTCTGCTTAGCGACTATGCGGCACATGAGCGGAAACGCGCTTCCAAGCGTGAAGTCGCCGAACCCGACAGCCGTATCGCAGCGATGGGAGCAGGTCTGACAACCGAGAGGCGCACGCTGTTGGCGCGCCTGCTCGTGCAGCGCCAGCACGCGAAGCAGCAGCGCGTGAAGGAGGTTCAGTATGAGTAAGACACTGGACAGCATCGAGCAGCTGACACCGGAACGGCGCGCATTGCTCGCCTTGAAGGCCAAGCAGCAGAAGGCGAAGGCGGCAGCGGCTGCGTCCGTCATTCCGAAGCAGCCTAGACAAGAGGGGCTGAATCGGTTTCCGCTCTCGTTCCCTCAGCAGGACGTCATGTTCTTCGAGGAGTATATGCCCGGAACTGAGCGGTACAATTTTGCCAACGGCTACAGGCTGCTCGGCAAGCTGAACATCGATGCGCTGCATCGAACGCTGAATGAGATGATTAAGCGGCATGAAATCATGCGAGCCGTCATTGCCTATGAAGACGATGATTATGTGCAGATCGTCCGGCCCGAACTCACGATCGAGATGCCGATCATCGAGACGACCGACGAGCAGATCGTCTTCGACCGCATGGAGAAGGAAGCGACGACACCTTATGATTTCTTGAACGGCCCCCTCGTCAAAGCCATGCTATTCCGCTTAGGAGCCGAACAGCACATCCTGGTGTGGATGACGCATCACTTGGTCTATGACGGCTGGTCGGCCGACGTGTTCAATGAAGAGCTGGCTGCCATCTATCGGTCGATCGTCCTTAACGAGCCGCTGGCGCTGCCGGAACTGTCGATTCAATACCCGGATTTTGCAGTGTGGCAGCGTCAATGGATGACCGGTCCGGAATACGAGAGACAGCTGCAATACTGGAGTGAGAAGCTGACGCCTCACCCGGCAACGCTGGACTTGCCGACGGATTATCCGCGGCCTTCCCTTCAGACGGAGCGCCGCGCCGGCTTCTACGGCTTGAAGCTCGATCAAGCGTTCTCGCAGCGCATTCGCGAAGCGAGCAAGCGCCTAGGCTGCACGTCATTCGTGCTGTTGCTCTCGGCCTATAAAGTGCTGTTAGCCAGCTACAACGGCAAGGATGAGATAGTCGTCGGCACGCCGATGGCCAATCGCGGCAAGAAGGAGATCGAGAAGCTTGCCGGCTTCTTCGCGAACACCGTAGCGCTGCGCTCCAAGCTCGATATGGAAAGCAATTTCCGCCAACTTGTAGCCTCCGTGAGGGAGACCGTGCTGGAGGCGAACGATAACCAAGCGATTCCGTTCGACCGGATCGTCGATCAACTCAATCCCGATCGAATCGTCGGCCATGCTTTGTTCTTCGATACGATGTTCCTGTTCGAACGCCACGGGCAAGCTCAGGTAGAGCTGCCTGAGCTCGAGATCGTACCGGTTGCAGGCGACCGAACGCGCGGCGGGATGCTGGATTTGACGATGACGGTCTTCGAGAACCGCGAGTCAGGCATGGACGTGACCTTGACTTATCGACGCGATCTCTTCCGCAACTCGACCATTCAGCAGATGGCGGAGCATTTTCGAAGCATTGTCGAACGCGTAATGGAGCAAGCCGAGCTTCCGCTATACGAAATCGCTGCCTTATCCCGCGGACGGATGCAGAAAGTGCTGGTCGACTGGAATGCGGAAGCCACGCCTATGCCGGGGACGGCATTCCCGCATGTGCTGCTGGAGCGTCAAGCCTCTTTAACGCCCGATGCCGTCGCGGTATGCTCGGAAGGGCGCATGCTTCGCTACCGCGAGCTGAATGAACGCGCGAACCGATTGGCGCACTATCTGCGGAGCATGCAAGTCGGTCCGAATCGCACGGTCGGCCTCTACATGGAACGGACTGTCGATATTATCGTCGGTCTGTTAGGCATTCTGAAGGCAGGCGGCGCCTACGTCCCCCTTGATCCTAAACTCCCGGTCGAGCGGCTGCGGATGATCGCCGGCGAGGCTGATGTGTCGGTTGTCGTGACGGAAGAAGCTTTTGCAGACTTGCTGCCAAGGCCCGACGACGATCCGGATGCCCAAGACTTGCGCATCGTAGCGCTCGATCGCGATTGGGACGCTATTGCGTGCGAGAGCGGCGATAACCCCGCTGTCATCTCGTCGCCGAATGACCTGATGTACATTCTGTTCACTTCCGGATCGACAGGCAAGCCGAAGGGCGTTGCGGTAGAGCACCGGAGCTATGCGAACTATATGGACGGCATCATGAAGCGGCTCTCGCTGCGCGACGGCCTAAGCTTCGCCATCGTGAGCACGCTCGCAGCCGATTTGGGAACGCCGATGATCTGGGGCGCCTTCGCGACCGGCGGCATGCTGCATGTCATTCCGTATGAACGCGCTGCCGATCCGGATGCATTCGCCGACTATTGCCGTGACAATCCGATCGATGTCATGAAGATCGTGCCAAGCCATCTGGAGGCACTGCTCGGCGTGGCGGACCCGAGCGTAATCGTGCCGCGCGAATGTCTGATTCTCGCAGGCGAGGCCTCGCATTGGGGGACGATCGCAACGCTAAGGCGGCTGCGTCCAGGGTGCCGCATCCAGAATCATTACGGTCCGACGGAGACGACGGTATCCGTGCTTGCCTACGATGTGCCGCAAGACGCCGACTTGCGGGAGGAGGATCATCAAGCGGTGCTGCCGCTCGGCTACCCGATCCCGAACGCCCCCGTCTATGTGTTGAATCGCTTTATGAAGCCTGTACCCGAGGGGGTAATCGGCGAGCTATATATCGGCGGCCGCGCCGTGACACGCGGCTACTATGGACGTCCTGATCTGACGGCTGAGCGCTTCATTCCGAATCCATTCGCGAGTAGTCCCGGTGAACGCATGTATCGCACGGGCGATCTGGTACGCTATCTGCCGAACGGCGCGATCCAATTCATCGGTCGTATCGACCAGCAGGTCAAAATTCGAGGCTATCGGATCGAGACAGGCGAGATCGAGCATGTTCTGCTGCAATGCACCGGCGTTCGCGATGCCGTCGTCGCCATTCGCGAAGACGAACCGGGCGATAAGCGGCTGATCGCGTACTTGATTCCGGAGAAGCAGGCGGCCGGAAGCACGGAGACGACAATCGACGTATCCGCGATCCGTAAGTATGCGAAGAGCATCCTGCCCGATTACATGCTGCCATCCGCCTATGTTCTCATGGATCGGCTGCCGCTTAATGCGAACGGCAAGCTGGACCGAGCCGAGCTGCCGGCGCCCAATGCTGCGAATCGCGCAGTCGAGAGCGACTACACGGCGCCTCGGACAGACGAAGAGCAGCAGATTGCCGCAGTATGGCGCGAAGTGCTGGGCCTGGAGCAAATCGGCATCGATGATGAATTCTTCGATCTCGGCGGCGACTCCTTCAAAGCGATCAAGGTCGTGCGCAAGATGGGCAATTCGTTCAGCGTCATGGATCTATTCCAATTCCCGACCATCCGCGACCTGGCAGAGCATCTCGCATCGGGTGCATCGAGGGGCGACGATCTCTTGATCGAATTCAAGAAGGCGTCCAATATCGGCGGCCGAACCATTACCATGGTCTGCGTGCCCTATGGAGGCGGGAGCGCAATCACGTTCCAGCCGCTTGCCAAGGTATTGCCGGCCAACTATTCCTTGTTCGCCGTCGAGCTCCCCGGCCACGATTACAGCCGGCCGGATCAGCCGCTGGCCACGCTCGAGGAGACTGCTGCGCGTTGTGCCGAGGAGATCAAGAGCAAAGTCAAAGGCGAAATCTATCTCTACGGCCATTGCCTAGGCGGCGCCATGGTACTCCGCATCGGGCTGCTCCTTCAGGAGGCGAAGGTAGACGTCAGCGGGATCTTCATGGCGGGCACGTTCCCTGGCGCACGGCTTCCATTCAAGCTCACGGAGTGGTGGCATCGGCTGTTCCCGCGGGAGAAATGGACATCCGACAAGTTCACCCGCGACATGCTCCGTGCGTTCGGCGGCTTCGATGACGAGATCTCGCCGGAGGAACAGACGTTCGTGCTGCGCAACCTGCGGCATGACGCGCGAGAAGCGGAAGACTACTACACCGGTCTCTACGCGCTGCCGGACACGCCGAAGCTGAAGGCACCTGTCTCTTGCATTGTGGGCGGTGCCGACCGGATGACCGAATTCTATGAGGAACGATACATGGAATGGCGTGATTTCAGCGATGATGTACGACTGCATGTCGTGGATCATGCGGGGCATTACTTCCATAAGCATCAGTCCGACTACGTCGCCAAAATCATGTCGCAGCAGATCCGTCAATGGGAGGAAGAACGCGAGTACGGCGCGGAACGCGACGCTGCCATAATACGTGAAGCCGAACGCCTTACGGAAGCGGCGAGACAGACAGCGGCCGCTGAATTTATGCAGACCGAAGTGAAGCCGAGCGTGAAATCATTTCTCATGGTGACGCTCTGCTTGATTATCGCCACGATCGGCACCTCGCTCACCGGATTCGCGCTGGGCATCTGGGTCTACGAACGTACCGGATCGATCTCGGATTATGCGACGATCTCGCTGTATGCGATTCTGCCCACGCTGCTGCTGCTGCCCGTGGCTGGAGCTGTCGTGGACCGTTACGATCGGCGCAAGGTCATGCTGGCCGGGCAATGCTTGGCGCTCTGTTCCACGATATTCCTAGCTACGATGCTATATCTTGATGCCTTATCATTATGGGCCATCTATGTGGCCGCAGGGGTCGGATCGATCGCGGGCGCATTCACGATGCCGGCTTATCAGGCGGCGACGGCGCAGCTTGTGCCGAAGCGCTACCTCGGTCATGCCAACGGATTAGGTCAGCTTGTCATGTCGCTTAACGGCATCATGGCGCCAGCGCTCGGCGGAGCGTTGGTCGTGTTGATCGGACTTCAGACGATCGTAGTCGTCGATCTCGTGCTGCTGTCCGCATCGATCTTGATCTTGTCCGTGATTCGGTTCCCGAATCTCTTGTTCAAGAAGCGCGAAGAACCGATGCTTCGGGAAATCGTCGGCGGCTGGCGTTACATCGTCAATCGTAAGAGCTTGGTCGCAATGGTCGTCTTCTTCATCGTCGTAAACTTCTTCATGAGCTTATATAACGTCTTAACGACGCCATTCTTGCTGCAATTCATGTCGGCCGATAAGGTCGGACTCGTCATTGCGTTCGAGGGAGCAGGCCTATTGATCGGTTCGATCCTCATGTCCATCTGGGGCGGATTCGATCGCCGCGCCGACGGCATGGTCGGGTTCGTCATGTTGACCGGCGCATCCGTCGCCATCGTAGGATTCTATCCTTCGCTCGTAACGGCCGCTATCGGGTTATTCGGCTTCGGGATGGCACTGGCGCTCATGAACACGCATTGGTTGTCGCTTATCCAGACCAAAGTCGGCTTGGAGCTGCAAGGCCGGGTATTAGCAACAAATCAAGTGATGGCGTTCAGCATGCGACCGCTCAGCTTCTTGCTCGCAGGGCCGCTGGTCGCTTCCGTCTTCACTCCGCTTGCTTCGAATATGCCGGCAGGCATGTTGAACAATGGACTCTTCGGAACGGGGGATGGCAAGGGAATCGGCTTGTTGATCGCTTCGATCGGCGTCATCTTGTTCGTCTGGGCGTTCATCGGCATGCGTTATCGTACGCTGCGGCACATGGAAACCATTTTGCCGGACGCCGTGCCGGATGCCGTCATCATTCGCGACAAAGATCAACTGCAGCAGCGACTCGACCGCCAGATGGGCGTTGGCATGTAGCAAGGTAAAGATTAGAGGAGGAATGATGTCATGGAATTAGAGAAGGATATCGAGAAGCCCGTCACTTACAAAGTGGTTATCAATGCAGAAGCGCAATACGCGCTGTGGCCGTCCTACCTGGACAATCCGGCTGGTTGGCAGGATTCCGGCAAGATCGGCGATAAGGAAGATTGCCTGGCCTACGTGAAGCAGGTGTGGAAGGACCTGACCCCATCAAGCTTGCGCCAGGCATGAGGCCTGTGCATGTCTATGCCGTTCATATGGGGGAGCAGACAGCTGCCATGAAACAGATCGAGCGCTGGCTCTCCCTCGTACCGCCGGATCGAGCGGAGCGGATCGCTCGGTTCCGGCATTGGCAGGATCGATGGCGGTCGCTCGCGGGAGATCGGCTCGTGCGCTATGTGCTGCGCGAACAGTACAGGATTCCGGAGAATCGCAACGTTCATCGCCGCGATGCCTATGGCAAGCCGGCCTTAATCGGTCATGATGTGCAGTATAATGTCTCGCATTCCGGCGAATGGGTGACCGCGGCGTTCCATGCGACGGAGCCGGTAGGCATCGACATCGAGCGGATCGGAGAGGCGGACTTGCGGTTGGCGGAGACGATGTTCGCGCGTAGCGAATACGAAGCCTTATGCCGGAGGCCTCCCGATGATCGCGCACGAAGCTTCTATGCGATCTGGACGGGCAAAGAGAGCTATATGAAGGCCCGAGGGCTTGGTTTAACGATTCCGCTGGATTCATTCTGCGTTGCATCGACCATTCAAGGCAAAGGGGGGCTGCGGGAGGCCGTAGTGGCCTGCAGCGATACGTCGGGTCGGACGTGGAGGCTGCACCGGATCGAGCTCGATCCCGACTATAGCCTGACTGTATGCACCGGCAAGGAAGTATGGCCATTAATTATTAATGTAATTAATCATGTGAGTTAGTTGGAAAGATCTATTGGGATATGGCTTTCTCGTGCTGCACGGGAAGCCATATTTTATTGTTGTTGTTGTTGGCCGAAGCAAGAAGTCGTTGCAGGAAACGTGGAAATCTCGTCGCGTGGTGAATCGAACAGAGATGTTTTTTTTTGATGCGTGACGTGTTCTTATTCAAAATAATTACGATTTGAGTGGAAATCAAATGTATTCGAGAGATCAAGATCTATTATCAGGCTGGCTTATTGTTGTAACAATCGAAAAATTGATATAAAGCTTAAAGCAGCCGATAACTAAACTGATTAGAGCTGAATGTAATCAATTACAACTGCTACTAGATCCGCATTCAGGACGATTCGACTTGAATGTTGCTCATGTGATGTGACACGTGAACTCCAGTCGATTGCTTCAACAGAATCTCATCGTGACAATTTAGTTCAATGAAAGTTTAGTTCGATGATTGATTAAGGATAAAGTAACTCACGCAAGAATTAATAAAGCAATTCAATAGCAACATATAAGACGGATGACCGGTAATAGGATGAATTCAATGCAGAGCGCAAAGATGAGCTCATTTATAGAAGTGCATCATTTCTTGTCCATAACTTCTGCACAAAATCCGTATTTTGTACATATGTCAATAAATCAGTTTTAAGCTTTGCTGTCTAATGTCTAGCGACATGTCGGAGGACAAGTTGTTGTGATCAACAGAAAATGACCACATCGATTAAGTGGGTTCCAATTTATCGATGTGGTCATTTTCTGTTGATCAGCTAAGGTCAGAAGTTCAACTTACGAATGTAATGTTCAACGTATCTTTGCAGTTCTTTGTTTTCATCACTTTGGTTTTCAAACATCATCATGGCAACTCTTTGTGGCAGATAAGAATTCATTCGATTTATCTTTTTTCGATTTGAGACAGATTTGTTTGGGCATTGATAATATGGCATTTCACCTTTCGTAGTCATTTTGTTCAACGTGAAGAAATCTATGGTTTGCCGATCGTCTCGAATATTATATCTAAAAGCAAATCTAGGAAAGCAAGTGTTTTTCATAATTGTAATTTCACTCCAACTTGGGGTTGATTCTTCATGTGCCCCCTTCTCAGCTATTTCCATCCATTCCATAAAGAAGTTAACACAGAATTGTGCTGTTACTCTGTTCAGAATCCAGAAGAGAGTGAATTCGTCTACCCCTACTTTTGAATTATGTCGTAAATACTCGTCAAATAAAAATCTTATTTCTTCTTCAATTAGCCTGGTGGCCGGAGCAAGCTCAAAGTTACCTGGTGGATCAATATCTTCTCTGTGGCGACGATAGAAATGTCCCAATTCCAATACTGATCTCCTCCAGAAAACAAATGCATATGCATATGGACATATTTCATTGAAGCCACAGCCCTCTTCCTTCCGCAGCTCCAATAGCTGCAAAATGCAATGAAGGTGTCCACATAACAGTCTATCTAGAATGTATTTTTCTATTGCTAAAAATACTGACTTATTCTCTTTGAAGAACTTAAGCCGGAAATCATGTGATTGAAGATTTTCAATATCAAGAATGGTTGGTCTCCTACTACCTGTATATTGGAGGAGTGGCTCCATTGTTGTTAACACTTCGATACTACAGTATTCTGGAATAAAGAGCCACCTCTCCCCTTCTTCTGCTCTTTTATTATAATCTGTAATCCATGTCGGGATCTATATCGGGGATGACAAAATGATTCACTGCCTGCCCTCGCCGCGTCGGGTACTCATTCGAACATTACGACGAATTACAAGAGAAAGACGTTCCTGTTCACGAGGAGATTACTCCCACCCAAAAGAACCGTAACTCGTGCAGTCTCCCCGAAAGGCGTTTCGGCGACCTTAACAGACGTTGCTTAACCAAGAGATAAAGCCGCGAGGTCATCCCCGCGGCTCTACTTCTCTGTCAAACTCATCTGTCCTGCCCGTTAGGATTCCTGTAGAGCGTTAAATTTGCGCTTTGCACAAAAATGAGCGCCTCCGGTACGATGGGGTAGTCACGGGTCAAAGCCCTTTAGCCATCTTTAGGAGGTCGCTCTATCTTGAAGTTTAATGCCCAAGCAAAACAAAATCAACTGCTCGAACGCATTTCAACTCAGCATTTGGTCGTCGGTATCGACATCGCCCAGCAGTCCCATGTTGCTCGCGCCGTCAACTTTCGCGGGATCCTCATGGGTAACCCCCTTCACTTCTCCAACGACGACGCCGGCTTCAGTCTGTTTCTACAGTGGATGAAAGATTTGCAGGAAACGCACCAATTAATCGACGCTATTGTCGGCATGGAGCCCACCGGCCACTATTGGCTCAGCCTTGCTGCCTGGCTCAAAGAGCGCAGCCTCGAGGTCGTGTTGGTCAATCCTCATCTCGTCAAAAAGAACAAGGAAAATCGCGATAATACGCCCTCAGAAAGCGACATTAAAGATGCTTTTGTTATCGCCGACATGGTGAAAAACGGCTACTACACCCTCATCAAGGAATCCAGTGAAGTGTTCATGGAACTGCGTGTGCTCATGGCAAATCGGGAGACCATCGTCCATAGTCTCGTCAGCGTCAAAAACCAGATTCAACGCTGGGTTGACATTGTGTTTCCCGAGCTGCGGCAAGTATACAAACACCTCATTGGCGCCGGGTCGCTGGCTACATTGCGTCTCTTCCCAACGCCTGCCGATCTTCAAAAGCTCTCCGTTCGCCAAGTTATCGACGGCTGGAAAAAGGTAATGAAGCGGCATAGGGGTGAACGAAGAGCTGGCGAATTGCTGGCGCATGCAGCGCGCTCAGTCGGCGCCAAGCATGCCGAAAGGCCTACAAGCTTCATCTGCAACAGCTGCTGGCCGAATATGATCTGGCTGTGGAGCAGCTGCAGGTCGTCGAGGATGAAGTGGCGGCTGCATTGGCCCGGATCCCACTGGCCAAGACGCTGCTGGCGATAAAGGGCTTGAGTACCCTGGCTGTCGCCAGCATTCTAGGTGAAGCTGGCGACCTCAGTGGCTACGCACATGGCAATGCGTTGCTGCGGCATGCCGGCCTCAACCTGGCTGAAGCGAGCTCGGGCAAATGGAAAGGTCAGATGTCCATCAGCAAACGGGGCCGACCCAGACTTCGGCATGCTCTATTCATGGCAACCATGGCCCTCATCCTGAACGATGAAGCGTTTAAACGACAGCACGACATAAATGTTAAGACGAAAAGTATGAAGCCCATGCGCTCAGTGATGAAGCTTTGCGGCAAACTCGCTCGCCTTCTGGTTGCCATGGCACAAAGCGGCGAAGCCTACGAACCAGATCGAACTCTTCCTGTGAAACAAGCTGCCTAACCGCTTCCTAATTTTGCAACGAAAATTGGCTTATTCGCAGGATCTCAAGATTGCACGGAGTACCGGATTGCATTAAACAAAAGGGCCTAGAACCGTACCGTTAGGATAACCGGCCTCCACCCACCGGATAGGCGTAACGAAGGAATGAAAGGGCATGGACCTGTCGAGAAATGGGAGTGAAAGCCTCCGGAGATACGTGAAGCAGCGTGCAGCAGAGCAGTAAAGAGAGGAGCGAAATCTCGCCCCTCCTGTTCCCGCATACGCTTCGGTTGCCTAATTTTACGGTACATAGCCCCTTCTGTCCGGATAGCGTTTTTTCCTCTGGTGAGATCCTGCGAATAAGCGAGAATTCGTTAGAAAACTACATTTTATCGAG
The DNA here is from genome assembly GCA_023433615.1 of Bacillota bacterium. Lineage (GTDB taxonomy): Bacteria > Bacillota > Bacilli > Paenibacillales > Paenibacillaceae > Paenibacillus_I. The sequence continues at coordinate 32,657 of JAEZCJ010000149.1, read as the reverse complement.
GGAGCTCAAGAGGTTACTGGCAAGTTGGCTGCTTGTCGGGAATCGGATCAAGTTCTTGTCATCGCCAAATGACTTTCATCGCAGATTAAAGCACCAGTCTTATGTTTTCCTGTCCAGCTCGAATTAAAGATATGCTCTTTCTTTTGGGCTGGAAGGTGGCCACCGCAACAAAAACAGGCGCCCCATCTCAGTTGAGTTGGCGTTGAATACTCGTAGTTCTTCATCGAGCAGTTCTCCTTCAATCTAATATGCGTGTACGGCTCGACTACAGCCGACGAGCCGATGCGCACGTGTGACCAACAATGAGATTAGGAAATATGGCAAAAAGAGACCACATCGGGGCCGGATACAGGCATTTTCGCCCAGGCTTCCTCGAAATAGCGCTTGTGAATCCGGATGTCGGTGTAGTTAGGAATTACATAGTCGCCATGGACGTGGTACGAAGCCGTTCGATAGTGCGGAAATACGATATTGATATGACCGGCATTGCTGTAAATCTGCTGCCAGATGACATGAATAGGCAACTTCAAGAGGCAGCCTCTCCGACAATCCTCTGATCAGAAAGAATCGCATACAAGTACGAAGGTGCGATAAGACTTTTGTGAAGAGCACCTGGGCCGCTCACAGGCATTTGCTTCCATGCTTTCTCGAAATTTGATTTTGGAATGCGAATATTAGTCGTATTCGGAACGATATAATCCCCCGAAACGGCGTAAATAAACTTTTGGCCCCGGACCTGTTGAAACTCGCTTCCTTCAAGCGCGGTAATACTTTTCCAAACCTCAGAGAACAATTTCATGTTCCGCCTCCCAATCTACCAATTTGCTGGTATCTTACCACATGCCCCCACCAGTAAATCAAGATTGGGAGTGGTATTGTGATTATGTATTGGGTGTTTCGTTAGGATTCAACGGGTAGATGGTGAGAAGCATATCGCGTAGCAATATTCCGCTCTCCTGGTCAAATGTCATTGCTTGACTTGATATTCCTTTCATCTCTCGGTCTTTCGATCCATAGGTGTTGAGTTGAAGGAACAACTCGCCACGAATCTTCTTTGCGCGTACGGAACAAACAGTCTCCGACTTCCACTCTACCTCTCGATTGTCCCATAAAATCTTCTTAACCAATGCCATGCTTCCCATCTCCTCTTCGGGTTTTAGGCGCCCATGGGTCCAGTATAGCACATCCTTCTGCAGTATATTTTAGTAATTTAACGCGCTAAAGATGGTGTTTAATCACCTACAGCTATACACGATGTTTAGCCGTAGACGGTCAAGCGCGGCTACGCGGTAGTTCGATTCGACAAACGTATGCCGGCACTTAGGAAATGCGCTGCATCCGTAAAACTCGCCTATCCGTCCTTTGCGCAGCACGGGCACGTATTGCCGGTCGCCTCGGTAGCCTTCGGGTTTGTGACGAGATTCATGTTCTATCTCTATGGAGTAACCGGTTCTCAAAGTCGGTTACCTTAAACCGGGTAAGGATACATGTTCTTGTCCATTTCGGCTAAGGATATAAGTTCTTGCCCTGCACTTTGGACAAGAACTTATATCCTTAAAAAAAATAGCCGCGATTTTCGCGTCTTTTTTTTTCATTGTCGCATGTAAACATTAAGTGGATAATGCAGGTTGAAAATTTGTTTGATCTTAAGCCACTCGAAAAAGAAGTTTATGAAGAACTTAGCAGTTACCTTATTGAGCAGCCCAAAAAATGCGGTTTCGGATGTTCCAGATGCTGGTTCTGCCTTGCATATTCCTCAAACAAGAAAGTTCTTTCAGTGTTGGTTAGCGTGGTGGCCGTATTGAGCCCGTACATGTTCGATGGATCAATATCGACTCGGTGCCGTCGAGTCCAACATTAATATCGACTTTCTCCAGAATACGAATGCATATGCGTATGGGCAAAGCTTGTGAAAACCATTCCCCTCTTCTTTCCTTAATTCAAGAAATTTCAGGATGCAATGCCGATGCGCTTTTAGGAATCTTCTTTGGAGATACTGCTCAATATCCTTAAATGTTAATCGATTCTCAAGATAAAATTTAGATCGGAGATCCGGCAACCTTAAATCATAGTTTTTCAGTACAGTGCCTGAAAAGGACTTTGATTGTAGGATTGGCTTTCACTTTTACAATTACAAGCGATTGCAGGCAAAATTAAACGGCCTCAGTCCAATGGAAATCAGAACAAAGGCCGCCTAACTGATCTTTATTTATTGTACTGTCTACTTGACGGGTGCAGTTCACTTTTTGGGATAGCCTCTTTTTTTACATTGACTCAATCTCATATAAATAATAAGATCCATTATCACGTTTAGCATAATGGGCTGTATATTTCCGATCTATCTCAATAAGATTCCATACATTTTTATCCCCGACAATGATCTTCATTTCACGTTTAACCTCTATTTTGTCAGGGTATACGGCGAGTATCCAGTACTCTCCCTCAGTTCCACCTTTATCAGTAACCTGAATGAACGATACTGTTGCTGAAATATCATTATTGTCAGAGTTTACAGAACAAGAAATAAGCAAAAAACTTATCAGGACGATCATTGATGTACAGATAATTTTTCTCAACCGGTCTCCCTCCCCCTCTATATATTATTTGTCTTTGCTTAATAATAGAAAGTGTCTCTAGTACCATTTATTTTAGTTTGCATCGAGGAGCAAAAATTTCGAAGATGCCGATAATTCTACAAATATTATAACTGCGTCTAAGTTGTCACTCGATGTCGTGATAACCTAAGTGCTTTCCGAAGCCGGCGTTTTTTTTCGCGACCGCGGCTTTCAGTATACTTCCCTACGGTTTAAGGAAATGCTCGATGAGGCTCAGCTCACTCAGAGCATGTCTCGCGTTGGCTGCTGCATTGATAACGACCCCATGGAATCCTTCTGGGGAACTTTAAAGTGTGAGAAAAAATATTTCAGAGTAGCTCTGGTTATAAACTCGAGTCTCAAGCCCCTCATAGCCAAACAAACGGTACTTACGCCGCCATTTCGCTAAAGGATGTTTTAGAGACAGCGAACGTTTTCACTGCGGCATTAACGCCAATACGACCACGCTCAATTGCCTGAATGATCACTAACTTCTCTGAAGCTGTATGCTTCTTTTTAGGCATGAAAAAATACTCCCCCTGCAGAAACAGGTTATAATATTTCACCTGTCTACCGTAAGGGGAGCATATCATTTTTGGGACACCCTCTTTTTCATTACCAGATAATATCTTTACTGAAACCAGCTGTATCTATATTGTTACTACTACTCGAATTACCGGTGAGTGAAAAAGAGATAGCACCATAACCTAGTGTAACCCCATAGCTAGAGCTATAGCTCGAAGTTGTATCATGGACATATGAACCGACAAAACGATTAATTGCATTACTATTTACTTTTTTAACACGGAAATATGCGGTTCCTTTATAGACGATGGTCCCTGCCGTTCCATTTCCAGGTTTAACAAAGCTCGACCATGTCTTTCCGTAAATATTTTCTACTGCTGGTCTTCCACCGCAGCTCGTTTCAACATTCCATGTTTCATATGGCGTACCATAATTGTAAATGGTCGTGCTTTGGGTCTGACAGGAATTTTCCGAGGAGATAATTGACCATCCTTCAGGGATTGCCACTCCAAAGCTATCATTGATTGCTATTGTACCTCTTTTCCATTGAAACCGAGGATATACGTCTCTATGCTTAACGCCATTTACAAAGACAGTATAATCTTCGAACCACAGTGTGAGGTCGTTTGTATTAATAGTGCCCATAGTTTGAAATTGGCCGGCAGGTGCAGGTACTACTCTTTCTAAAGTACCGTCTGAATTTAACTTATACTGCGTCTCGGTTCGTCCGTTATACTTTAAGTTCACACCAGAATTCTGAACGATGAATTTTTTATCTTCATAATTCAGTTCATGCAGGTAAGGATATCCAGCCCGAGTGAGTATTCTGTCGAGTTCTTTTTCTGTATATTCCCGTTTTCCATGCGTTGCAGCGCTTGCAGAAATCGGAATCGAAACTACTAGCAGAACTACAACCAAAAACCAATACAGCTTTCCTTTCATAAATCCATCATCTCCCTTATTTGTAATATAGCTTACATTAGTAATATTCTACGTTTGCCTCCCATTCCCTCCTTTTAGAAAAAATAAATAATTGTGTATTTTGATACACAGGTCTGTTTATGGACCCGTCGTTCACTGGCTCAGACCTATTCTGGTGTCAACTGATCGGGTATTAGTTCTGATGGAAGGGTTCCCTGAAGGCACATCGGTTCAGCTAACGCTATTCGGGCCTCTCTTTTAGCTACTCGGACCTTCTCTTGAAGCGCTTGAGGATTTTCATCCTTGATCATCTCAAAAAAACCAATGTTTACGGCATCGAAGCAGTGATCAGTAAACGGAATTTTATGCGCTATTGCATTTAATGCAATGACCTGATTGGGTACTTCCACTACCTCAGCATATTTCTGTATGGAGTTCAATTCTTCCCACGATTCCAATGAATCAACAGAAACGTTACAGTGTTTTGCTAAGGTTGCGGTAATCTGCCAGTACCAATGCCAATTTCCAATATTCGCATTCCAGGCGTTATCATTGTTGCGTCCACCATTGAATAGACCATCTCATAAAACCCTGGCCTAAAGGACTTGGATTGACAATCCATAAAAGGTATTTGTTATGCTCATTTCGGTTGAATTCCTCCCAAATAAATGGAGAGGAATCACGTCGTTGTTTCATGCTTCTTCTTTTTTCCCACATTTCGCTTTTGATCGGTATGCCCTGTCCAGAGTGTACTTAAAGCCCCGTTCTGCTCAGTGGGCCGAAAACTGGGTAAGCATATATGTTCATGTCCATTTCGGCTAAGAATATAAGTTCTTGTCTTGGACTTTGGTCAAGAACTTATATCAAAAAAAAGAAAAAGCCGCGATTTACGCGGCTTCCTAAGTGTATATGTTCTTATCTTCCGACACTTTTTTAGATCGTCCAACGAAAAAGAATGTTCTGTTCCTCCGTTCATTTATTTTAGTCTTAATCACCCACCATACCGTACAAAAGCTCTCCGTTCGCCAAGTTATCGACGGCTGGAAAAAGGTAATGAAGCGGCATAGGGGTGAACAAAGAGCTGGCGAGTTGCTGGCGCTGGCAGCGCGCTCAGTCGGCGCCAAGCATGCCGAAAGGCCTACAAGCTTCATCTGCAACAGCTGCTGGCCGAATATGATCTGGCTGTGGAGCAGCTGCAGGTCATCGAGGATGAAGTGGCGGCTGCATTGGCCCGGATCCCACTGGCCAAGACGCTGCTGGCGATAAAGGGCTTGAGTACGCTGGCTGTCGTCGGCATTCTACTACCGGAGAAAGCGGCTGTGGCTGCAACAAGAACGAGGAAAGTGAAGCGAAAGCATCTGAAGCATGCTGTTAAAAACAAAGGCTCCTGTATCAATTGCAGGAGCCTTTGTTTTTGTGATACATCTATTTACATTTTGGTTGCCCATTGTCATCAGGCAGCAGATGGACCATGCTTGGCATGTGATCAAGAACGCTTTTAATATAGGGTTTATCCTCTACATTTAGCGAATAGTATACCCACTGGCCCCTTCGGGATTCATTTATGAGGCCCTGAGACTTTAGCTTCCGAAGATGCTTAAGGTACTAGGTTATTTCTGTATGATGTAGGCAAATATAAAAAGAACGATATTTCTAGGAGTGATTACATTGAAGGTGCAGGAAGTAAAGGATTATGAGGAATTAATGAAGAGAATAAAGAAGTATCCATCATTTGTTGAAGAATATGTTTCGTATAAACTTACTGAATCGGTCTCCCCCTCTTCTCTGCTTGAATATTCGAGGGATTTTGATCGTTTTTACTCATGGTTAGTATTACATAAGGCAATGGACGAAAAGTCTGTTTTTCAAATCGAATATGTAAATCAGCTGACTGTAAACGATATTCATCAATATATGGATTATCTCCGAGAGCAAGAGATGATGAAGGAACGAAGTGTTTCTCGTAAGATACACTCACTTCGTTCGTTATTTAATTATCTCCACGATGTAGCAGAGAACCTGGAAGGGGAACCTTTACTAAGCCGTAACATCTTTAGAAAGATATCCATGCAGCGTTTAACTGATGTACAAGCTACTGCACGAGAAATTAACGAAAAGGTGCTTATTTCAAATGAAGTGCATGATTTTATCGACTTTGTACGCAGTGGTTACCGTTCCAAATTAGCAGACAACGTTCAGGCTCTGTGGAATTATGATCTAAACCAGCAACGGGATATGTGTATTATTAGTTTATTACTTCACTCCGGTTTACTAGTGAGTGATATTGTCAATCTAGACGTTGCTGATTTATCATTAAGCCAAAACCAAATCTTGATAACCCGGCAGAGATCTCGGCAAAGGACGAATCATATCGTAATGTTCGGTGAGATTGCAAAAGCTGATATTAATAAGTATCTGAACATTCGGAATATCGTTTATAAGCCACAAACCAATGAAACCGCATTGTTCTTGGCGGTACCCAATGGGCAACTGACTGGTTCCCGTATGACGAAAAGAGCTATACAGGCAATGGTGTTAAAATATGCGCAACACTTTGGTAGACCGTAGTTAACAACGAGACAACTCGCACATTCATTCGGTATTCAACATTTGAAAAGCGGAAACATCGTGCATACTAAGCAACAATTGGCTCAAAGAAATATTGAATCAACTGAAAAGTATCAGTATTTCTCGTTTTAACGGACTTAATCGGAGCTCCTCTCTTTAGCAAAGAATGCATAAATATTTCAACATCTTCAGCATTCTGAATACGTGGTACCTTATACTCCTGCAATTTCCTCGGTCTTTCAAAAGACTGCTCATTATAAATCAAATTTGTGTTCATAAAGCTGTCCTACCAAAACACATATGCGTAAGCATAGGGGCAGATTTCCGGAAAATCTTGACCAAGTGACTTGAAAAGACCCGTAAATCGCTTTATACAATGTTGATGCTTTGCTAGATACGTCCTGAAAAGGTTTTTTTCAAATGACTGAAGTGTGTCTTCAACTGCCTCATACATCTCACCATAACTCTCAGGGGGTAAACGTTGCCCCCTTACCCGATATGATTGAATATTGCCTCTCTTGTTGTGGGCTATATTAAGGAGATGTGAGGTATAATTATTATTTGCAACAAGGCCGGGTTTGTAAGTGACTGTACGTTTGATTCTGTCTAAGTGTTCATTTTCAAGTCCGATCCACTCTTCGACTTCAGCATTAATAAAAACTCCTTTGTTACTCCAATCACGTGTCACTTGCAGGTGCACTGACGCATCACCAATATAAGTGCCACAACCACAAAGGAACCCGGACTCGAATGAGTGATCGGGCATTTCGTATTTCAATATCTCATTGCAATTACTGCACGTCGAAAGTAGATTGCAGTTATGATAAGGGCATACGTTTATCGTTTTAACCTGATGGAGAAAGCTGTGATACCCATTTTCGAGGCATTTAGGGCAATAATGCAGTTCTTCTCTGAACCAATCCTTCAGAGTTGTATTACCTGGAAATAAACGAGTTATCAGGTTTAGATTTCTTTTTTCAAATATTGAAATAAAATCAAACCGTTTGAATGTTTGGCTGTGTCAATTGCCGCTGCTCAAGATGACATGCGTGTTGAAAAACCTGTTTCAGAACCCTTCAGGTTTTAATCATGTCCGACAACATCACTTCGTCTTTCGAGCAAAAGCACATCTCGCCAAACGTTATTCATTTTCCCAATTCTTTCTCTGGTACCAAGTATTCGAAAACCATTCTTCAGATGTAAGCGAATGCTGGGTTGATTTTCCGGGAATATGCCGGCTGTAAGCGTCCAGTATCCTTGATGCTCTGAAGCATTGATTAACGCTTGTAACAGTTGATTCCCCACACCTGTACCTCTACGTTTCTCATCAATGTAAATACTAACCTCACCAACTCCTGCATAAACGCAGCGGTCTGATGTTGGCGTTAGTTTAGACCAACCAATGACGTCCCCTTTTTCTTCGATTACTAAAGTACATGCTTGAACTGAATTCAATATCCAATCATCGTAAGTGTTGGGTGCCTGAGTCGCAAATGTAGCATTTCCCGTTCGTATACCAAGTTCATATATTTTCTTGATTCGTTCCCAGTCCGTATGGCGAGCTTCTCTGACTTTGTACACTATGAATCATTCCTTTCAATAAAGCTTCAATATTGACTCGTGACGAAAAGCTCTGTCTCCTCTTAGAGGGGGATATCAGTTCACCTCCCATATTATACCTCACACTCCATCACCTAGACTAACCGGCACTCTTATTGATAATCATTTTTCCTCAGGCGTCTTCTTGCGCCCCCTGCCGTCGCGAAGAGCCTCTGGGCCTCCTGTCCCCTCTTTTAACCCACCCGCATACTTGCTGGTAAGAGACCTTGAATTGTCGGGGAGCATATCAAGTCTTGGTCCGCCGCTGTTGTCATTTATGAGTGAGTCTTATGCTTATTTTCTTAGTGCTGAAGATCCTTCTATTCAAAAACCATGGTAATTCAACGACTCCAGTCTCATACATTTTTTTCGCCGAACATGAGGAAAGTAAAGCGAAAATATTTGAAGATATGCTGTTAAATACAAAGGCTTCTGCAAATCAACTGCAGGAGCCTTTACTTTGTGATACGTCTATTTACATTTTCCTTGCCCATTGTCATCCGCCAGCAGATGAACCATGCTTGGCATTCGATCAAGAACGCTCTTAATGTAGGGTTTATCCTCTACGTTAAGCGAGTAGTATACCCACTGCCCCTTTCGGGATTCATTAACGAGGCCTTGAGACTTTAGCTTTCGAAGATGCTGACTAATTCCAGGCTGTGACATGTTTAAGATATCAACGAATTCACAGACACATAGCTCTCTTTCCTTCATGAGGGTGAGCATTGTTAATCTTGTTTTATCGCCTAGCATCTTTAACTTCTCGGCCACTTCATGGAGCTGATCCATCGTTTACTTCTCCTCCTCATCCGAAGGACGGGTCGTTTAAGTATTTGTGAAAATTCTACCCTCACGATTATGCTGTGATATATCTAATTGCCGTACAGGCGATCCAAAGCTTCGCGCTGTTTCGGTTTAAGGTTGAGGATAGGACGAGACGCCTTCGCTTTATCCTCAGCGTCTTCGATCGACGTACTCACGCCAAGCTCCAGCAGTGTCCCGATCGCCACTGCGCCGGTACGTCCTTTGCCTCCCCGCAATGGAAGCCGACTTTTACACCCGATTTGTAGGCGTCAATAACTGTATCGATTGCCAGACTCTTCACGAAGGTCGACAATCACCTTCACATCTTCTTGTTCTACCATAGCTTGGATGTCTTTTGCTCCACCCATGAAGATACGATTTTCGAATAAACTATCGTACGATCGCACTTGAGTCATCCTATATCTCCTTTATGTTTTCTTCTTAAATGACTGGAATTCGACCTGTACTGGCTCATTCGGAGGAGCGCAGCATAGCAAGAGATCGCGAGGATCATCAGCTGACTCGAACTCCGAGTCCTCTTTCGTGTAGAAGATCTCCCATGCGTTACCATCTGGATCATAGACCCATACCTTATCTTGCACAGCATAGCAACACGTCGTATTCATCTCGTCGATCAACAGCAGCCCGGAATGACGCAGACGTTCGCCCATCGCTAGAACTTCTTCCGTGTTATTGACCTGAAAGCCAAGATGATTGAGTACGCCTTTCTTCTCGAAAGGGCGAACATTAAGCGAAAAATGCAAGGCCGGCTCATTCAATTCAAACTTCGCATAATTGTCCTTCACTTTCGCTGGCTCTTCGCCAAAGAAGTGACGGTAAAATTCCAACGACTTATTGAGATTTGAACAATTTACGGCAACATGCATGCGTTTTATAGACATTGCGACGCACCTCCGTTTCGCTTATTTGCCTTCTTCTACGAATTTGCTGATGCGATCCTTAATGGCGTCACGCACGTTACGGAACTGTTCCATAATCTCATCTTCCGTGCCGGTAGCCTTTGCGGGGTCTTCGAAGCCCCAATGCCATTTCACGACATTCGGGTTCGAGATTACCGGGCAATGCTCATCAGCATGTCCGCAGAGCGTTACTACATAATCAGCACGGTTCAGAATTTCCGGATCGATGACATCGGAAGTATGACCGCTAATGTCTACGCCGGCTTCCTTCATGACTTGAACCGCGCGGGGATTTAATCCATGCGCTTCAAGGCCTGCGCTCTTCACTTCGTATTTATCGCTCCCTAGCAGCCTCATGAACCCATCCGCAATCTGACTCCTGCAAGAATTTCCGGTACATAGAAAGTAAATCATTTTTTTATCCATTTCATATTACCTCTTTTCGTTTAATGAATTAGGTTATAATCATCAACCATACGTACAGTCCCGTTAGCGTAATAAACAAGGTGGGCATGGTCAAAACGATACCAACTTTAAAGTAATAACTCCACGTAATCTTTACGTCCTTTCTAGATAGGACATGAAGCCATAGCAGGGTCGCTAACGAGCCTATGGGCGTAATTTTTGGCCCCAGATCAGAACCGATAACGTTCGCGTAAATTAGAGCTTCGCGAAGAGTCCCTGATGTTGCCGTCCCTTGAATAGCTAGTGCATCGATCATGACCGTCGGCATATTGTTCATGATGGACGAGAGAATGGCCGCAATGAAACCCATACCGATCGTCGCGGCGAATATGCCTTGGTCTGCAACGGCTTGAATCACGTCTCCGAGCATGTCTGTGAGGCCGACATTCCGGAGACCATATACAACAACGTACATGCCAATCGAGAATATTACAACTGCCCAAGGTGCCTCTTTGATAACACGCTTCGTCTCGATAGCATGAATGAACCGAGCGAAAATGATAAAGAAGATGGCTGCTACGCCGGCGATAATCGATACTGGAATATTGATGAATTCGCTGATCAAATAAGCAACAAGCAGAACACCAAGAATCACCCACGATAGTCGGAACATACGAATATCTCTGATCGCTTCTGACGGCTTTTTCAGACTGCTGATGTCGTAGTCCGCTGGAATGTCTTGTCTGAAGAACAAGAACAGCACGCCAAGACTTGCCGCTATCGAAAAGAGTGTAGGAACGATCATGCGGCTAGCGTATTCTACGAAACCGATATTGAAGTAATCAGCTGATACGATGTTGACCAAGTTACTTACGATGAGCGGCAGCGAAGCCGTATCCGCAATGAATCCGCTCGCCATAATGAACGGAAGTATCATTCGGTCCGGGAACTTCAGGGCTCGAACCATTGCTAATACGATCGGAGTAAGAATCAAAGCTGCTCCGTCATTGGCGAAGAACGCTGCTACTGCGGCACCGAGCAGAATGACATAGGAAAACATCAGCTTGCCCTTTCCGTGCGCCAGCCTCGCCATGTGAAGGGCCGACCACTCGAAAAATCCGATTTCGTCTAAGATTAAAGAAATCAGAATAATCGCTACGAATGTTAGTGTCGCATTCCAGACAATGCCGGTAACCGTAACGACATCCTCGAAAGTGACAACCCCGAAGATTAAGGCAAGTATTGCGCCAGCAGATGCCGACCACCCGATATTCAGCCCTTTAGGCTGCCAAATTACAAAGGTTAATGTTAGTAAAAAAATGATTACCGCGAGGACTGTCATAACTGCCTCCAAACCGCATAAGTTGGCCGATACCAGCTGCGAGCAATAATATTGTTGACCACCAAGGCGATCCATATAGATCCGCTCACATCGCCCGCATATAAATATATAATTATTTGCTTATATTGTGAAGCTAGTCGTTTCGAGTCATTCAACTATGCCGAATTTGCCAGACTATGAGGATTTACTGAAGGGATTGAAGAAGTTTCCATCATTCGTTGAAGGTGGTACGCCTCTTCCTTTCGCTTCACTACAAGCAAAAAACTGCCTGCATTGTGCAAACAGTTGCTGAACATACGTATGAGGAGATTAGAATGAATTGATCACTTTAGTCATTACCAATAACAGCACTTCGTCGTTCATGCGAATGAGCATCACGGCTTCTTTGAATTGAAACGGCAATAGACTGAAAGAGAAAAGCTGCCGAATAAATCTCGGCAGCTGCTTGCACTTTTGGGCCAGTTCCGTGGAAGGTGAAGTGCACATTGCTTTACAGCATTGATCACCGCGGAAAACGACCAGCTTCCGGCTTTCAAGATGGAGAAACATCACATGCTAGTTTACCTTGAAGACTGCGATCACTTGCGGCAAGACGGTTTGCTCGCCGTCGGCGTTCACTGCGCCAATCCTGAAGTAATACCACTTATTCACAGCGTATGCCGGCGGCTTCCAGTATACGATTTCTTTGGTGGTGAGGATTGAATTCGTTTCCGTGCTTTGAGGCGGGCCGGTTAACGCCTGACCGTCCGCGTCCGTACCGTAGACGTAGTAATAATCCGCGTTGGCCACGGCGTTCCAATGCAACTGGATTCCCCCTGGGACCCCCGTTCCGGTTCCTCCAGTCAGCGCGAGCATTGTAGGCTTTGCGACGTTGCTCGTCTTCACGTCGTAAGGGTTGAGAGAGTTCTTCCCCACGACTTTGAACGGGATTAGGCTCAGCTCATCGGAGTAGTACTCCGTATAGCCCCCTGCTTCATACCAATAATCATCAATGCTTGGCGCAATATAGGTAGTGCCCGTGAGATTGGCTTCCATCAGCTCCCATACGCCGGTCGTTGTCTGGTAGTAAACGGAATATCTGTAGATCGTGCCGTTCGGATCGTTGGCTGTATTCCATTGCAGCTTCACGGAGTCGCCGAGCTGCTGGGTGGCAGTCAAGATTAAAGGATCCGCGGCGGCTGCCTTTGTGGCGAAACTGCCTAGAGCAATCAACAAACTAATCGTCAAACTTACGATTAATGCTACTGCTGAATTTCGTCTGAGTAACGCAGATGACATCAATTCATCTCTCCTTTTATAGTAGACTAGTAGAAAATGGTTTTTCCCTTTTCAAAACGGGTTCTGTTTATTAAAATCGTAAAGAACGCTTCAATTGTTGGCGAAGACCAGCGACGAGCTGGACGTCCCCCAGCTTTGCAGATCCGGGTGGCTCGTGCAAGTCAAGCGGACCTGATAGCCGCCGTATTGATTAAGACCGAAGAGCATCGGCGATATCTGGCCGGAGTAGTAGGCAGGTACCGTTACTGTCCGGGAGTTGACCGTCACATACCCGTAGGTGTAATCGTAGAAGTAAAGATCGGCGCGCAGCGTGATGGAATGAGAAGTGTCGTTATACACGTTCGCATTGTACGTCGTGGCGCCGCTGCCCGTAGCGCCAGTAATCAATACTTTCTGGCCGCAGCCGGTTGTGGCCGAGAGCGACTGCCCCGAGACATAGAAGCTATAAGTCGTGCAGGCGGCAAGCCCGGTCACGTTAAACGAGGTTCCCGTCGTAAAGCCTGCCACGTGCCCGTTGACTACGACCGCATAGCTGCTCGGATCCCCAGTACTCCGATCCCAGGTCAAGATCACGTTATGCTTGTAGACCTCTGCCTTCAGATTAGTGCTGGCGGAAGCACTCGTTACGGGAATCAGTATAAGCACCAGAATGGCGGCAAACATGATTTTAACCAAACGATTATTCATCAATCTTCAACCTCCTCTTCGTGTTCGAAACTTGTCCTCTTCTCTTACAACGTTTTACCGTTCCATCATTATTATCGGTATGAGTCGATGAATCACCTCCCAAGATAACCTCATCATAGGGGGAGGCTCACCAGCAAGCTATCCCCCAAAATGAATTGGGGGGCCCCAGACCGAATTGGGGGTTGACGCCGGATCGCCAGATTTGTTCCGACTAGCCTGATCCCCGTAGGAGGATGAACATGAACCCACTGAACAAATGGGTCTGGCTGATCCCGATCATCGGCTTCCTGCTGTGGGGCGCGGTTCGCATGGCCGAGCCGCCCGTCTTCCAACACGCCGTCATGCTGAAGCCAATTCACGATTCCGGGACACCGTCCAGCACGCTTGACTCCGGCGGAGTCCGATCCGTCTGGTACCACTTTCGGCTGCAGGAAAATCTGCCTTGCGACCGCAACTGCGCATTGTATTCTCGTGTCATCATGGAGAGTTACGAGGTCTATGTCGGCAGTGACAAGATTTTCGCAAAAGGCAATATGACCGACCCGGTATTCAACGGCTTCAGCCTGAACCTCATTAAATTGGACCGTTCTGTCCATGCAGGAGAGATCGTTTCCATCCGAATGGCGGCCGCCGGGCCGGACCTGGGTATGGAAAGCCCGCTATGGCTCGGGGATCGCGCAGATCTTGCGGTCGGGCTGTTCAAGCGGGATTGGATTCCCAGTTTTCTCGCCGTGCAACTGCTCCTGCTGTCGGCGATCGTGCTCCTGCAGTATTTGCTCAGGCCAGCTAAGCGGTTTCTGCTATTCTTCTCGTTCGTCCTGCTTAGCGGCGGGGGTTATTATCTGGGCATGATGCAGATCAATTTGTTTTTCTATGACAATCCCGCATTCTGGTTACGTGTAGCCAATCTTTCTCTGTATCTGCTCCCGGTATCGTTCGGATGGTTTCTGGAAGCCGTAATGCCGGAGACGCGCAGGGTGGCCCGGATCGTCTGGGTGGCTCATCTGGCCTATTTGTCCGCGGCCGTCGCATTTGACCGGATCACGTCCATGCGCTGGATCTATGGTTTAGACGCGCTGCTGTTCGTTAGCATCCTCTCCCTATCGATCGCCGTGCTGCGGCTGGGCGAGGCTACGAAGGAGAAACGCATGCTGAGCGCAGGACTTTTTATTTACCTTGGCACTGGGGTCAGCGACCTCGTCCTGTACGAATGGACCAAGATCCCCTACAACGTATCGCAATACGGACTGACCGTCTTCATCCTCTGCTTGTTCCAAATCCATATCCGCCGAGTCGATCAGGCGCAACTGAGCCTTGCCGCTTATTCGAAGGAGCTCGGGCGCAAGAATGAAGAATTAATGGAGCTCGGACGGATCAAGGACGAATATCTGGCGGCCACTTCCCACGAGCTTCGTACTCCGCTGCACGGCATCATCGGCATGGCGCAGTCGCTGCTCGACGGAGCGGACGGTCCTATAGGCGAGGCGGCGCGCCGCAATTTGGAGGTTGTCGTGGCCAGCGGCAAGCGGCTCAGCGGTCTTGTCAACGAGACACTGGATCTCAGCGACATTGGCAACCGGCGGGTGGAGTTGGAGCGTAAGCCGCTTCCGTTGCGTCCGGTCGTTGAGGTCGTTCTGACCGCCTTGCGTCCGCTGGTCGGCGGTCGGGACATCGAGTTGCGCTGCCGGGTGAAGGACTCAATCGAGGTCGATGCCGATGAGAGCCGTTTGCAACAGATTCTCTATAATTTGACGGGCAACGCCTTAAAATTTACCGAAAAGGGGGGAATTGATGTAAGTGCCCGCACCGTCGGCGATTTCATTGAAGTCGTCGTCGAGGACAGCGGGATCGGGATTGAGCCGGACAGGATCGCCTCCATTTTTGAACCGTTCATCAAGGGGGGCAGACCGTTCGGCGGCTCAAGTCGGGGAACGGGACTAGGCCTTCCTATCGTAAAGCGGCTCGTGGAGCTGCATGGAGGGACGATCGCGGTGACCTCCGCGGTGGGTAAAGGAACGGTATTCACGCTAACGCTGCCTGCTGCAGCCGGCGCGCCTAAGGACGAAGTCGCGAAGCAGACATCGCTGCCGCCCGCGGATTCGCTGCTGTCGCCTGAGCCACGGAAGGAGACGGAGCCGCTCCCTCCTATTCGTCCGGACAGCGACGTCCAAATATTAGCCGTGGACGACGACCCGGCCAATCTTGCGGTCGTCGTCCAGTATTTGTCGGCAACGTCCTGGGGTGTCATCGCCGTCATGGACGGCAGCTCCGCGCTGGAGATCGTCCGCACCCGCAGGTTGGACCTGATCTTGCTCGACGTGCGTATGCCGGACATGTCGGGATATGAGGTGTGCGCACGGGTACGCGAGACCCATTCCGCAGGCCAACTCCCCGTCATCATGCTTACGGCTCAAGGTTCGGGGGACGATATCGCCCGGGGATTTCAGGTTGGAGCCAGCGACTATCTGACAAAGCCGTTCTCCCGGCACGAGCTGTTGGCCCGGATCGAGGCGCGCCTGAAGCTCCGCCTTCTGGACCGCGAACGGCAGGCAGCGAAGCTGACCCCGACCGAGAAGCTGATTCTGGCAGCATACGGATTGAATCCCGGTTGCACCCGCAAAACCGTACTGGAACATCTGAACCGGGAGAGGGAGCATCCGATGACGGCAAAGACGCTTGAGAATCACATCACCAACGCACTGAAAAAAATGGAGGCAAGGACGATGGCAGAGGCCGTCCGGATCGCGAAGCTGCAAGGGTGGATCTGAGGCGGAGCCGACAGTAGCGTTCCAATTCGGCAATAGACGGATAAACAAACAGCTGCCGAACACAACTCGGCAGCTGCTGCTCTTTATATAGCCGGATCAGTGGACTTGAAGTGATCATTGCTTACAGCTACGAACCCCTTCCTCACTCCCTTATGGTTTAGCATGCCACAATCGCAGTAACGCCACTGTCGCTTCCGCTCTTGTTACCGGTTCGCCCGGAGCAAACCGATTACCGTCATGCCCAGTAAGCACGCCATGTCTTTTCCGGCCTAACAAATCAATTTCAGCTTACAAATTTATTTTCTTGATACACCTAATTATTATGCCATACCTTACATGAAGTGCTCTTTTTTCAGTTTATAACAAGATTCCTCCTGTAGAATAATAGAGTCGAAGTTGCTCGAATATATGCTTTTCAAGATCACTATTGCTTATATTCGCAAGTCTCCGGTCTTATTTATCAGATGCAGTCTCACCGTTCTATGAACGGTCGGTTGTTCGGTCTTCGCCAGGAAGTTTCGCATCAAGCGCAAGCGCGCCACCATATTAATGCCATTATATTGATAGGAGCATGTGCTGAAGTGTTCAATGCTATGATTGCCTGCCGGGAAGACGAACATTACGAAAAGTTTATACGGTTCTCCTTGAAATATCGCAACGAGATGACTCCGCCCTATTCCATGCCGGTCGCAACGCATCTGCTAGCCGATCAAATCCTGCAAGCATATACGATCCTGGGTCTGGATTTCAACAATGATGTCGTTGGCTACCTCACTTACTATTACGGCCAATCGGAGGATCATCCTCAAGGTCCCTATGATGTTGTAATCGAATTGCTGCATATTCACAAGGACTTTCGATTAACCTTCGCCTTCTTGCAGGGGTTTGATTTCCTTATTCAGCAGATCGAGGACTCGGGCTACGAGGTCGATCGCGTGCTGTTCAAGGCCTACTCCAAATCAGACTATCTGTGCCGTCTCTATTCAAAATTCGCTAAGAAAGTATCTCAAATCGAAGGAGAATTCGGGACGTTCGACGTCTATTCCGTAGCTTTTAAGGAATTCTCCCGATATATCCACGGCAAACGCAGCCGTTTACTTCGCAGAGGAGGTGCCTCTAATGACCTACCGCTTCATTCCCTGCCGAACGGATTCGGAGCTTGAACGCTATTCGATGTTTATGCTTGAGCATAGGTACGAAATCCATAGCGCCTTCACTGCTCAGCGAATCCTTCATTTCTTCAAAGAGCAGTTCTTTCATGGCCAAACGTTCCTCGTGGAAAATGACAGAGGCGAAGTGGTTGCGGCCGCCGGATACGTCAACGGGACACCGGAAAACGATTTCGTCGACCGGGAAACGGTTCGGCTTGAGATGGTGTATATCGCCCCATCCTACCGCCGAACGCGCTTGTTCTATCATGGAATTGTTTGGCTTGCCGACTACATGAAGCAGCATGCGCCTTTCGTGAATCAAATCCAATTCTATGCAGAGTCAGAGCCTGAGGGCCGCTCGCGGCTTTTCGGCAAGCTGGCGGATTTCATCGTAACGGAACCGACTAAGTTCGGCTTGGAGGATGAATTCCTAACATCGGTCGAACGGCTACTTCAGGGGATACCGCAACGCGTTCTCAAAGGAGGTGATCAAAATGTCCAATGAATGCACGAACTGCATTGCTACGTTTCTCAAGCCAGCACCAACACCAATTCTGGTCGCAGCAACGATAACCGCTACAGCTGCACCTAAGAGCTGGACTTCGCGCAAGTAGAAATAGGAAGAAGAAAAACCCGATGAACGGAGTTCATCGGGTTCTTATCCATGATTTATCAGCGTGAATGTCCAGTTGAGACACTCATTATGTTATGGTGGTAAATCTCCCTGTAGGAGAAGTCATGTGTGCTTGATTCACATCGACGGTGGTTCTCGTTAGGAGCTCTTGTACGACTTCAACATATCCATGTTCCGAAGCCGGGATCAACGCTGTGCCTCCATATCGATTCGTAATTGCGGGATTCGCACCTCCCTTAATCGTAAGCTTTAGTATATCTAAATATCCTTCTGCTCCTGCGTACAAAAACGGGCTATTCCCCATCTCATCTTGCATGTTTACATCCGCTCCCGCTTCAATAAGGGCTTTCGCGGTTTCGACATCGTTGTGGTAAGTGGCAATCATAAGTGCAGTTCTCCCTTTTGCATCCTGAGAATCAAGATCTGCACCATCTCGAATTATGCGACGAACGGTATCCGAATCTCTTTCGCTCACCGCCTGGAACAAAGCTTGTTGCATAGCATTACCTCCGTAATTATCCCGTGGTAGTGACGAGCATCCTTGTAGGAATAGGACAAACGCTGCCAGTATAACCATTATAACGTTGTTTCTGAAATTGCTCATCATAAGCTGCTTATACCTGATCGCTTCTTGCGAATAGTATGCTTATAATACCCTAGCTGTGGACTCGTAAGCTCAATCACATCGCCAAAATCACATGGATGAGGGTTGGCTGGAGTTCCAGTTAACAGAATATCCCCTCTTCTAAGCGTCATGATGCTAGATAGGTGACTGATCAGCCACGGTACCGAATATGATAATTCTCTAGTATGATCCCGTTGCACCAGGCTGTTGTTCACTCTCATTTCCAAGGTTACCTGAGAAGGATCGATTCCGGTGACGAATGGTCCGATTGGCGTGGTATGATCAAACATTTTAAACCGACCATCATTCACGTAAGACGACGCAGAAATATCATTGGCTAGCGCATAACCTGCTACATGGTTTAACGCATCCGTCTCCGATATCTCAGTTGCGTCCTTCCCGATAACGACGGCCATTTCTACTTCGCAGATGAACGTATCGAGCTTAGGAGACAAGGATATGTACTCGCCGGTTACTAAGCTTTCTGGTGATTTCAACAGAAAGGTTGGTTCTGCCTCTAGCGCGATGCCACTTTGTTC
Organism: Bacillota bacterium; assembly: GCA_023433615.1. Lineage (GTDB taxonomy): Bacteria > Bacillota > Bacilli > Paenibacillales > Paenibacillaceae > Paenibacillus_I. Next base: position 13,297 of record JAEZCJ010000149.1, on the reverse strand, counting down.
TCGGAATGCCTTAAATTTGGGGCCGACGCATATTATTTTCCGTGTCTCTTGAATCTTCTCTTCCATGAGGAATGCTCCTTGATAAAGATACTAATTGATGCACTTCAGCTATCCGATTATGCCGATTAGCGTCAAATACAGGATTAACGCGATTCCCATACATGCGGCAAACTTATAATTTTGCCTTGCCACTTCTAGCACAGGTTTCCGAAACAGCCCGGCCAATAAGTTGTTTACGGCCGAAGCCGGCGAGATGGGATTAGACAGCGCCCAGCTCCCTAATAGAAGAACCGCGAAGTAAGTCGGGCTAATATGGACGTCCGACGGTGCAACGCCGCTTGCTAGTATGGTCACCGGAACAATCGGATGAAGGCCGATCAAGGAAGTTCCCGCAATCAGCGCCACTGCGAACACCGAGAACGTCACGGCGATCGGCAACGGAACTTGTTCCAGCCATGCCGGAACGGCGGAACCGAACCCTGTTGCCCCGATGGAGCCGCTAAAGAAACCCGCGCTTAAAAATAACGCGATCTCCTTCTGCAGCGCCGGCAGCATGACGAATAAATGGTTCCGTACGCCTTCCCGGTATACGTCTATCTTTCGCTTGGCCATGCACCACAACAACGGGACGATGAGAGCAGACATGCAGATCAACATTACCATGGGCAGCTTGACTGTCCGCTCCATGACCAAAATGACGAGAATAGATGCTAATAAATACATTCCGAGCCCACGCGGAAATGACGATTTATTCGGAGCCGACGCGGGCACCTGTGAAGCTGCAACTGCTTCGTCCTGCTTCAATTCCCGCCTATCAACCATCCAGCTTACGGCGATACTTATTCCTGCTAATCCAAGCATGTAGGGCAGAATGGATGTCCATGACAGAGCCAATGCCGTGGTAACGAGCGTCATGGCAGCAAAGTAAGGCGACCAGTATATCGCGCCTGCAAATCCCCGGTTTAGCGCATTGGAAAACAGCTTGGACATGCTCGACTGTGGCCGCGCAAACACCATTTGATACACGACCGGAATCGATCCTACATTGATAAACACACCTAACAACTGGGTCAGAAGCTGCGTTCCGATAAATAAATCCCGGTTGCGCCGCAAGCTCGTATCATAGTACTGCTTCAAGGCTTCGATGTATGCGGGAATCCGAACAGGGATCCCAAACAGTGGAGCGAACAAAAAAAGCGTCACGATCGTTACGTTTACGGTTGCCGCATCGAACCACCCCGAGAGGGCCGCCCCCTGCTGTAGCAGAAGGACAGCCCCAATGGCTATAAAGGCGACCGTAAGCCAAAGCGTCATTCCTTTCAAATTTGGCAGCATCAGCAAGATGGCGACAAATACCAAGCTTCCCAATACAGGCGTAAGCAGCTCCAGTCTTGTAAGTTGGTGCACCAAATAAACGGCGGCAATGGCGAACAGGATCGTTCTCACCATTGCCGCTTTTCTTGCGGACATCATACAGATCCGCCTTCTTTCAATCCGATTTCATTAGTTAAACTGCCAGCAGCTCAAGCTCAGATTGCCGTATTGGTAACTGCGATGCAGCAGTTTCGCCTGGCGATTGGAATCTCCAGTCCCCATCGCAAGGAGCAACGGAATGAAATGTTCACTGGTGGGCACGGCTTCCTGCGCGAACGGCGCAAGCTCGCGATATCTGAACAATGTTTCTGTATCCCACGTTTCGATTTTGTCTTGAAGCCAATTGTCGAACTGTTCCGCCCACGTATCGACTTCCTCGGAACGCCAATTCAACTTCCGCAAATTATGAACGGTTCCGCCGCTTCCGATTATCAGAATTTCCTGTTCTCTTAGTTCTGCCAATGCTTTGCCGATTTGATACTGCTCTTCGTTAGTCAAATGTCGGTTAACCGATAGCGCAACGACCGGAATATCCGCGTCCGGATACAACAGCTTCAGCACTGCCCAAGCGCCGTGGTCTAGGCCTCTCTTCTCGTTGAGGACGCTCTGAATGCCGTGTTTTGCAAACAACGAATGTACCTGTTTGCTCAGCGTCCGATCGCTCTTCGCCGGATAGGTCATCCGGTAAAGTTCATCCTGAAATCCGCCGAAATCATAAATCGTTTCGTATGTGTCGGCCGCTCCGATGCTCTGAACCGTTTCTTCCCAGTGCGCGGAGAACAGCACGATTGCTTTCGGTTTTGGCATATTTCTATGAAAGTTTTTAAGCAGTTGCGTATATTCATTGTCCTCGAGCACAATTGACGGTGCGCCGTGCGCGAAAAAATAGGATGGCATCATGTACATTCACTCCTCGTCCGATAGGTTGCCGACGTCGCGTTTCAACCATTCTAGAACTTCCAACTGGTTCTCATCCGACACGCCGTGATCGGTCGGGTACAACTTAAAGGTTAGGCGCGGCGTCTGATCCTTGAAGTAGGCTGCGGTCTCGTGCCCGATCCGGACAGGGAATACGGAATCGAATTCACCATGCGAGACGAATACCGATACGTCCTCTACGCTGCGCAGCGGATATTCCGACTTCACGAAATCGGGAACGTACCCGTTCAGAGCTGCAATCCCTTTGAGCTGGCCGCCCATCGTGAGCGCCAGTGTCATGGCCAGAATCGCGCCCTGGCTGAACCCGAGAACGTAACGCCTACGAGGGTCGATTGGATATTTCTCCGTCGCATATTCGATGAATGCCACGAGCTGTTTGACCGCATCATCGAACATTTCGCGTTTAGGGTTGCCTAGACTGATCAGATCATAATATTGATAACCCGCACCGAGCGGCAGATTGCCGCGAATGCCGATTAGAATGAAATCTTCTGCGAGCGGTGAGACCAAGCCGAACATGTTCTTCTGGTTGGAACCTTTGCCATGCAGTGTAAAGACGACAGGATAATCTTTCTTCGAATCCAGACTGGTCGGTATATGAATGTCATAATCATAAATTGGATTCATCGTCATCACCTTCATTCGTAAATTATGCGGAACGCTTGCCCATAATAAGACGATCCAACGATAGGGCCTGCTCATTAGCAACCGCCAAATATAACGCGATCAACATCAATCCGAGATCAAGCTCGTAGCCAACGGATGTCCCGTCGCCAAGAAGTCCGGCCGAAAGCTTCGCCGTCAGGACGGCACCGATCAGCATCACTACAAACAATGCGGATACATAACGGGTAAACATTCCAGCGATTAACACGATACCGCCCACCAGCTCAAGTACTGCAACGAGATAAGCAAGAAAACCCGGAATGCCGATCGAACTGAACCAGGCTTCTACATTCCCAAGCCCCATCTGAAACTTCGCAACACCGTGAAACACAAATATTATGCCAAGAACCACACGCATAATAACAGTAACAACTGACACTTTCGTCAATTCGGCCCCCTCCTGATATAAGTTATATAAAATTATTTTTCACGCTAGTAATATAACTCGAAACACACTGGCGCGTCAACATAATTATTGATAATATTAAATTAAGTTTTTTATTACAAATATTTTAGGGGTGTTATTCAGATGGATATCGGTTCTACGATACGTGCGATTCGGAAACGGAAGAACATCACCATTGCTCACATCTGCGAAGAAACCGGCCTGTCCCAAGGCTTTATGAGTCAAGTCGAGAACAACAAGACGTCCCCTTCCATCTCGACCTTAGAGAGCATCGCCAATGCTTTGAAAGTCCCCTTGGCGTATCTTCTCTTAAAGAAAGAGGAGCGGATGAATATCGTACGAAATAATGAACGAACGATTACGAACAGCGGTTCCGAGAACTTAAGAGTGGAGCATCTAAGCTCTACAAAGAATGTAAGGATGATGTTGGTTGAATTCCCACCCGGGGCTTCGACCGGCGATGCCCCCCATGCGCACGAAGGTGAGGAAGTCCATCTTGTCGTTAAGGGGAGGATTTACGCGGAACAAGGGGACGATGCATCCGAATTCGGGGAAGGCGATTCCTTCAGTTGGAATGCCTGTACACCACATTTGGTCCGAAATATTGGCGGAGAGCCTGCCATTGTGCTTATTTCCGTATATAGGGAGAACGATGGTGGATACGAACTTCTCTAGAAAGCCTATTAACGCTCGCCTCCACCCGACAAGAAGTCGTTTAAGTAGGCGAGCGTTATGTTTGAAACCATTGCAGGTTGTGACTTCTTGAACTGAAAAGCGCAGTTTACGCGGTATTTTGGATTTTTTTCAGGACCGATCGTAATAATCATAGTCAGAATCAGTACCAAACAAGGTCTGGATCTAAATCGATTATTGGGCACGTTCCGTAACCGTTATATCTGGCAGCCAATGATGAACCTCGAATCGCTTCATCGCGCTGCATTCCCTCGTTACCGTTTGGCTTGTGATCTAGGTATTGATTATTCAACAACCAGACCTATCATTAATAATGACAAGTTCAAGAACGATTGCGCATTCAGTCCCGTATCCGGAAGTCGCTCGGCACCTTGCGCGATACGCCCGTGCGGATCGCTTCCTCCACGACGGCGCGGCGCACGGCAGGCACGACCTTGTCGTTGAACACGCTCGGGATGATGTAGTACTCGTTAAGCTCCTGCTCGGTGACGATCGACGCGATCGCCCTGGCTGCCGCCAGCTTCATCTCTTCGTTGATCGTGCGCGCCCGGGCATCGAGCGCCCCTCGGAAGATCCCCGGGAACGCGAGCACGTTGTTCAGCTGGTTCGGGTAATCGGAGCGCCCCGTCGCGAAGACGCGCACGATCGGCATTGCTTCGTCCGGCGAGATCTCCGGCTCCGGGTTCGCCATCGCGAATACGATCGGGTCGACGTTCATCCGCTTCACGTCCGCGGCCGTCAGCACTTTCGGACGGGACAGGCCGATGAATACGTCCGCGCCTTCGATGATGGCGGATAGCGGTCCCGTCTCGTTGTTCGGATTCGTGAGCTTCGCGTAGGTGTTCCATACGGCATTGTCATAGTGTACGCCCCGATGGATGGCTCCAGCCTTGTCGACGCCGATCAAGTTCGTGACGCCGGCATTGAGCAGCATGCGCGAACTAGCGATCCCCGCCGCTCCGATGCCGCACACGACGACCTTAATCCGGTCGATCGGCTTGCCCACGATCTTCAGCGCATTAATCAGTCCCGCGAGCAGGACGACGGCCGTGCCGTGCTGATCGTCGTGGAACACCGGAATATCGAGCTGTTGCTTCAACCGATCTTCGATCTCGAAGCAGCGCGGGGAAGATATATCTTCCAGATTGATTCCGCCGAACGTCGGAGCGAGCGCCATGACGATGGAGATGATCGCTTCCGGATCTTTCGTATCCAGACAGATCGGGAACGCGTCGACGCCCGCCAGTTCCTTGAACAGCATCGCCTTGCCTTCCATGACCGGCATGGCGGCGAGCGGACCTATGTCGCCGAGTCCGAGCACGGCGGTTCCGTCGGACACGACGGCGACCGTGTTGCGGCGTATCGTCAGCGAGAAAGCCTTGGACGCATCGTCCCGGATCGCCATGCACACGTTGGCGACGCCCGGCGTATACACGCGGGACAAGTCGTCGCGGTTCTTGATCGGCACCTTGGAATGGATCTGGATCTTGCCTCCGAGATGGAGCAGGAACGTACGATCCGACACATTGACGAGCCTAATGCCAGCAATCGCCTTCACCGCGTCGGATAGCCGCTGCACATCGAGTTGCTCTGCCACGCTTACCGTCAAGTCCCGAGTCTCTAGCCGCTTGCCCGGCGCGATGACGTCGATCGCCACGATGTCCCCTCCGTTGTTGCCGATGACCGATACGAGCTCTCCGAACGTGACCGTCTGCTTATCCATCTCCACGCGCATCGTGACGCTTGTCCCTCTACCCAGACTCATCCCTTACTCCGCCTTTCTATTCCCCTCGCTTGATCTCTTCACGTCTTGGCATCACATCTTGGGAACCGAATCTGGCGGCTACCGTCGCCCCTACCAGATTAGCGAACCGCAGCGCATCCTCGAACGAACAACCTTCGGCTAGCTTCACTGCAAGCGCTCCGTTGAAGGCATCTCCGGCGCCTGTCGCGTCGACAGCCTGCACCTCGATCGAGGGAACCTCCATACTGCGTATCTCATCCATATAATAACAGCCTCTGGCGCCCAAAGTAACGACTACGCGCTTGACCCCTTGCTTCAGAAGCCATCGTGCTCCCTCAATCGTATTCGAGCAGCCGCTCAGCCGCTTCAGTTCCGTCTCATTCGGTGTAAAAATGTCGATATAGCGATAGATCTCCTGGGGCAGATCTTGCGCCGGCGCAGGATTCAAGATGACTCGTCTGCCTAGTCGATTGGACTCTCTCGCAGCGTGAAGCACAGCCTCCATCGGAATCTCCAGCTGGATAAGCACATAATCCGCATCTTCCAGTAGATTGGCGTGCTGATCGATCGTCGCAGCCGTAACCTCCGCATTCGCACCCGGCAGTACAATTATCGTATTCTCGCCTGTGGCGTCTATGGTTATCTGCGCCATCCCCGTCCTGTCGCCGAGCGTCTGAACGCCGGTAACGTCGACACCGTCCATCATCAACCTCTTGTGCAATTCCCGACCTGCGTCATCGTCGCCAACGGCGCCGATCATCGCAACACGAGCGCCAAGCCGGCGTGCAGCTACCGCTTGATTGGCGCCTTTGCCTCCAGCCGACACGGCCATCCTTAATGCCTTAACGGTCTCCCCCTCATGGGGCAGTCGCTCGACCTGGAGCGTATAATCCATATTCAGGCTACCTACGACTGCGATTTTCACGGGCATGAGCACATCTCCTCTTAATGGCGCTAACCAAGACGGCGTAACTTACGGAATAGATCCCGGAACACGGCATCCCGGTCAATATCTCTTACATAGCGGATCATATGGCGCGTTGAATCCGATATCCACCGACCGTCGTCCGACAACCACGGACTTGGGACCAGGATGCTAGGGCACCAATCGGCATGAATCAGCCACGCCACCACGGCAATGTCCCAGATGACGCGCGTGTAGGCGTAATGATCCTCGGCGCTAGCCTTATAGGTCTCGTACAGATACTGGCCGATCGCTCCTTCGCCTAGCACATAGTCTCTAATCTCGGATAACGATGTCTTCAGATTGGATGCCACCCCCATGCAGGGCACCATTACCAGCGGGACTCCGCTATCCAGTATCACTCTTGCGGCCGGCACGTCCTGCCGCAGGTTGAATTCATGCGAATCCGGCCAGTATAGCGCATGCCCTCCAAGCCATACGACAACGATCTTGTCGATGATGCCGGGCTCCATCAGGATGGCGGAGGCGACATTCGTAATCGCCCCGATCGCCAGAACATAGAGCGGATCATCCTCCGTAGACGACATCGCCCGTTCGACCAGGTTACGCGCCGCTTCACTCTCTGCATAACGATCTGGAGCCGGCAAATAGGACGTTGAACCTCTATAGATCGGTATATCGTTGCGGCCTATGATCCCGATAATGCGTTGGAGTTCAATGTAGCTCTTCTCCATTCCGTCATCCGGACCACTCGACAGCTCATTATAGAACGGGGCTGCATACAGAGCTTCGACCTGCATGTGCTCAGGCGATGCCAGCGCATAGACAACCGCGAATTGGTCGTCAATCTCATTGAACGTATCCGTGTCCAGCACGATACGTACCTTGCGGCCAGGATGCTCCAGCTTCTTCACTCTCTTCGTCTCGCTTATCGATGGATACATAGCCATTCGCTAATGCCCCCTATTCATTGTTCGACACGCTTATCCTTCGATCTACTTCCAATTCCTGGCAAACCCCTGATTCCGCAACCAATTGCACTCTTTATTCTCCGTCATGATTGACCCGCTAGAGGGCACCTTGTTCAAAGTGTCCTTCTAACGGGCCGCCTGCTTATGATCGTAATGCCGCCTTACTCCTGATAGATCGCCATCCCCATCAAGATCGGCTCGCGCGTCACCTTGACGAGATCCATCGTGAGCGCTCCGTCGCTGACCGTGGCGGTATAAGGTCCGTACTTGACCCAGCCGCCCACCGTCGCCGGAGCCACTGTCCCCTTCACGGTTCCCTCAAGCTTCACGTCGAAGCTGCGGTAGTTGTTCTGGTAGTCCTCCATGACCCACAGATAGACCGAATAGGTACCGTTGGCAAGCGTCTGGGCAACCGTGATATTGGCGCCCTTCCACATATGGGAGTTCAGCATCGCCGCCGTATCCGTGTCGACGGCCGGGCTCGGCGCGACCGTGTTGGTGGCCTGATTGTTAGACGTGATCGTCATGCCGGAGGTGAGAGCAGCGCTCTGCGACACCCAGCTATTTCCCTCGATCGTAACGGCGCTGCCGCCGAAGTTGACGCCCTTGACGAATACTTCAGCCGGCTCTAGCTTGATGTAATCGATTCTGATCTTGCTGACCACGGTCCCCACCATCGTCAGCCTGAATACGCGATCACCGGGACTGGAGAACGTATGCACGCCCATATCCAAGTCATAGTAGTTGGCTGCCGTCGAGTACGTATCGAATGGAGCGCCGTGATCCACATCTCCGATTTTGAGTTGATAGAGCGCGTGGGTGTACTGTCTGTATAGTCGGAATGTCATTTTATACGTGCCCGCCTTAGGCACATTCACCTTGTAGTCGATATAATCATTGATCTGGTTGCCGTTGAACAAGCTATCTTTGCCGCCGCTGGCAATCGTAACGTTATTAATCGTACGGCTATCAGAGGTGGCAACTACGTCGAGATTCTCTGCTTCGATAATGAATGGATTAGCGATCGTAGGCGCCGGCAGCGGGACGACTGCTCCCGTCGTCGCGAATTTGGCTTTGAAGGATTTGCCCATTGCGCCCACGACGCTGACCGACAGCTTGATCGTCGGCGACAGCTGCGTGACGACGACGCCGGGATCCGCGGAGATCAGACTCGTCGCGCTCTTGTTGATCTCGATGTTGATCGTATCTCTGCCCACTTGCGTCGGATCCGACACGGACACCTCGAAGTCATTGGCCGTTTCCTTCGTCATGACGGAAGACTTACGATTCGATGTCACGAGGCCGACCGTCTTGACGGCATCGTTCCAGAAGTTGATTCCGACCATGTTCAGGCCGTTCTCCTTCACGGCTTGCGCATCAGCCGAATTCTCTAGGATCGTAATATTCGGATTGCTCGCATACGCGCTTACTTGCGAACTCGTCTTATTCGGCAGCGTTACGTAGGCATACGATGCATTCGTCGGATTGACGCCATGGTTCAAGCCCAAGCTCAAGTAATTGCGCGTATGGTTCGTATTCGGCCCCACCCCAATCTGATCCCAGTTCCCTGTTCTCGCTTCACGCAGTCCCGTAACATTCGCAGTTCCCGGGAAGTAATAGCCGATATCGGCGCCCGCTACGTTGCCAGCCAGATGGATGGAGTTGACCCCTGTCATATTCTCCGTCCAGCCGAGCGTCGTCGGCTTGGCCGTGCCGTTCACGGTCAGCGCATTGTCGCCGCTGCTGTTCAGTTTCCGATTCTCGGCGATCGTCTCTACGGCAATGTTATCGGTGCTCGTAATTCCCGAGCCCAGAGCCACGATCTCGTCGTCGAACATGAACCAGGACTTCTTGGCAGTCAGGGTCTGACCATACGGATGCAGCTCCATTCCCGTCACCCCGTATAACCCGGACATGTCCGTCCCTCCAACCCAGTTCTTATCCGAATGCTTATGAGCCGCAAGTATGGACCCCGCAAGTACTGTCGTTCCAGGAAGTCTGTAGGAGTCAACCGTAGGCCAGTAATTATCGCTATACTGCGACAGATCGTTGTTATACAGATAAGTCATGCCATCTCCGGTATGCCATCCTCTGCCGTTCTCGCTATTAATGGATTCATAGTTGGCGATTCTGTTGGAGTGCATACTTATGCCGAACCCGTAGCCAGGTCTTAGCTGCACCGCACGATCCATACCAGTGTACTGCTTGTAAGCTAACAGTTCATCTCTTGGCGGAATAGCCGTATTATTCAGCAAAGCCGTCGCTTTCTCGATCACGTTGATCGAAGAAGTCTCCAATAAATTATTGTACGTGTCTTCCTGCAACCAATACTTCACCATTCGCTTGTATGCTGATCCATCTGTCGGCGTAGCGACCTCGGACAGCAGCAGGATCGCGCGAATCACGTTCTCCGCGGAGACATGATCCTGCTCGTAGTGTCTCGAGATCTCTCTGCCTCTGACCATATCCATCATGGCGCCTTTATAGATCAGCGGTTCATAGGAATCATAGACCCATCGATAGACATTCGATTTGTCCGGATCCGTAATATCGAACGAAGACCCGCCTACGAGGTACATGAGACTGCTTATGGAATCAAGAAGAGATGCGCCATATCCGCCCGTATAGGCGTAGAAATTATGCTGTACGAAGGAGCCATCCACGTAGAATCCGTCTCCGACGTTTACATAATTGAATATGTCACTTAACCCGGCCGTACCGGCGGCAATCTTCGCGCTATCCTTGCTAATTACGCCGCTCAGCGCGATGATAATCGAATCCCAGGCCCGATTCGCTCCTCTCCCGCCTACGGTTGGATTGACCCAATCAACGGCAGACATGTAATTGGCGATCTGTGTCGGACTCAGATCGTCATACATGAGCACGGTTATGGCATTGAGCTGCTGCGGCGTCCCGATTTGCAGATTCCACCAGTCATCATAGTAGGCCCCTGGATAGAATTTATTCGTGTAGAGCCAATCCAGGCCGCTAATAATGTCGTCTCTTAACGCTGTATTCCCTTCCAAGCTCGAGCCTCGCGTAGAATAGGCCAAGGCCATATATTTAAGATTCGTATAAGTGAACGTTAGTTTATCCGACTTCGGCTTAGCGCCATCGGGTGTAGTACCAGGTGTACCGATCGCATAATTCGACCACAGCTGCGTTCGGCCCGTCGTCTTAATCATCGTATCCCATATGCCCTGTGCCTTCGTCGTAATCTCCGTAATGCGATCATCAATATAAGGGGCCGTCGGGCTATAGGTCGAGCTTCCGGTTAACATCTCCTTCCATCTCTCCCGGAGCGTGTCGTATTCATCCGCGGCTGCCGCCGGCGTCGGATTTACGACGATTACACCAGCAGACATCGTGCACAGCATCATGATGCACAGCATGATTAAGAACGGTTTTCTCACAATGATCATCCTCCTTATTTACTTCCCAATTGATGAAAACGCTTACAACATTGCCGAGTTGTCTATTCTCTCCCTCACCTCCCTTCTTACGAGGTTGGCCGATGCTACCCGACCGTTTTCCGATATTGGGTCGGAGTCACGCCGTACGTCTTCTTGAACAATGCGGTGAAATACGCCGCATTGTTGTAGCCGATGCTCTCGTAGATTTGCTTGACGCCCATCTCGGGATGAGAGATAAGCATCTCCCGCGCTTTGGTTAACCGCAGATTATTGACATAATCCGGGAAACTCATGCCGAGCGACTCTTTCACGAGCTTGCTGAAGTACTGCGGCGTAATCTGAAGCTCATCCGCCATTCCGTTCGCGGAAATCATGGAATCCGTGTAGTTCTGGGCCGTCAGCTCCACGATTTTCCGTACAATGTCCGAGGTGCCTGAAGTTTGGACCTCGATAATCTCTCGGCTGATCCATTCATACGCTTCCTCATACGTCTTCGCGAGCTCGGCGAATGATTCTACCGACAGAACACGATTATAGATCGTCTGGTAGTCGTAGTCGGGCTTAGCGGATTGCGCGAAGATCACGTCCTCGAGAATGAGGTATAGCGAATGAATCAACTGCGCATTCAGCTTCACGGTCGTCCGATAAGGGAGCGTACGCATGAGCTCCATATATTCCTTCACGTGTTCGTCGAATTCGGCTTTCGCCAGCTGCTTGACATCCTTGATTAATTGCTTCTCTACCTTGCGGATCGTCTCGCTTATGTTCTCCGATTCAATGATTGCGGATGAAGTGTAGAGAACGGGAACTTGGCCATCATACAGCCGATAATTGGTCGCTTCGTACGCCTGTTGATAGCAGCTTGCGAAGTTCGTATACTGTTGTTCAACACGACTAGCTCCGGCCGTAAATCCGATATCCCATATACTCTTCGAAGTTTCTCTCAGCTGCTGCAGAACAGGCTCTAACCGGTTAGGCGCGAGAGTCCCGGCATGCCGCGGGTCCACTTGCAGCAAGAACACAAGATGCTCCTCGTCCACGACGACATAGGTGCTATTCGTGTCGCTCCCCAGCATTTCAAGCGTCAAGTTCGCTAACGAATTCAGCTTCAAGGAAGCCGCCGTCTTCGTATTGCGCTCGCTGAAGCGGGCGTATTCGTTAAGTCGAATGACGAGAATCAGATAAGCATCGTACGTGTTGCTCACCGCTCTTAAATCCCGAAGCTGCGCACGGATCTCCGGTTCATTCAGCTCATGGCTCTGCTGCAATAGCGAGTGGATATACCGCGATTGCATCGCGAATATATTCTTCTCCTCCTGCGACTCGTACACGTTCATCCGTTCGAATAGCGACTTGGTCGCGTTCATGATGACCTTCAGGTTCAGCGCTTCCCTTGAATCAGGAATATCGGCCTTCCTGGCGGAGCGAACAATCTGGCTGAAGATGGTGGTCATCGGCAAATAATAACGCTTCGAGACGACGATCGAGATGAACACCAGCATCACAAGAATAATGGATATGACCGTAACGATCGTATTCATCGCCTTCGATTGCTCTCGAATAATATCGTTGTCCCGCATGAGCGAGAGTACGGTCCAATTCGGATTGTCATAGACGATATAGTTGGCGATCAGTCCCTTCTCGCCCTTCACATGCTGAGAACCGCTGCCGGACAGCTGCCCATGGAGAGTGAGTCGTTCGTATGCCGAATGATAGCGCTCGATATCGTCGGGCGCTTCGTTGCTGCTTAACAGAATCTGACCGTTGGAATCGAAGATAGCCACAGCGGAGGTGTCCCTGTCATCGCGATTGAACACCGTCTGCTTCACCTGCTCCGAATCGAGCGTAACCAGAACCGCTCCTATCCCGAGATCTTGGAAGAGGACGGAGATCACGGTGCCGGATTCCCCCGTGATATAAGATACGGTTCGCACCACAGGAGTCAGGTTGGGGATGGATTCAGCCAGCTCGATGATCGTAGACTCCTTCTCCACCACTCCCCTTCCTGTCTTCTCCATGACGACTTTGCCATTCCTGATGATGTAGACCGAAGCGACTTCCTCGTTCGTCAGCAGAATCGTATCGATGAATTTGGACGTATTGAGCAACTCGGGGACGCTTGGCTTCTCATCCCTCATCATGCCTTGGAATTCGCTATGCTTGTAT
>JAEZCJ010000092.1 GCA_023433615.1 Bacillota bacterium | reverse complement strand
ATCCTGCTGCGCCCGTACCATGACTTGAGGAATCGCGATAGAGGCGGTCCGAAGCAGCATCAAGAAGGGATTGCCCGTTCGCTGGCGTGCGAGATAATCTTCGATCGGCCAGAATTCCGCGCCGGTGGCCTCGATTGTGCCTCGATAGGCTTCAGTGCATACATAGACTACGCGATGTCCACGCGCAGTGAGTTCCTTGACGACGGCAAGCGTCGGATTGACATGGCCTTCTGCAGGACCGTTAATGAATAGAATACTAGACACGATACACCTCCTAATAATTTGGGATTCGGTATACGGTTCCGTGTGCGAAGCAACTTGAGCCGCTCGTCCACCTCCATACAGGCGATTCGAGATTCTCATTGCGTGACGCGTTTATCCCTCCTTCGCTTTTCTGGATTATTTTAACATAATTCACGGGAGGAGCTTGTCGAAATTACGTCACCATGCTAGAAAAGAATGGGTTGTCCGAATTCGGACAACCCTTTCACCCGTCTATGCGAAATAAGCGGGGAATTCATGCTTCAATCCATAGGGATCCGTCGAGCGAAAATGTTCGATGCGTTCCCTCTCCCGAGCATCCGGCTCAACGGTATGTCCATGAATCCCGCCAGGTCCCGCCAGGTAACCTCTCGTCCAGACAACAGGCGAATCGTAATATAGCTGAATCTCGCCATGCGCGAATTCCGGGATGAGACCGAGGGAGAAGGCTTCGGCGAACAGCGGCTTGCCCACGATCAGCGGGGAGATCACGTTAACCTGATGCTGCATCAGGACATCGATGCCGGCTTGGCTGCGCACGGCCACGGACAGCGTCTCGTCGAAAATCGCCGGCGTGCTTCGGAGGATGGGAATCCACTTGGTGACGTAGCTGCTGGCGAGATTGATAATATCCGCGACATGGAGCACCTTCTGGCGATCGAGGGAGAGCTCGAGCGGCTTGCCGTCGGCATCCGTGACGAAGTAGCTCCCGGACTTGAACAGGTAAATATGCGGGAGACCCAGCTTAGCCGCAACCGGTATGGAGAAGAACCAATCCCGACGCTCTCCGCCTGAGATGACTGTCGGCCGATAGCTGCTCGATGTCCGATATTCGTCAACCAAGGCATCAATGGCTCCCTGATAGCCGGGATCATTGCGGACCTCTTGCATGACGATTTCGCAGATCGTGCGGGCTCGCACTTCATGCGTTAGATCGGCTTGCATTACTTCGGTAATGGCCGACAGCATCGTCTCCGTCTGCTCCCCGGCGATATTCTCCGTATTGATGTAGAACGGCCCCGGCTTGTTAGACGTGTACCAGTAAGCGTCGTCTTCCGGGAAGCTGCGGACAGCAAATCCTTTCGTCGCAATCAAACGTTCGAGCAGCATGCGTGATGCGAGTGGTTTCGTCATGCGTTCACGTCTCCCTAACGATTAATAAGTCCATTATAGCGGAAGAGCGTCACGGAGGACCATGGCTCGAATGGATTTCGCCCGGCGTTCAAGCTGATCATCGGCATCGGGTACATTGGCAGCGGCCGTGTCCGATTTGTAAGGATTCAACAGGCAAGAGGTGAACAAGACAGAGGGGAAGCTTATCTTCTTTGCGGAGACGGGAGCCCGATCTGCAGCATGTGCTGCGGACCGGGCTTCTTACGTGTGCTGCAAGCCAGCCAGCTCCTCGAGCTTGTCCGGCAGCAAGATTCGGATCCTGCGATTGTTCACGGCAATCAGCTGCTGCGCCTCCAATTGCGCGAGCTTGCGGCTGAACGTCTCCGGCGTCGTGCCGATCATGGCGGCGATCTCTTTTTTCGCGGCGGGTAGACGGACTTCGTCTTGCATGGAGAGGCCGATCTGCCGGAAGTGGACGAGGAGCCGCGCTAACCGCCTCTCAACCTCGAGCAGCGTGACCGCACCTGCCCAGCCGTCCGCTTGCTGCACCCTCTGGCTCATTGCGAGCAAGAAGCGATAGGTCATTGCGGGGCTGCTCTCCAAGAGCGGCTGCAAATCCCCGCGATCGATTCGGCAGACCTGCGCCTCCTCAATGACCTCTGCATGAGCATACTGCCTGCTCTCTTGCAAGAGTGAGGAGAGTCCGAAGAAGTCGCCTGGGAATAGGAAGCGTACGATATGCTCCTTGCCCGTATCCGCGACCATGGACAGCTTGATGAGTCCGCGATGGAGCACATGGAGCGATTGGCTGCGGTCTCCTTCCTTGAACACGAACTGCCCCTTCGCATAGGTAGTGGAATGGACCATGCCGGAGATTGAGCGGGTCTCATCCTCCGTCAACTGCTGGAATACAGGGACTTGAAGAACACAGGCATGCGTGCACCGGCACATGGGAATCCCTCCGCGATCGGGCGTAGTCTTGGAACAGCCCCAGCATAGCATGCCGGCAAGCAAACGATTGTGACAAGCATCACGATCGTGAATTGATTCATATCAAGGAATCCCGGGGCAGGTTCTCGCATAATGAAGGCATAGGCAAGCATGGATGGCCCAAGCCTAGCCAACACAAGTTGAGGGAGATGCTCGCACATGCAATTGGATATCGAATACAAAGAGAATGTGACGGTGATCGATCTGCGCAGGCTGATCAGCCAAGGCATGCATCCGAAGAAGGAAGTGATCGATTTCGTATCGGCGGCAGAACGGGGGACGGTCATTGAGCTGCATGTGCCGCATGAAGCGCGTCCGCTCGTATCGAGCTTGGAATCGATCGGCCTGCCGGCGATTCTGAACCGAATCGGTCCCGAGCACTTCCGGATTATGTGCGTTAAGCTCTAGAAGGGCATAAGAGGCGCGAGGCTGCAAGAGCGGCTTCGCACTTTATTGCATCGTACGGAGCCGAGGACATTCATGACGTCTCGGCGAATGGTGCATTCTAGTAATATCGCGGGTTCCTTATCCATGGATGCCGTTCTCCTCTCATAAACCGATAAGAGGTGTTCTCATGACCGAGCCAGTACGCAAGCTGCCATCGAATTTGCATATTCTAGCGTTAACTTATGCATGGTTCGCAGCGGGTATGCTGATGCTGCTTGCAGCGGCGATCGCCGCCGCCTTGTTCGTGCCCGATCTGGTTGACCTGCATTCGCTGCGCAATCCGAAGGGATGGTTCCTTGCGCACGCGCTGCTGCTCGGATGGGCGACGATGCTGGCCATGGGGGCGAGCTATCAGATCGTCCAGATCGTGCTTCGTGCCTCGCTGTACAGCAGAGGGCTCGGAGTCCTGCACGCCGTCCTCTACATGGGCGGTCTTGCGGCGCTTCTGGCCGGATTCCTTACCGAGGGCAGGCTGATCGCGGCCGGCGGAATCCTGGTCACGATTAGCGTGCTGTGTTATGCCGTTAACCTCATTGTAACCTTCATTCGTGCCCGTGCGTGGAATGTATTCGTATTCGGCATTGCCTTGAGTCTGCTGTCGCTGATCGCCGCCGTTCTCCTCGGGGTGAAAATGGGGCTCGGGTTCGCGTACGGTTGGTATGCCGGCACTCATGAACAGACTTTCGCGAGTCACATGTGGTTCGGCATAGGGGGCTGGCTGGCTAGTCTGATCCTCGTGTTCAGCCTGAAGCTGCTTCCGATGTTCATGGTCTCCCGGTGGAAAATCGCTCGCGTACACTATGCCGTGATTGGAGGCTTTCACCTAGGGATCTGGCTGGAAGCAGCTTCGCTGTGGCTCGATCTAACGGAGCTTCCTTATGTTGCAGCAGCCATGCTGATTCTATCGCTAGCAAGCTTCTCGGTCGTCGCAGCCAGCATCCGCAGACAGAGCCGCGCGAAGCAGCCGATCGGCGCCGTGCACGCGGCGTACTGGCTGCTGCCGCTAAGCTTCTTCGTCTTCCTGTGCTGGATCGTTGCCGATCGGTTCGCGCCAAGCGGCCGCATGTGGAACGAGGCGCTCTTGATCTATCTGGTGCTGGGGTGGTTCACGGGGTCGATCCTGTGCTACCTGTCCAAGATCCTCCCCTTTCTCTGGTGGGCGCATCGGTTCAGAACCAAGGAGGAGAAGAAGGGGGCGATCCTGCTCTCTGCGATGCTGCCGGAGAGGCGCCTGACGGCGGAAATGGTCGGTTATCTCGTCGGCGTAGCCATCGTTGCGGCTGGTTTTGCGGCCGAAGTGCCGATGCTGGCTGGAGTTGGTCAACTATTCGCAACGGTGATGCTGTTCATCTATGTGGGGGAATTGCTGCGTGTTTTTCGCCATTAGCTGCGGATTCTTGATCTAGATCATGGGACAGCCGCCCAATCCGTGGGATGATGGATTCAGAAGCTTAAGGCTAACGCCTGAAGCCGAGAATCCTATCGTACAGGGAGGGCTACCCATGAAACGAATCATATTCCAGCTTGAAACGCTGGCCTGCCCCAGCTGCATTCGAAAGATCGAAGCGGCGTTCCAGCATATGCCGGGGGTTGCCGACGCTAAGGTTCGCTTCCACGCCAGCAAGGTTGACGTGACGTTCGAGGAACGCGCGGTCGCAGAGCAGGAGCTATCGGCGCGTCTGGCGCAACTGGGCTATCGCGTCATTCGTTCCTCGATGAAGGAGTTGACGGCGACATGAAGCGCAAGGATACCGCAATGCTGATGATCGTCGGCAGCCTGATCGTAAGCGGCTGGCTGCTGCGGTGGCTGGGCGTACATGTCGCCGCGTTCAACGCGCTGATGCTGGTCGGCACGCTGCTGGCCGGCTGGCGGATCGCGGTAAAGGCCGTACAGGCACTGCGCTTCCGCATTCTCGGAATCGAGCTGCTGATAACGGCAGCCGTCACCGGCGCAATCTGGATCGGAGAGTATTGGGAAGCGGCGGCGGTCACGTTCTTGTTCATGCTCGGTTCTTACTTGGAGGGGATCACGCTGGAGAAGACGCTGGCATCGATCCGCGCGCTGTTGGACTTATCTCCGGTCGAAGCAACCGTGGTTCGGAGCGGAATAGCTGTTCAAGTCCATGCCGCAGACGTACAGCAGGGTGAGGTCGTAATCGTGCGTCCGGGCGGCCGAATTCCGGTCGACGGCTCCGTCATCGACGGACAGGCGAGCGTGAACCAAGCATCGATCACAGGCGAATCGATGCCTGTCGAACGAAGCGCAGGCGATGAAGTGTCCGGCGGTACTGTCGTCGAATCCGGCTATTTGGAGGTGCATGCGGAACGGGTCGGAGAGGATACGACCTTCGCGCGGATCGTGGCGTTCGTCGAGGAAGCGCAGGATGCGAAGGCGGAGACGCAGCGGTTCATCGAGCGCTTCGCAGCGTATTACACGCCGGCGATTCTCGTGCTTGCCGTCGTCGTATACGCGGTCACGCGAGATGTGAGGCTCGCGTTAACGCTGCTGGTGATCGCCTGCCCTGGGGCACTCGTCATCGCAGCGCCGGTCTCCATCGTGGCAGGCATCGGCAGCGCCGCGAAGCGCGGGATGCTGCTGAAGGGGGGCAGCGTACTGGAGACGGCGAGGCGAATCGATACGGTCGTGTTCGACAAGACCGGCACGTTGACCGAAGGTCGGCCTCGCGTGATGCGCGTATTCGCGGAGCAGGCGGATGAAGGCGAAATGCTCGTCTTAAGCGCTCGAGCAGAACAGCGCTCGGAGCATCCGCTTGCCGGCGCTATCCTGCGCGAGGCAGCGAAGAGGGGGATCGCTTGGGGCCGCGAGGGCGCAGAAGGGTTCGAATTCCTGCCCGGTCACGGAGTTAGCGCGGAATTGGACGGCGCAGCGGTGCATGTCGGCAATCGCAGCATGATCGAGGAGCTGGGCATGTCGATGTCCGCTGCAATCCGCTTAGCCGCTGCGCAAGAAGAGAGGGGCGGGCGGACCATCCTGTTCATCGCACGGGAACGAGAGGTGCTCGGCTTCTTGGCGATTGCCGATCCGATTCGGAAGGATGCGCTCGGTCTGATTCGCTGCCTGAAGAAAGCCGGCATGAAGCGAATGATCCTGTTGACAGGCGACCACGAGTATACGGCGAAGGCCGTTGCCGAGCAGCTCGGGTTATCGGATTATCGGGCCGGCCTGCTCCCGGAAGGGAAAGTGAAAGCCATCCGGCTGCTGCAAGAATCAGGCCATAAGGTAGCGATGGTTGGAGACGGCGTGAACGACGCGCCGGCATTAGCCGCTGCGGACATTGGCATCGCGGTAGGGGATACCGGCACCGACGTCGCGATCGAGACGGCAGATCTGATTATTACGTCCGGCAGAATGGGTCTTATCGCGGAGTCGTTGATGCTGAGCCGCACCGTAATGGCGAATCTGAGGCAGAACATTATTTTCGCGGTAGCGGTCGTGATTCTCTTGCTGGCCGGCGTATTGGCAGGAACCGTATTCATGGCTTCAGGCATGCTGATACATGAGCTAAGCGTGATCGCGGTCATTCTGAATGCGATGAGGATTCTGACAATAGGAAGAGAGCGAGGCGGAAGAGATGTCGAATGTCGATTGGACGGAATGGCTGGAGCAGGTGCCGAGTGTCCCCGTCGAAGGGTTCGCAGACGCCATGCATCAATGCGCGGAACATTGCGACTGCACGATAAGCTCCGATCTCACGAGTTATTGCATCGACCTGATCAACGGGGATAACCCGAGGGAATGGCTGCATGCAGCTTATGAGCTTATTACGCTGTGCTGCCTGCAAGAGGAGGAAGCCGTTGAGCTTCTAGTCGGCCTGTATGAGAATGCGGCGACGGATTATGGGAGAGATTGGGGTTTGCCGGGAACGGGCTAAGGAGACAATGACGATGGAAGAACCGGCTGCGGGCCGGATGATGAACGCGGAAGGAGCGGTCGATGAATATGGCAGATAGTCGGGATAAGACGGATAAGACGGATAGGGCGGATTCGGCGGATTCAGCGGATCGAGACTTGCGCATTCGCAGCATCGTTATCAGCGAGGGAGAGAATCGGGCGCCTAACCGCGCGATGCTGCGGGCGGTCGGCTTCGAGGATGAGGATTTCAAGAAGCCGATGATCGGCATCGCCAGCACCTGGAGCGAGGTGACGCCGTGCAACATGCATATCGGCAAGCTGGCCGTCGAAGCGAAGCGGGGTGCGAGGGAAGGCGGCGGTGCGCCGCTCATCTTCAACACCATTACGGTGTCCGATGCGATATCGATGGGGCATGAAGGCATGCGCTACTCCCTGCCGAGCCGCGAAATTATCGCCGATTCGATCGAAGCGGTCGTCGGTGCGGAGCGGCTGGACGGGCTTGTCGCGATCGGCGGCTGCGACAAGAACATGCCGGGCTGCCTGATCGCGATCGGCCGCTTGAATCTCCCTGCCGTGTTCGTCTATGGCGGCACGATTGCGCCAGGCAAGCTGAACGGGCAAGACATCGATATCGTGACGGCTTTCGAGGCAGTGGGACAGTACAATCGACAGGCGATCGACGGCGTGCAATTGTACGAGGTCGAGTGCCATGCCTGTCCGGGAGCGGGCTCCTGCGGCGGGATGTATACGGCCAATACGATGGCTTCAGCGATCGAAGCGATGGGCATGAGCCTGCCGGGCAGTTCGTCGAATCCGGCAGCGACGGAGCTGAAGCTTGCGGACTGCAACCGGGCAGGCATTGCCGTGGTGGAGCTGCTGCGGAAGGACATAACGCCGCGGCAGATCATGTCGAAGCAAGCGTTCGAGAATGCCATTACGGTCGTCATGGCGCTCGGCGGCTCGACGAATGCGGTGCTCCATCTGCTTGCTATGGCGCATGCGGTGGACGTTGCGCTTACGCTTGACGATTTTGAGGCGATACGGGCGCGCGTGCCTCATCTTGCGAATCTGAAGCCGAGCGGGAAGTACGTCATGCAGGATCTTCATGAAGCGGGCGGCGTGCCGGCCGTTATGAAGGTGCTGCTGGAGGCGGGGCTGCTGCACGGCGACTGCCTGACGGTTACGGGGAAGACGGTAGCGGAAAATATCGCTGACATGCCTGGGCTCAAGGAAGGGCAGCAGGTCGTGCGACCGATGTCGGAACCGATCCGCGCATCCGGTCCGCTAGTCGTCCTGCAGGGCAATCTGGCGCCAGAGGGTGCAGTCGCGAAGATGTCCGGCTTGAAGCTGACTCGCTTCAGCGGACCGGCACGCGTCTTCGATACGGAGGAAGCGGCTACCGACGCGTTGATGCAGGACGCGATTCGAGAAGGGGACGTCATCGTGATCCGATACGCGGGACCGAAGGGCGGGCCGGGCATGCCGGAGATGCTGGCGATTACCGCGATCGTTATCGGCAAAGGGCTGAACGAGAAAATCGCGCTGCTGACGGACGGCCGGTTCTCCGGCGGGACGCACGGCTTCGTCGTCGGGCATATCGCGCCGGAAGCGCAGGTCGGGGGACCGATCGCGCTCATTCGCGACGGCGACATCATCGCGATCGACAGCGAGTCGAGGGCGCTGACCGTGGACGTATCTGAGGCGGAGTTCGCCGAGCGCCGCACGGGCTGGAGTGAGCCGCCGCTCCGCTATAGCCGCGGCGTGCTGTACAAGTATGCGAAGCAGGTGTCATCCGCATCCAGAGGTGCGGTAACGGATCTGTAGAGAGGGGGAGGTGGCGCACGGATTGCGTGCAGGCGCAGCGGCGCGCGCATGCGTGCGGCGGGAAGCTTGGCGCACGGATTGCGTGAACGCAGTTGCAGGATGCATGGCCTGACTTATAATGAATACACCTGCAAAAGAGCAGGGATTTCGGCCATCGCAGGTCCGTGCGATCGCAGGTAGCAGCACTGCAAGGCGGAATGAATGCGAAAAATCGCATACAATCGAGTGGAAGAGATATATTTTTGTGGGAATTCCTACTGCATGCCTCTGTTTCCTAACCTGTATGAGTTCCTTGCTCCGGCATAATCATCGTATAATGAAGGAGTGATAGTGACTTGCGGCAGGGAATGGAGGCGATGTAAATGTGCGATGTGAATGCACGATTCCGTGCCAGAATCGGTCTCGACGACGACGAACGGCGGCTTACCTTCAAGCAATTAAGCGGCGTGCTGGAACGAATCGCGTTAACGATCCCGTTCGAGAATTTAGCTATCATTGATTCGCGGCACGCGCCGATCTCGAAGGAGCAGCTCGCGGACAAGGTTTTGCGCCGCGGCGAGGGCGGACTCTGTTACGAATTGAATACGCTGCTGTATTATTGGCTGCTGGAGAATGGATGGGATTCCGTGCTGGTCAGCGGGGTTGTCTACAATCACGATCGGCAGCAGTACTCTTCCGCGGGCCGAACGCATGTTACGATCCTAGTGCGGCATGAGGGACAGACTTATCTTGTCGATACGGGCTTCGGCAGCAATTTGCCGCTGCGCCCTGTCCCGCTATCTGGAGAGGTCGTAAGCTCCTGGAACGGAGAGTTCCGCATTGTTCCCGTAGAGAGCGAGCTGGGCAACTATCGGTTGGAGATGAAGCTGCAGCATAAGCACGCGGATTGGATGATCGGCTATATTTTCGATACGGAACGCACCATCCCCGACGATACCGAGCTGAATGCTATTCAACGTATCATCGCCGAGCACGACGATTCTCCATTTAACAAAACGCGGCTTACATCGAAGGTTACGGAGCGCGGCACGATCACGTTAACGCAAGAGAGCTTCACGGAGTGGGCGGACGGCGTCATGACGAAGACCGCGGTCGACAATGACATCCAGTATCGGAAGCTGCTCGAAGATCGGTTCGGTGTCAATATCGTAACGGGATAGGAACAAAAGGGGAGCGATATGAATACGATTGCGGCAGGTCATCGACATACCATTGGTCTCAGAGCGGATGGCACGGTCGTAACGGCAGGCGATCCAAAACACGGCCCTAGCGACGGATCCGATTGGAGCGATATCGAGGCGGTTGCGGCCGGCAATGTCCATATGGCGACGAACACGGGGAACGCTCATACGGTCGGTCTGCGACAGGACGGCACGGTGCTGGCAACGGGGTGGAATAGACATGGCCAATGCGATGTAGGGGAATGGCGGGGTATCGTGGCGATCGCGGCAGGTTGGCGGCGGACGATTGGGCTTCATTCGAATGGGTCGGTAGTAGCCGCAGGCCGAAGTACGGAAGGCCAGTGCAATGTAGGCGGCTGGCGCAAAATCGTGGCGATCGCGGCTGGCGATTGGCATACTGCCGGTGCTGCATCGGACGGCACGGTGGCGGCTGTGGGGAACAATCGGTACCGGCAATGCGATGTAGGCGATTGGCGGGATGTTGCAGCCGTGGCAGCTGGTTACTTGCATACCGTTGGTCTTCGATTGGATGGCACGGTCGTGAGCGTGGGTCGGAATGCGTATGGGGAATGTGAGCTAGGCGGCTGGAGCGATATGACGGCAATCGCGGCAGGGAGTATTCACACGGTCGGCCTTCGTGCGGATGGTACGGTAGCAGCTGCGGGCTGGAATGCCTATGGTCAATGCGAGGTAAGTGAATGGCGCGACATCTTGGCGATTGCGGCGGGCTGCGCGCATACGGTCGGGCTTCGGTCGGACGGCTCGATGGTTGCTGTAGGATGGAACGCGCATGGTCAATGTGAGGTTGGCGGCTGGAGCGGGATTCGGCTGCCAAACCCAAGGAGACTCTAATAGACCACCTTTTACGAAGGCGGTCTATTAGGGTCAAATACTAGTTAATAGATTTTATCATAACCTAGATCTTAAATATTGCACCCACATCCCGTGCAGCTCAGCTTCCGATACTTGGAATGCGCCTTGAAAATCAGTGGCATCGCGTATGAATTTGTTGAGCGCATCAGAACTGTAGGAATGATTGAGATATTCTACGATAAGATGCGAGAATGCATATCCCCCTATCTTCTCGAAATGCCAGGTGTCATCCGTTAATGCTTGAAAGCTAGGAACGGCGTTATTTCGAATCGCTTCGGAGGTGCTGTACTGGATATATTCTTGCGACATTTGTCCGGCTTCATGCCCGCCGAGCCCGTGTGTAAGCCATTTCGGCGCCAACGGGTTAATGTCCTTCAATAACCACATCGTAAATAAGCTTATCGTGTTCCGCAGTACCGAGTGATACGTATGTTCAGGGCCTGGGTTGAGTGGGGACACGATTTTGATTTTGTTGTCCTCATAGGTTCCCATGAACCAATCGGGCGCATCCGGTTCGTCAATCGCTTGATGGAAAGCGGCCAGATCCGGATAGATTTCAATCGCGATTTTCTGAGAAGGTCGATGACGAAAGGTTGTAATAATTCGATCGACATTGCTTTTCAACTCTTCCAATAAGTCATGGTGTACCTTGTTCATGCCATCATTCTTGGAGGGAGCCTCGCTTTTATCCACTATGGATATCAATTCTTGAATAGACACGATTGTAATGTCACCCCATTCTCTTAATTCTTTCTTCAGCTTGTGTAAGGCACGGTATAGCCTGTTCTTCACTGCGCTTTCAGGCATCCCGACGATTGTGGAGATTTCCAATAGCGTGCAGTCGACGAAAAACCGCAAGGATAGAATTTGCTGATCCAATTCGTTCAGCCGGGCTAATGCAGCACCGATATCAAGTCGGATCTCGACATCTCTAGCCATATCAAGGGATATCGATTGGGACTGAAAATCGATTGCTTCATGCACGGTTTCTTTATTTCGCGATCGCGTACGATACTCGTTTTTCACGATGTTTTGCGCGATAGTGAACAGCCAAGTGAATATACTGGAGTTGCGCTTAAACAAGTGAAAGTTTTCCATTGCCTTTAAAAATGCTTGTTGCGTTAAGTCGTCGGCAGCTGCCGAATTCGTCTTGATTGCCATATATTTTCGAATTCGATCTCGATATTGATGATAAATAGCTTCGAATTGCCGGATGTGCTCCTGCTCCTCCGGAAGAACAGGGGTTTTCTTTTTGTCTTGAGCTCGCGACACCAGTAGTACCTCCTTCTGAACTTACAATTCATTAGACACCGAGAGGAGGTAAAAAGCCACATCATTATAAAATAATTTCCACGAAGCCAGGAGTACGGCTTCACCTGGCCCTTGACACCCCTCCTTAATTGTGTCATATTGATAATATCAAAATGACAAACACAGGTGATCCGTCATGATCCAAGAGAACGAATCGAACTACGATGCCGGCAAGTACCGTACGCCGGACGGCGCGCCGAGCGACATCGTCATCTTCACGATCACGTCCCGTGAGCGTTCCGGAGCGAAGAAAGCGCTGCCGATCCGCCAGTTGGAGGTCATGCTGATTAAGCGGAAGGCCTGGCCGTACGAAGGCGCTTGGGCGTTGCCGGGCGGATTCTGCCAGGAGAGCGAGAGCATGTACGATTGCGCCAGACGCGAGCTGCAGGAAGAGACCGGCGTCACGGACGTCCACATGACTTACTTGAACGTATACAGCAACCCCGGACGCGACCCGAGAGGTTGGATGATCTCGCATGCTTTCTGCGCGCTCGTGCAGGAGAAGACGCTCAGGAGCCGCCGGGCGAACGACGATGCTGCCGATGTGCGATTGTTCGCAGTCGAGGAGGCGCTTGCGATGGAGCTGGCGTTCGACCATCGCTCGATTCTGCAGGATGCGCTCGTCAAGATTAAGGAGAGCATGCTGACGACGACGATCGCGAAGGAATTCCTCCCCGCGGAATTCACGATCAGCGAGCTGTATCAAGTCATCCAGACCGTCGTGCCGGAATTCGAGGAACGCAACTTCATTCGCAAGATCACGTCCACGCAAAGCCGCAGAGGCATTCTGGAAGAGGTGCTGGACGCCGACGGCACGCCGAAGGTTTCGAACCGCTACTCGCAGCGAGCCGCACAGCTGTACCGCTTTACCGACTACATGCCGCCAATGTCGATCTACGGCTAAGCGGCACGCGATTGCACGCGCGCGAAGCGGAGCTGCTCCTGCGCTTCCATTGCGGCGGTCGCATGTTTTATCGTCATTGATAGGGTCATAATGACAGTATGAACAAACTCGAATTGAGAGGGGAATGTAACATGAAAGCTCTGATCGTGATCGATTATACGGTGGATTTTGTCACGGGCAAGCTGCCTTGCGGCGACCCTGCCATCCGGATCGGAGATCGCATCGCCGCCCTGACCGAAGCGCATGTGAACGCCGGCGATTATGTGCTCATGGCGGTTGACGTACACGATGAAGGCGACGTCTATCATCCGGAGACGAAGCTGTTCCCGCCGCATAATATCCGAGGCACGGAGGGACGCCGCCTATACGGCAAGCTCGACAGCGTCTACAGGCAGCTGCAGCATCGGATCGAATGGATGGATAAGACGCGCTACAGCGCGTTCTGCGGCACGGACCTGGCTATCAAGCTCCGCGCCAGAGGCATAACCGAGGTGCATCTCGTCGGCGTCTGCACCGATATTTGCCTGCTGCATACGGCGGTAGATGCGTACAATATGGGCTTCCGGCTCGCCATTCATGCGGATGCGGCCGCCAGCTTCAACGAGATCGGCCATGATTGGGCGCTTGGGCACTTTAAGGACGTACTTGGCGCGGAGGTGCTCAGAGGCGGGCATCCGATTCCATAATGCTGCAGGGAGGCGAGAAGCATGATAAACGATGAGCGACTGACGCTTCATACCGACAAATATCAGATCAACATGATGTACGCGCATTGGATTCACGGCACGCACCGCCAGAAGGCCGTGTTCGACGTCTACTTCCGCAAGCTGCCGTTCGGCGGGGGATTCGCGGTCAGCGCGGGACTCGAGCGAATCGTGCATTACATTCAGAGCCTGCGATTCGGGGACGAAGAGATCGCGTATCTAGCCGAGCAGGAGGAGAATTATGAGCCCGCATTCCTCGAGGAGCTACGGCAATTCAAGTTCACGGGCGACCTCTATGCCGTGCCGGAGGGAACGGTCGTCTTCGCGAACGAGCCGCTGGTGCGCGTCGAAGCGCGGATCGTGGAGGCGCAGCTGATCGAGACGGCGCTGCTCAACTTCCTGAATTTCCAGACGCTTATCGCGACGAAGGCAGCACGCATCAAGCAGGCTGCACCCGACGACGGTCTGCTGGAGTTCGGCACGAGACGGGCGCAGGAAGCGGATGCCGCGGTATGGGGCGCGCGTGCCGCCGTGCTGGCCGGCTTCGATGCCACCTCGAATCTGCGGGCGGGCATGCTGTTCGGCATCCCGACGAAAGGGACGCACGCGCATGCTTGGATACAGATGCACGAGACCGAGAGCGAAGCGTTCGACCGCTATGCGGCGGCGATGCCGGAGCATGTCACGCTGCTCGTCGATACGTACAACACGCTGAAGAGCGGACTGCCGAACGCGATTCGCACCGCCCGCGCACTCGCCGTCAGAGGCATTAAGCTGCAGGGCATTCGGCTGGACAGCGGCGATCTCGCTTACTTGTCCAAGGAAGCAAGACGCATGTTGGACGAAGCGGGCTTCCCGGACGTGAAGATCGTCGCCTCCAATGATCTAGACGAGCACATCATCGCAGAGCTAAAAATGCAAGGCGCGCGTATCGACATCTGGGGCGTGGGAACGAAACTGATTACGGCAGCCGATCAGCCTGCGCTGGGCGGAGTCTACAAGCTGACGGCGCGGGAGAAGGACGGCACGATGCAGCCTGTCATCAAGATTTCGGGCAATCCCGACAAGGTCACGACGCCAGGCGTAAAAGACGTCTATCGGATCATCGATAACGAGACGGGCAAGGCGGAGGCGGACTATGTGGCGCTAGCCGAAGAGACGGACGTGCGCGAGGGGCAGCCGATCCGGCTGTTCGACCCCGTGCATCACTTCCTCGACAAGACGGTGACAGACTACACGGCGGTTCCGCTGCTGCAGCCTATTTTTCGTCAGGGAAATCTGGTGTATCCGCTTCCTGCGTTAGCCGATATCCGGCAGTATCACCGCGACCAGTTAGCGCTGTTCTGGCCGGAATATCTGCGCAAGCTGAACCCTGCAGCCTACCCGGTCGATCTGAGCCAGGCGGCGTGGGACCTGCGTCAGAGCATGATCGAGAAGCACCGCGTCTAGAGGGGGGAGAGTGCCATGCAGAGGGGAGTGTGACAAAATGTACGATCGATTGCGAGGAGGCTTATATGGCGTTGCGGTCGGCGATGCATTAGGCGGCACGACGGAATTCATGCGCCCGGCGGACATCCGCTCGGCGCACGGGTATCTGACGGAGATCGCGGGAGGCGGGGTATGGCGTCTCGAGCCTGGCGAAGTGACGGACGATACGATGATGACGCTGTGCGTGGCGGAGGGGATACTCGAGCGACCGGATGATCCGATGGAAGCGATCGGCAGCCGATTCCTGGCCTGGTATAGCACGAGGCCCAAGGATGTCGGCAACACGATCCGGCAAGCGCTCGAAGCATTCGAGGGGGATTGGTTCGATGCCGCGATTCTTACCGATCGCAGCTTGGGACAGAGCGGCGGCAACGGAACCTTGATGCGATGCCTGCCGATCGCGCTGGGTTATGCGAAGCTGGCGGACATCGAGAAGTTATCTCGGATGCAGTCGCGAATGACGCATTACGACGGGCGATGCGACGAAGCTTGCATCATCTATAACCGCATTGCCGCACGGCTGCTCACGGGCGAAGATCGTACGGATGCTGTCCGGATGGAAGTCGCCGGAACGGCTTATGAGGATGTTATGGACGGCGAGCCGCCCGCATGCGAGCCAACCGGCTTCGTCGTCGACACGATGCGTCTGGCGCTGCACCATTTCCTCGCGTCGCATGAATTCGCCGAAGTCGTGCAGCGCGCGGCGAACGGCGGCGGCGACTCCGACACGATCGGCGCGATAGCCGGCGGACTGGCCGGCATCTATTGGGGTTATGAGGGCATACCTGCCCGATACGCCGAGGCGATCCTGGTGAGGGAGATGCTCGACGATACCGCTGCAAGGCTGTGGAGGCTTCGGCAAGGCATGCCAAGCTAGCGCGATGATACGAATAAGGAATAACAGCCCGTCACCGGCAATATTGCGGCGAACGGGCTGTCATTCGTTATGCCTCATGGAAGATTAAGCTTCCGTACGACGCTCTCGGGGCCGATGAAGAACGAGCTCCCGGCAGCAACCGCCTCGTGCCAGAGCCGAAGCACCTTCTCCCGATCATGCTTCATGGCCTCGAACCATGCATCGGGCGCTTCGGGATGCGGGCTGTTCAGCGATCCCCATACCGCAAAGTCATAAATGAATGGAATGACCCCCATGCCTTTCTCGGTGAAGGAGTAGATCATTCGGCGCTTGTCGGTCTCGCTCGGTCTCTTAGCGATGATCCCCTTCTGCTCGAGATGGACCAGTCGCTCAGCCAGCACGCTGGGACCGATCCTTTCTTCGGATTCGAGGAATTGTCCGAACGTATTTTTGCCGAGGGCGGCCATATCCCGAACAATCAGGAGCGACCACGTATCGCCGAAGAGCTCGACTGTAAAGTTGATGGGGCAGCGTGATTTATTCGCGTCTCTTTTCATAACACAAGTATATCTATTTTCAATTTGATTATCAAAGTAAAATAGGGTAAAGTAAAATCACTTCGATAATCATAGTTAAATCGGCGTAAGGGAGCGCAACGAAGTGTTTGTTGACCGCCGAATCGGCGAAAATCAACTCATTGGAGGAGATAATTATGGCGCAACGATTGAATCGCATTACGCCGAACCTCTGGTTCGACCATGAAGCAGAGGAAGCGGCACGCTATTATGTGGAAATTTTCGAGAATTCGGCGATCGAGCACGTAACCCGTTACGGCCGGGAACGGCATAATCCGGAGGAGATATCGGAAGGGGCAGCGATGACCGTGGAATTCGTGCTGGATGGGCAGCGCTTCGTCGGGTTGAATGGCGGGCCGCAATTCACGTTCAACGAATCGATCTCATTCATTGTGCATTGCGATTCGCAGGAAGAGATCGATTATTATTGGGAGAGACTTGGCGAAGGTGGAGACGACAAGGCGAAGGTATGCGGTTGGCTGAAGGATAAGTTCGGCGTGTCGTGGCAAATCGTTCCCGGCACGCTCACCGAGATGATCTCAGGAGGCGACCCTGAGGCGGCGAATCGCGTCATGAAGGCCTTGCTGTCGATGAAGAAATTGGATCTTAACGTGCTTCAGCAAGCCTATCGCGGCGAATAGAATAGTAGCATTCCAGGCAGTCCTTGCGGACTGCTTTTCTGTGTGAATGGACCTAAATACAAAGGTAAGACCATAGAACTAAAGATATTAGATTATAAGCGTTTCGAGGTTACTTGTCTTATAAAATCTGCGAAATAAAATATATGTTGAAATTTGTCGAAAACAATAGTATCATCATTGTCAGATTCAGGAATCTACATAATCCTTACAACTTTACCTCCGAACTTACACGAGCAGCACCTATGGAAGGGGGATTCCCATGGAACATTATCTGGATGATTCCATTATCGAAATGTTCTTCTTCGAGACGGAGCAGTTGATCGAACAGATGGATCGCGCGATTCTGCTCGGCGAGAAGTCCAGCAGCTATACGCCGGAATTGCTGAATGAGATTCTGCGCGCGATGCATACGATCAAGGGCTCGGCCGCCACGATGAAATATAGCAATATTGCGGAACTCGCACATTCGCTTGAAGATGTGTTGCATTATCTGCGCGAACATAAACCTGAGGTCGTGGACTATTCCTCGTTAACCGACCTTGTCCTTGATGGGAGCGATTTCATCAAGCTGGAGCTGCACAAGCTGAAGAGCGGAGACCCGAACGACGGCGATGTCCGCTCGATCGTCGAGCGCGTGAACCGATTCCTCGTTCTGCTCCAAGGCGGGAGCGACGAGGTGCACGACGCTGCGTCTGATCGGTCCGATGAGGGGCCGTCGGTGCAGGCGGGAACGTACCATGCCGCTCTGTTATTCGAAGACGATGCCGGCATGGAGAATGTGAGAGCCTATGCAGTCGTTCACCATCTAACGGAACTAACAGAGCAATGCAGGTATGAGCCTGCTGACATCATCGAGAATGAAGCCGCTGCAGACGTGATCAAGCGAGACGGCTTCCAGATCTGGTTCAGCAGCGTGGCGACCGTGGAAGAGCTCCATCAATTTTTCACGCGTGCGCCAGGCGTGCGATCATTCCAATTATCGGAGGTCGAGCCTCCGTCCGCCGAGGCCGCCCCGCTGGAGGCTGCGGACTCCGACGAATCCTCCACGGCAGAAGTGCCGGGTACGACCGATTCGTCCCAGGCCCCTGCTCGCGCGGGCAGAGACGAACAGGGAATCGTGCAGCAGAGCTTGATCAGCGTGAACGTCACCAAGCTCGATAAGCTGATGGATCTGGTCGGCGAATTGGTCATATCGGAAGCGATGGTCACGCAGAATCCTGATCTGCGGGGACTGCAGCTCGATAATTTCTTGAAGGCCGCAAGACATCTGAACAAGATTACCGGCGAGATTCAGGATATGGTCATGTCGATCCGCATGGTGCCGCTGACGGCTACCTTCCATAAGATGCACCGAATCGTTCGTGACATGTGCAAGAAGCTGTCCAAGGATGTCGGGCTTCGCATCATCGGCGAAGAGACCGAAGTCGACAAGAATATTATCGAACGGATATCCGATCCGCTCATGCATATTATCCGCAATGCAATCGACCATGGCATCGAGCCTCCGGAGACGCGGCGGGCGAACGGGAAGGATGTCAGAGGGACGATTACGCTTGAAGCCCGCAATGCCGGGAGCGATGTCTATATTACGATTCGGGACGACGGCGCCGGCCTGAACAAAGATCGGATCTTGAACCGAGCCAAGACGAACGGGCTGCTCGCGAAACCGGAAGAGGAAATGACGGACAAGGAAATCTATTCGTTGATCTTCCTCCCGGGCTTCTCTACCAAAGAGAGCGTGAGCGAGTTCTCCGGCCGGGGAGTCGGGATGGATGTAGTCGTGCGCAATATTGAGGCGGTAGGCGGCACCGTCTGGGTGGACAGCGAGCCCGGTGCGGGATCGGTCGTCTACTTCAAAATCCCGCTGACGCTCGCCATCATAGACGGCATGAATATCCGGGTCGGAGCTTCGAGATACACGATTCCGATCACCGCGATCAAAGAGTCGTTCCGACCGGCGGAACGGGAAGTGATCCGAGATCCGAACGGCCAAGAGATGATCATGGTGAGAGGACAATGCTACCCGATCGTCAAGCTGCATGAACATTTTCAAGTCAGCGATGCGGAGCAGGACGTCGCTGCGGGGATCATGATCATGGTCGAGAATGAGTCGAAGACGTTCTGTCTCTTCGCCGATGAGTTGATGGGAGAGCAGCAGGTTGTGGTGAAGACGCTCCCCGAGTATATTCGGTCCTATAAGCGCGTAAGCGGTCTTGCCGGCTGCACCCTCCTAGGAGACGGGAGCATTAGCTTGATTCTAGACGTAGACAACATCATCTAGACAACCATCATCCATACGTAGAAGGAGCTGATACAAGTGGCGCAAAGCATGCAAGAGGAGCAGTTCGCAGAAGAGGATACGCAGAAAGGGAAGTACCTGACATTCTCGCTGGATTATGAGTTCTTCGGGATCGAAATTAAGCATGTGACGGAGATCATCGGGGTACAGACGATAACGGTCGTACCCGAGATGCCGGATTATATCCGAGGCATCATCAATCTGAGAGGGAAGATTATTCCTGTCATGGATGTTCGGCTGCGATTCCGGAAGCCTTACCGCGAATACAACGACCGCACTTGCGTAATCGTGGTCGAGCTTCGCGAGATCTCGATCGGCCTGATCGTTGACCGGGTATCCGAGGTCATCTCGATTCCGGACAGCGAGATCGTAGCCCCTCCCGATATGAATAATTCCGGTCATACGTTTATCAAGGGCGTCGGCAAGGTCGGAACGGAAGTCAAGCTCATTCTTGACTGCGACAAGCTGATCAGCCATGAAGATACGGAACAGTTAGCCGCTATCGAATAATGGAATGGACTTAGAACCGAATAGCCAAGGAGATGATTACACGATGAGAGCACTACAGAACTTGAGTATCGGTAAAAAGTTATATGGCGGTTTTGCGCTCGTACTGGCAGTCCTTTTGACCGTATCGACCTTATCCTACGTGAATTTCTCGAAACAGAACGAAGCATCGAAGTGGAATGATCATACTTATCAGGTGCTAATGGAGCTGCAAGAAGTGCTGGCCGGCATGGTCAACATGGAGACGGGCCAGCGAGGCTATGCGCTTACGGGGGATGAAGCATCGTTAGAGCCGTATGAGACGGGCAAGGCGTCATTCAACGAGCATCTGGCGAAAGTCAAGGAATTGACCGCGGATAACCCGAAGCAGCAGGAACTGTTGGCAAGCCTGCAGGCCGAGTCGAAAAAATGGCAGGCGATCGCGGAGACGAGCATTGCCCTTCGCAAAAAAGTGGAAGCAGGCGAAGCGTCGATGGATGCGGTCGTCCGTGACGAGCAGGAAGCGAACGGCAAGACGGCATTCGACGCGTTCCGGTCTATTATCGCGGAGAGCCAGCAGATCGAGAGCGCGTTGCTCGAGCAAAGAGCGAAAGAAAATGATGCTCGCCAATCGGCAACGAACACTTCCCTGATCGTGGGAACCTTGATCGGCTTGATCCTGGCAGTAGCCATTGCCTACATCATCACGCGGATGATCACGCGTCCGATCGACGAGATCAATCAAGCGGCCAAACAGATGGCTGCCGGCAACCTGGACGTCGACATCAACGTTCATTCGAAGGATGAAATCGGCGCTCTGTCTCAAGCCTTCAGGGAGATGGCGCAGAGCATGAACGAGGTATTGACGAACATCAGCATCGCTGCCGATCAAGTGTCCTCAGGCTCGAAGCAGGTGTCGGACTCCAGTATGGTGCTGTCGCAAGGCGCAACGGAGCAGGCGAGCTCCATCGAAGAGCTGAGCGCATCATTGGAGGAGATCGGCTCGCAGACGGACATGAATGCTCAGCGTGCGACCGAAGCGAATTCGTTAGCCGTATCGGCTAAGGAGATGGCTGTCGAAGGCGACGAGCAGATGAAGCAGATGCTTCGCTCGATGGATGAGATCAACGAAGCTTCCAGCAACATCTCGAAGATTATCAAGGTCATCGACGAGATCGCGTTCCAGACGAACATTCTTGCCCTGAACGCCGCTGTCGAGGCTGCGCGGGCCGGCCAGCACGGCAAAGGCTTCGCGGTCGTAGCCGAAGAGGTTCGGAACCTTGCTGCCAGATCGGCCAACGCGGCTAAGGAAACGACGGACCTGATCGAAGGCTCGATCAAAAAAGTAGAGGGCGGCACGCGAATCGCGAACGAAACGGCGAGCGCGCTGAACGAGATCGTGAGCGGCGTGACGCAGGTCGCTGCCCTCGTGGATCAGATCGCATCCGCATCGAATGAGCAAGCCTCGGGCATAAGTCAAGTCAATCAAGCGATCATTCAAGTATCGCAGGTGACGCAGACGAACTCGGCAACTTCGGAGGAATCCGCTTCTGCAAGCGAGGAACTATCGAGCCAAGCGGAGAAGCTGAAGGAGCAGGTCCAGCGGTTCACGCTGAAGAAGAACGGCTACTCGACGTACCGGAATTCGGAACAATTGAGTCCGGAGATGATTCAGATGCTGCAGCGTCTGAACGGCGGTGCGGGCAGCAGCCTCTCGGCTAGCGAATCGTTCACGTCGTCCCCTAAGGGATCGAACAAGAAGATTGTGCTCAGCGATCAGGAATTCGGCAAGTACTAATCAATAGCAGAGGAGGCGGCCCGCGCTATGCGGGTCCCTCCTTATTCATTAGAAGGGATTAGGAGTGTTAGGCATGTTAACCATCAGTCCTAAGGAATTTCAGCTGCTAGCCGGTTACATCAAGACGAATTACGGCATTCACTTGAAGGAAGAGAAGACTGCGCTGGTCATTAGTCGTCTGAACCAAGTGCTGATGCAGAAGGGGCATTCCAGCTTCGCGGAATATTATGACTATATCGTATCCGACCGAACGGGGGCAGCCGTCACGGATCTTGTGAACAAGATCTCGACGAACCACACGTTCTTCATGCGGGAAGTCGAGCATTTTCACTATTTTCGGGATGTTATGCTGCCTTATTTCGAGAAGACGATTCCGAACAGAGATTTGCGATTATGGTGCGCAGGCTGTTCTTCGGGACAAGAATCGTATACCCTTGCCATGCTGTTGGAAGATTACTTTCAGACGCGCGCATCGAGCTGGGACAAGAAGCTGCTCGCGACAGACATCTCTTCCAAGGTGCTGGATCAGGCCGTGAGAGGAGAATACGAGGCTGAGCAAGTCGAGGAACTGCCTAAGCATTGGCGGATGCGTTACTTCGCGAGCAAACGTGCAGGTGTCTTCACCGTGAACGATTATATCAAGTCGCAAGTCATCTATCGGAGATTCAATCTGATGGAGTCGAGATTCCCGTTCAAGCAGCAGTTCCACGCGATCTTCTGCCGGAATGTGATGATCTACTTCGATAATCCGACCAAAGAGGAATTGGTGAATAAATTCTGGGAGCGCACGGTGCCCGGCGGGTTCCTCGTGATCAGCCATTCGGAATCGTTGAATCGGGATCGAACGGGATACAAGTACATCATGCCAGGCGTGTATAGGAAGGAATAGGATAGCGTATGCATACAGAGCGGCGAATACGAGTCTTGGTCGTAGACGATAGCATGCTGATTCGGGCGTTGTTGGTCAAAGGCTTGTCGTCAGACGCTGGGATCGAAGTCGTCGGCACGGCACATGATCCTTATGAAGCTCGGGATCGGATCGAGCAGCTCGATCCCGACGTCATGACCTGCGATGTGGAGATGCCGAGGATGGACGGCGTAACATTCATCCGTAAGCTGCTTCCTCAGCATCCGATGCCCGTGATCGTCGTTAGCACGATAAGCGAAGCCATATTCGATGCGCTTGCTGCAGGAGCGGTCGATTTTGTCACCAAGCCGAGCATGAATGCGGTCGATGAGGTGGAGCGCTTCATCATCGAGCTGATTCGGAAGGTCAAGGCCGCCGCGAAATCCAACCATAGGCGGTCAACCGAGCAAGCCGCACTCGGCATAGGCGCAGGCTTACGAGACAAGGAGTACGGTCAACAAGACGATGTCGTCGTAATCGGCGCTTCGACAGGCGGGACGGAAGCGATTCATCAGCTATTGTCCCGGCTTCCCGCGCGAATGCCCGGAATCGCGATCGTGCAGCATATCCCCCCGGGCTTCTCGCGCATGTTCGCGGAGCGCATGAACGCGACGACGCCCTTCCAGGTCAAAGAAGCGTCTAGCGGCGACATCCTGTCTCGCGGTACGGTATGCATCGCGCCGGGCGATAAGCACATGCGGCTCGTGAAGGCAGGGGGACAATACATCGTGAAATGCGAGACGGGCGAGAGGGTAAGCGGACATCTGCCGTCCGTCGACGTGCTCTTCGAGTCTGCCGCGAAGCTGACCGGCTCCCGCGTAATCGGCGTACTCTTGACAGGAATGGGATACGACGGCGCGAAGGGCATGCTGGCGATTCGCCGAAGAGGCGGCAGGACGATCGGACAAGATGCCGCCTCATCGGTCATCTACGGAATGCCCCGAGCAGCTTACGAATTAGGTGCGGTAGAATATCAAGTGCCGCTGCATGCGATGGCTTCCCGCATCTGCGCCTTGCTGGGTTGAGTTAAGCCAGCTTGCTCCCGAACTTCCTTACCCGATCCAGCCAGCGCGAGCGCTGTTCCTTGCTCGAAGGCTTGACGGGGCCGACCTCGGTGACGCGAACTGTCTTAATGCCGCAGAAACCTAGAATATTGCGCTTCATGACAAGATGTCCCGCTTGGCGGTACATCAGCCAATTATACCAGGACGGCGTATCCGACGTAACGATGAGATGCGCCGTCTTTCCTTTTAGCAGCTTATCCCAGAGCACGGAATCTTGGCGGTAGGCATATGCGAATCCGGGCAGAAGGGTGCGGTCGAAGAACCCTTTGAGCACGGCCGGCATCGCGCCCCACCAAGTCGGGTAGACGAACACGAGATGGTCTGCCCAACGGATCATGTCCTGCGCGGCCAGCAAGTCCGGCTCAAGCTCCGTCCGCTGCCGATAGCCTTGCTTCAGATTCGGATCGAAGCGAATGCGGCTCATGTCGATCGTTCGAATCGCGGCGGTGCCCTCCGCTCCCGCAATATAAGCCTTGGCTAATGCGCTGCAATAACTTTCCGGGTCCGGATGACCGTTGATGACGAGTATGTTGGATTTCATCCTGTATTTCCTCCTAATCGGTTATAAGCTATACTCATCATAAATGGACGCCGCTTCCAGCGTAATGATGGATGACGCAGACGTTATGATGAATCGCGCAAGCTAGGGAGGATCGCAGATGGATAATCTTGGCGTCTCGATATCGATGATCTATCCGATCTTGAAGGCCGTCGTACATAAGGGCTACGCGACGGAGCAATTTTATGAATATGCATCTTTCGATGCCAGACTGCTGCAGGACTCGGATGCGCGTATATCGCACGCGGAGCTCGAGAGGCTGACCTATGCGGCCGCAGCGTACACGGAAGACGAGTACTTCGGCTTGAATCAAGGGAAGCTGACGGATGTTGCCGACATGGGGATTCTCGGCTTCGTCATGATGCATGCCGGCAAGGTCGCCGATGCGATGGAAGCGTATCAGCGTTATAACGTAATCGCATGCAGCGGATTCAATCTGGAATGCGACGAACAGGGCAACGAGCTCCTGATTCGATTCGTTGCGCAGAACCCTTCCATGCGAGTATCCAGACATTGCATGGAAGACATGGTGAGCTCGGTCTATCATATGATTCAGCGGCTGAGCAACAAGCGCGTTCCGCTTATCGAACTTCAGTTCCAGCATGGGGCCTCGCCTGCGAATCGTCCTGAAGCGTACCGTGCCATCTTCGGCTTGACGCCTCGATTCGATGGCGGCGCTACATGGATGAGACTGGACAAGGAAGTGCTGGAATACCCGATTCTCTATTCGGATGCCAGACTGCATGCGATGTTCGAGAAGATCGCGGAAGAGGTCAAGACGAAGCTGATCCAAGGCCAAGCCTTCGCAAGCCAAGTATTCGGGTGGATGCTGGATCGGCTGCCCGTCGCGTTCCCGACGCTGCAGGAGACGGCTTCGGCATTCTTGATGAGCACGAGAAGCCTGCAGGCGAGGCTGCGGGAAGAGAATACGTCTTATAATGAACTGGCGACCCGCGTACGCAAGGAGACAGCGATAAGCTACCTCGAGCAGCAGCAATATTCGATCGGCGATATCGCGTACCTGCTCCATTACTCGGAGCCGAGCGTCTTCCAGAGCGCCTTCAAGAAGTGGACGGGCGTGACGCCCGGACAATTCCGCCATCAAGCAAGTCAGCCAAATCAAGCGAATCGGGCAAAGGCGCTATAGCGAGTCGCTAAATAACAAAGAAAGGAGAGGTAAGCTGTCACAGAATCCCGCCTCACTTCGTCACGTGGTCAGAAGACGAAGGGAGAGAGCGAAGATGAGAAGATGGGATACGATCGTAATCGGCGGCGGCATAAGCGGACTGACGGCATCGATCTACGCGGCGATGGCAGGGCACTCGGTCATGCTGGTAGAGCGGGGCAACAAGCTAGGAGGACGTGCGGCTTCCGAGACCGTGAAGGGCAGCGTGTTGAACGCCGGACCGCATGCGCTGTATAAGGCGGGTGAAGCGATGGGCGTGCTGCAAGAGCTCGGGATCGCGGTCCAAGGCGGACAGCTGCCGACAGACGGTTTGGTAATGCAGGGCGGAAGGCTGATGCCGATGCCCGGCAATGCAGCGAGACTGCTAAGCTCGCCATTGCTAAGCTGGAGCGGCAAGGCAGGCATGGCCAAGTTCATGGCCGGCCTTAACCGCCTTGATCCGGCTGCATTCGCTGGCATGTCGTGGCACGATTGGGCGATGCGGCATTTTCCGAAGGACCTGGGAGCAAGGCAGTTCATGTTCGCGCTCGGCCGCCTGTGGACGTATGCGGACTGCCCGGAACGGTTCGATGCCGGCGCCATGATTCGCCAAGCGCAGATCGGCATGAAGGGCGTGTACTATCTGCATGGCGGATGGCAGCGTCTAGTCGATTCGCTCCGTCAACGGGCGGAGGCCGAAGGCGTTGCGTTCGCAACCGGCAGAGCCGAGGCGATCCTCGCCGATAACGGCAGCGTTACGGGAGTACGGCTCGCCGACGGTGAGCAGCATGCGGCATCGTCGATCATCGCTGCCGTCCCGCCGGAAGAAGTGCTTCGGCTGCTGAGCGGAGCCGGAGAGCTGCTGACTTCGACGCTGCATGAGCGGCTGAGCCGTTCGGAAGCCACCTTTGCCGCTTGTCTGGATATCGTGCTCAAGAAGCTGCCTCAGCCGGGACGCAATTTCGCGATGCATCTGGAGCAGCCGCTCTACTATTCGAACCATTCCAGAGCGGCGAAGCTGAACGATGACGGTCACCAAGTCATTCACTTGTTGAAGTACCACTCCAGCGCGCAGGGCATGGATGCTGCGCAGGATCGCAAGGAGCTGGAGGATTGGATGAGCGTGCTGCAGCCCGGCTGGAAGAGCGAGGCGGTAACCGAGCGCTTCATGCCGAGATTAACGACGTCATACGGCATACAAGCGGTTGGACGAAGCCATCTGACCGAAGACGCGCCGATTGGCGGACTTTTCCTATCGGGGGATTGGGTAGGCGGGCAGAGCATTCTGGCAGATGCGGCCGTCGGAAGCGCGAAGCGTGCGGCGCATGGGTCGATTCGATGGCTGCGGCAGCAATTCGACATGGATACGGAGGGAAGCCGTGAACGCCGAACTGTATAATGCGTATAAGCCGCTGTTATTCAGCATCGCTTATCGCCTGTTAGGCAGCGTCATGGACGCAGAGGATCTCGTGCACGACGTGTTCGTGGATTGGGAGAGAGTAGAAGCGAAAGGTGACCGGAGCGGGCAGGTAATCGAGCAGGCGAAGGCTTACCTGTGCCGAATGGTCACGAATCGGGCCGTCGATCAATTGCGAGCGGCCAAGCGGCGCAGGGCGCGATATGTCGGCGAATGGCTGCCGGAGCCGCTGGTGTCCGATGCGGCCGATCATGCCGACTCGGCACACGTGAATCCCTTGCAGCATGTGCTGCTTCAAGATTCGTTATCGATGGCCTATCTCGTGATGCTCGAGGCGCTGTCCCCGATCGAGCGAGCCGTATTCTTGCTCCGCGAGACCTATGCGTACGATTACGAAGAGATCGCGGGGATCATTGACCGCAAGGCGGACAATTGCAGGCAGATCCTAACGCGCGCGCGCCGCAAGCTGCGGATCTACGATCAGACGACGGTCTATCCGAAGCCGCAGGATGGCCGGGCGGCCGGGAGCAGCGAATCCGCCGCATCCGCCGCATCCGCGAACCAGCAAGTACTGGCGAAGTTCATGCACTTCGTGACGGAGGGGAATATTGACGGCTTGCTGAGCCTGATGACGGATAACGCCGTATTCGTCTCCGATGGCGGCGGCAAGGTATTGGCAGCGATCAATCCGATTCTGGGCCGAGACCGCGTAGCGCGATTCGTCCTTGGCATCGCGAGCAAGCTCAATCCGCATGATTACGCGGTGCGGGCAGCCTTGGTGAACGGAACCCCCGGCATCGTCATCACGGGCGGGGACACCACTTACTGCACCATGGCATTCGAGTATGCGGGCGGTCGAATTGCGGCCATCCTGAATACGATGAATCCGGATAAGTTGAAGCATATCGCAAGCCGTGCCCGATAAGGGGCGGCTTGTTCGCATTTTGCGCCGGCAGTCAATCATGATACAATGGTAACAATTGCAGGGCTAAGAATGTCCTGCCTGCGAGCTGCCTATAATACGTGAGACGCACGCAGCACGATACAACGGAGATTGGAAGGTCGCCATGCTAATCGAACTCATAGTGCTAGTGATCCTGGTACTCATCAACTCTTTCTTCGCGGCATCCGAGATCGCGCTGATCTCGCTGAACGACAATAAGGTGAAGGCGATGGCCGAAGAGGGCAATCGCAAAGCAATGATGATCCATGCCCTGCTGAAGGAGCCGAGCAAGTTCCTCGCCACGATTCAGATCGGCATTACGCTGGCCGGCTTCCTCGCGAGCGCGTTCGCGGGACAGAGCTTCGCAGGCCGACTTGCCGCATCTGCCATTCAAGCCGGCGTGCCGCTGGACGAGAAGACGCTTGAGGCGATCTCGTTGATCGTCATTACGCTTATTCTGTCTTACTTCACGCTCGTGTTCGGCGAGTTGGTCCCGAAGCGGCTGGCGATGAATAAGGCGGAGGCGATCGCCAACATTGCGGTCCGCCCGCTTACGATCTTGTCGAAGGCGACGAAGCCGGTCGTGAAGCTGTTGACCTTGTCGACGAACATGATGGTGCGCTTGTTCGGCGTGGACCCGAATGCGCAGAATAATGAAGTGACGGAAGAAGAGATTCGCATGATGGTCGATGTCGGCCAAGAGCGCGGCGCGATCATGGAGAGCGAGAAGATGATGATCGACAACATCTTCGAGTTCAACAACAAGGTCGTCGCCGAGATCATGACGCATCGGATCAATATCGTAGGCATACCGCTCGATGCATCGCTGGAGGATATCGTCGCGACCATCAATGAAGAGAAGTATACGCGATACCCGGTCTATGACGAGCATATTGACGATATTAAGGGCATCTTGCACGTCAAGGATATGATGCAATTCCTCATTAATTGCGACGAGCAGCCTGCCTTCGATCTGAAGTCATTCCTGCGCAAGCCCTACCATGTCCCTTCGCTGCGACGTACGGATGAGCTGTTCCGCGATCTGCAGAAGAAGAAGGTGCACATGGCGATCGTCATCGACGAATACGGCGGCACGGCCGGCATCGTGACGATCGAGGACCTGGTCGAGGAGATCGTCGGCAACATTTTCGACGAGCATGACGAAGAAGTGAAGGATTTCGTGAAGCTGGACGAACACAATTACTTGGCGAACGGAACGATCAGCCTCGACGATATCGAGGACCAATTCGAGATCGGCTTGCCGATCGAAGTATACGAGACGCTGAGCGGGTTCCTGATCGGGCAGTTGGGCAAGCTGCCGGATCCGAACGAACGCTCGAAGGTCGAATGGGGCGGCTTGACGTTCCAAGTGGAGGATGCGGACGAGAAGCGGATTATCAAGGTCCGGATCACGACGCCTCCCGAATCTGACGGAATCGGATCCTAGTTGAAG
>JAEZCJ010000111.1 GCA_023433615.1 Bacillota bacterium | reverse complement strand
TCGGGAGCGCGAAGTTCTCGAGGAACGCGGTATAGGTCGGGTAGACCGCCGCGCCTGTGGCGCGATCGGCGACCGGTCCGGCTACAGCGCCTTTCAGGAAGCCCGTGGCATCGAAGCCGCCCGTGATCTTGTGCAGGCCGGCGTCGAACCATGCCCAGCCGACGTAGAGTCTTAGCAGTACCAGTGCGGCAGCGGCGTAAACATTTTCTCTCCAAAATTTCATCATGATCGTTCACTCCTTAAGAGTAGTTAGTGGTTTTGTTGAAGATGCGCGTCTTCCTTATGGCTTAAGTATAGAGCGGCCGGCGCCGAAATTATGTGATTTAATTCACAATATCAGAACAATGTGAAAAAAATCTCAAACCAAGGTTTGACGCGGCAT
The DNA here is from genome assembly GCA_023433615.1 of Bacillota bacterium. GTDB lineage: Bacteria > Bacillota > Bacilli > Paenibacillales > Paenibacillaceae > Paenibacillus_I. Next base: position 48,476 of record JAEZCJ010000111.1, on the reverse strand, counting down.
TCGGACGGGTGCTAGACTACTGGTGAATAATCGCAATCGGAATTGGAAGTTGTCTATCTATAGAGGAGGCGAGCTTACATGGCAACGATCTATGATTACCGCGCAAACACGATCGATGGGACTCCTGTCCAACTGAAGGACTACGAGGGGCAAGTGGTCGTGATCGCGAACACGGCCAGCGAGTGCGGTCTGACGCCGCAGTATGAGGGGCTGCAGAAGCTGTACGAGCAATACAAGGACCAGGGGCTTGTCGTGCTGGGCTTCCCGTGCAATCAGTTCGGCGGGCAGGAGCCGGGCACGAGCACCGACATCCAGTCGTTCTGCAGTCTCAACTATGGGGTGACGTTCCCGATGTTCGAGAAGGTAGACGTGAAGGGGCCGGATGCGCATCCGCTCTTCGTTCATCTGACGGGCGGGGACGGCGAGCTGGTTCCGTGGAACTTCACGAAGTTCCTCATCGGGAAGGACGGCAAGCTCGCGAAGCGCTTCGAGCCTCCGGTGCAGCCGGCAGAGATGGCTAAGGACATTGAAGCCTTGTTGTAACGCCAGCAAGCTGAAAATAGTGCGATACAAGGACCGCCCGCGCGTAACCGACGAATATCGGCGCGCGGGCGGTTTTTGTGCGAGGAGGCGCCGCGCTCTGACGGCGGCAGCCGGCTACAGCGCGCACTGCTCGATCTCGAAGCCGAGGTCCGCGATCATGCGATGGTCAAGGGCGGCCTCCTGGCCGGAGGTGGTGAGATAGTCGCCGACGAAGATCGAATTCACGGCGTACAGCGCCAGCGGCTGCAGCGAACGCAAGTTGACCTCGCGGCCGCCGGCGAGGCGGATCTCGCGGTCCGGACAGACGAAGCGGAACAAAGCGAGCGTCTTCAGCGCCTTGGTCGGAGGCGTAAGGGGGCGGCTGCCGAGCGGCGTGCCGGGGATCGGGTTCAAGAAGTTAACCGGGATCGAGTCTGCCCCCAGCTCGCGCAGCGCGAATATGGTATGTACGAGCTCGCGATCGGACTCGCCCATGCCGACGATAACGCCTGAGCACGGCGACATGCCGGCCTTGGCAGCGGTCTGTACGGTCTCGATGCGCTGGTCATAGGTGTGCGTTGAAGTGATCGCGGGATAGAGGTCCGGGCTGGTGTTCAGATTATGGTTGTAACGATGGACACCGGCTGCGGCCAAGCGCTCGGCTTGCTGCGGCGAGAGGATGCCGAGGCAAGCGCACACCTTCAGCGTCGTCGTACGGCGGATTTCGCGGACGGCATCGATGACTTGGTCGAGCTCGCGCTCGGTCGGGCCGCGGCCCGAGGCGACGATGCAGTACGTGCCGGCTTGCCGCTTGTGCGCTTCTTGGGCGCCTTGGAGAAGCGTCTCCGTATTCAGCATGGTGTACTTGGCGATAGGCGCTTCGGAGACGATCGATTGCGAGCAATAGCCGCAGTCCTCGGGACAGTGCCCGCTCTTGGCGTTGATGATCATGTTGAGCTTCACCTTGTTGCCGAAGTAGCTGCGGCGGACACGGTAGGCGGCATGCAGGATCGGCAGCAGCTCTTCGTCCGGAGCTTCCAGAACGGCAAGCGCCTCTTCGAGCGTCGGCGTTCCTCCTGCCAGGCTATGCTCGGCTAGCCGGTCCCAGAGGGAAGCGGATGAGGATGATGGCGGCAACATTGGCTGTGACGGCTGTGACATGTTAGCGGACCTCCGATCGGGATGGAATGGGCGGAATGGCATATGTTAACCTAAACATTGTCGTTGGGTTAACAATAAACAGGCTACCAGATGCTCAGGCATGTGTAAAGGGGATTGTTGCCAGACTATTCGGCTAAAGGGTTTGCAATCGAGGCGACTGCTCGGTACAGTGTTAACTAGATAATCATGCGGCGTAAGCCGTGGACGGAGGTTGAGGATGGATCCGCAGAATACGAAGGCAGCTCCCGCGATTCTCGTCGTGTTCACCGGCGGGACGATCGGCTCGCGCGCGAGCGGCGGCTTGATCGATCTGGATGGACAAGCCAGTTATGAACTGCTGGCGAGGTATGCGGCGATGACGGCCGGCGGGAGGCAGGAGGAGCTGGCCAAGGGTCATGGACAGGCGCGGCAGGAGCGGGATCAGAAGCAGGCACAGGAGGGGCAGGAAGCCGGCCAGCCGCATGATGCAGTGGCTTCGGAGTTAAGCCGTGCAGCAAGAGGCGTGCGGTTCGAGACGGTGCAGCCGTATCAGATGCTGAGCGAGAACATGAATCCCGCGCATTGGGAATCGCTGATCGCCTGCATTCGGCAGGCAGGACCGGAGCGATACAGCGGCGTGATCGTGACGCACGGCTCGGATACGCTGGCATTCACGGCAGCTGCCCTGAGCTATGCATTGGCGGAGGCCGGCGTGCCGATCGTGCTCGTGGCCGCGAACTACCCGCTGGACGATGCGCGCAGCAACGGGCTGCGGAACTTCGCGGCCTCGGTCGACTTCATCGCCGGCAGCGGGCTGGCCGGCGTGTACGCCGTCTTCGAGAACGACCGCGGCGAGATGCCGGTCTATCTCGGCACGCGGCTGATCGAGGCGCTGCCGTTCACGGACCAGTTCGGCGCGCCCTACGATGCGCCGCTCGGCTACATGCGCGCGGGCCGCTTCGAGCCGCTGGCGCATGACGTGAATCCGCCGCTGGACGAGCTGCGGCGGAGCACGGCTGCGGCAGGCGAGGCTGCCGCTAGCGCCTCCGGCAAGGCTGCTTCTGGTCGTGGCGCAGCCGAGCTGCGATTCTCGACGGATGTGCTCTACGTCAGGCCTTATCCCGGTCTCGACTACGGTTGGTACGATTGGTCTGCCGGCGGAGGGCCGTCGCGCAAGCCGGCGGCCGTGCTCCATGGCCTGTACCACTCTGCCACGGCGAACGGCGAAGAGGCGGCAGGCATGCGGGAGGCTTCCTTCACCGCGTTCGCCAAGCGCTGCGCCGGGCAGGGCGTGAATCTCTATGTCGCGCCTGCCAAGGATGCGGACGCGGCGCGCTACAATTCCGCGGAGGTCGGGCTTGGCGAAGGAGCGCTCGCACTCCGCAAAGTGACGGTTGAGGCGGCGCTCGTCAAGCTCATGGCCGCTTACGGCACGTACCCGCAAGATTCAGTGGCGCGCAGCGCTTATCTCGCGCGAAACGTGTTCTACGAGCATCATGCGGGCGGGCAATGGTAGGCAGAGCGGATGGTATAATGAAGAACAGCGAGACAGCATGAAGATCGCGGGCTGAAGGGGAATCGGATGATGGCAGCAGGAACAGGACGGCAAGGCGAAGGCAAGCCGAGCGCGGCTCCGTCGGGGGCAGGCATGCCGCTGCAAGGCGCAGCGGCAAAGCGGCGGAACGTGGGGATTTTCGCGCATGTCGATGCGGGGAAGACAACGACGACGGAGCATTGTCTCTATGAGAGCGGACGGATTCGGACGCTGGGCAGCGTGGATCGGGGCACGGCGCAGACGGATAGCATGGATGTCGAGCGCGAACGGGGCATCTCGGTCCGCGCGGCTACGACGATGTATGAGTGGCAGGGAATCGCGGTGAATCTCGTCGATACGCCGGGACATGTCGACTTCCTGTCGGAGGTCGAGCGAACGCTGCGGGTCATGGACGGCGCGGTGCTGATCGTATCCGCGGTGGAGGGCGTGCAGGCGCAGACGGAGGTGATCTGGCATGCGCTGCGCAAGCTGGGCATTCCGACGATTCTCTACGTGAACAAAATGGACCGCGTAGGTGCAAGCGCTTCCCGCACCTTGGCCGACATGCGCAAGCATCTGTCGCAGCTCGCGGTGCCGATCCAGCTGCCGATCGGCGAGGCCGATACGTACGAGCGGAGCGCGGACCTGTGGCAGCAGCGGCCGGCAGCGGGCGCGGAAGGAACGGCGGACGCGGCGTTCCATGCTGCGCAAGCGAAGCTCATTGAGACGGTGGCGGAATCCGACGAGGCGCTGCTCGATCGCTTCATCGCGGAGGGGACGCCGACGGGAGCCGCCGCGCTTGCGAGCTGGCAGGCCGACTCCGCGCGGCTCGCGCAGCGCGGCGAGCTGTTCCCGGTGCTGTTCGGCGCCTCCAATAAGGGCATCGGCATCGCCCAGCTGCTGGATGCCGTCAATCAATACCTGCCTGCGCCGCAGGCCGATCGGGACGGGCCGCTGTCCGGCGTCGTGTTCCGGATCGAACGGGATAAGGCGATGGGGCGCATGGCGTACGTGCGCCTCTACGGCGGCGCGGTCCGCAATCGGGACACCGTGCGCAACCTGACGCAGGGGGTCGACGAGAAGGTGACGCAGATCCGCAAGGTCGACGGCCGGAAGGCCGAGGATGTCGGCCTGCTCGAGGCCGGCGATATTGCCGCGGTGTGCGGCATGCAGCACGTGCGGATCGGCGACGTGCTCGGCAGCGATGCGCTCGTGCCGGAGGAGGCGCGGCTCGCCGTGCCGCTGCTCACCGTGCAGGTCAAGTGGGCGAACGAACAGGAGTACCCTCGTGTCGTAGCGGCCTTGCAGGAGCTGGCGGACGAGGATCCGCTGCTCGACCTGCAGTGGCTGCAAGAGGAGCGGGAGCTTCACCTGAAGGTGATGGGACCGATCCAGCTTGAGATTCTGACGCGCGTGCTCGAGAGCCGATTCGGCCTGAACGTACAGTTCGGCGAACCGTCCGTCATCTACAAGGAGACGCTGTGCGGCGCGGGCGAAGGCTTCGTTGCCTATACGATGCCGAAGCCGTGCTGGGCGATATTGCGCTTCCGCATGGAGCCCCTGCCGCGAGGCAGCGGCCTGCAATACGATGCGCAAGTGCGCGCGGAGGATCTGCTGCCGCAATACCAGAACGAAGTGGCGCGGCGGGTGCCGGAAGCGCTGCAGCAGGGAATGTACGGCTGGGAGGTCGTCGACCTTAAGATCACGTTAGTCGAAGGGCAGCACCATGTGTGGCATACGCATCCGCTGGATTTTGTCGTGGCGACGCCGATGGGCATTATGGACGGACTCAACCGGATCGGGACGAAGCTGCTCGAGCCGATGCTGCAGTTCCGCCTGACGGTGCCCGAGGCGTTCGGCGGCAAGGTGATGAACGATCTCGCGCAGATGCGGGCCGCGTTCGAGGCGCCCGTGCTGCACGGCGACCGCATGACGATCGAAGGCCGGGTGCCGGTCGCCACGTCGCTCGAGTACGCAGTGAAGCTCGGCTCGATGACAAAGGGGCGCGCGATGCTGTCCACGTCCTTCGCGGGGTATCAGGAGTGCCCGGCTGACGTGAAGGCCGAGCGGCCAAGGCGCGGCGTCAACCCGCTGGACGCGTCGAAATACATTCTAAGCGTCCGCAATGCGCTCTCCACGTAGTGAAAGATTCGCGGCGCGATGTCGATGAATAGATTATTATGCATAGATAAGGGGAACGGACAATGAGAATAGGCGTGTTCGGAGCGGGTTACGTCGGGCTGGTGACAGCCGTATGTCTGTCGGAATACGGGTATGACATTCAGGTCGTGGAGACGAACCCGGAGAAGCTGGCGAAGCTTCGGCAGGGAGTGAATACGATCTATGAGCCGGGGCTGACGGAGATGCTGGGCCGTAACCTGGCGCTGGGCCGGCTGCGGTTCACGGACGATGCCGCGGATACAGTACGCTCGGCGGAGGTGCTGTTCCTGTGCGTCGGCACGCCGCCGCGGCCGGATGGCGGTGCCGATATGTCGCAGATCGAGTCCGCGATGAAGGCAATCGTGCAGCACTGCGCGGAGGCGGAGCGCAAGATCGTCGTCGTGAAAAGCACGGTGCCCGTCGGAACGGCCGCATGGCTGGACAATATTGCGAAGCTGTACGCGAAGGGGAAGCAGGTCCAACTGGACGTCGTGTCCAATCCCGAATTTCTGCGGGAAGGCGCGGCGGTCCGGGACTTCATGCATCCGGACCGCATCGTGATCGGGGCATCCAGCCTATCTGCCGCGGACAAGCTGGTTCGGATCTATGAGCCGATCGACTGTCCCAAGATGGTGACGGACTCGCATACGGCGGAGATTATCAAGTATGCGGCGAACTCTTTTCTCGCGACCAAGATCTCGTTCATTAACATGGTCTCCGATCTGTGCGACCAGCTCGGCGCGAACGTCAGCCAAGTGGCGGAAGGGATGGGCTACGACGAGCGGATCGGCCGGCAATTCCTGCGCGCGGGTATCGGGTTCGGCGGTTCCTGCTTCCCGAAGGATCTGCAGGCATTCGCCCAAATCGGGCGCGAGCATAACGTGAACTTCGGCCTGCTCGACGAGGTCATGCGCGTGAACCGCGAACGGCCGCAGCGCATGCTCGAGAAGCTTCGCAAGCAGATGTGGGTGCTGAGCGGCAAGACGGTCGCCGTGATGGGGCTGACCTTCAAGCCGGATACGGACGACGTGCGCGAATCGCCGGCGGCTGCCTTCATCTCGGGGCTGCTGGCTGAAGGTGCGCATGTGAAGGCGTATGACCCGATCGGCGTGCCGAACTTCCGGCAGATGTACGCGTCCATCGCATCCCAGGTGGCTTTCGTCGAATCGGAGGAGGAGCTGTTCACGGGCAGCCATGCAGCGGTGCTGGTGACGGAGTGGCAGCAGATCCGGCAATTCGATTGGGCTGCGATGAAGGATTTGATGGAGCTGCCGGTCGTGCTGGATACGCGCAATGCCCTCGAGCCCTCGCAGATGCGGGAGCTGGGGTACGACTATAGCTCGATCGGCAGCAGATAGATAGCTGGCTAAGCGACCGGCCATATGCGCATAGCATCATCCTCGCGAGGAATAATAGGGCATACAATTTGTCCGCGAGGTGAGCAGCATGGCAGGCAAGTACGGCGGGGGCGGGGATAGCGGCGGCAGCGATCAAGAGGGCCAGGGGCTAGGGCAGGGACAAGTGGGAGGGCTGTATGCGCAGCGGGGCACGGGGGAGCGCTTCTCTTCGCTGGGCTTCATCCTGGCCGCGATCGGCAGTTCGGTCGGGCTCGGCAACATGTGGAAGTTCCCCTACATCACCGGCAAATACGGCGGTGCGGCATTCTTCCTCATGTTCACGATCTGCCTGCTCGCGATCGGCATTCCGGTACTGCTAGCGGAATTGGCAATCGGCCGCGCTGGGCGAGGCAGCCCGTTCACGTCGATGCGACGGCTCGGCGGGAGCAAGCTCTGGGGCGGCTTCGGATTCCTCTCGATCGTCGGCGCATTCGTCATCATGTCCTATTATGCAGTCGTGGCCGGCTGGACGCTGCATTACGCGATGATCTCGCTCGGCGGCAGCCTGTTCGCGAATACGGATTACGCGGGAACCTTCTTCGCCTTCATCGGCAGCTGGCTGCCGGTCGGATGGCAGGGGCTGGTCATGGTGCTCACCGCAGCGGTCGTGGCGGGCGGCGTGTCGTCGGGCATTGAACGCTTCAATAAGATCCTTATCCCCGGACTCGTCATTCTGCTCCTCGTGCTGGCCGTACGCGCGCTGACGCTGGAGGGAGCGGGCGAAGGCGTGTCCTTCTTCCTGCGGCCCGACTTCTCGAAGCTGACGGCGGAGTCGGTCGTCGCCGCGCTCGGCCATGCGTTCTTCTCGCTGTCGCTCGGCATGGGCACGATGCTGACTTACGGGGCCTATGTAGAGAAGTCCCAATCGCTCGGCACGGCGACGATCGCGATCGCCGGGGGCGATCTGCTGTATGCGCTGCTTGCGGGGCTGATTATTTTCCCCACGACGTTCGTGTTCGGCATCGAGCCGACGGAGGGCGCGGGTCTGGTGTTCATGGCGCTGCCAGCGGCCTTCTCCGCCATGCCATTCGGCGCTTTCATCGGCGGCTTGTTCTTCATCTTGCTCGCGATCGCGGCGCTGACGTCAGCCGTCTCGATCCTCGAAGTGCCGGTCGCGTTCGTGCGCGAGCGATTCAAGCTGTCCCGGACGAAGGCGGCGGCTATCACCGGGATCGTGTGTTTCCTCGTCGGTCTGCCATCCGCGCTGTCTGCGGGCAATGCGGCGGAAGGGCTGCATTGGGGAGGGCGCTCGTTCTTCGATTGGATGGACTTCTTGTCGTCGAATGTGATTTTGCCGTTAGGCGGGCTTGCGGTAACGATCTTCGCGGGTTATGTGTGGAAGCAAGCGGGCGATGAGGCGGGGCTGTCGGCATGGTGGTTCCGGCTGTGGGTGTTCATGCTGCGTTATGTGGCGCCGGTGCTGATCGTGCTCGTGTTCCTGTATTTCTCGGGGATCTTGCGATTCTGAATGGTAATGACATAGCGAGAGCCCTCCGCATGCAGCGTGCAGCGTGAGGGCTCTTCGACGTCGTGCTCAGTGAACTCGAGGTGACGGGGCTTCTTCGGCTGCTGCGGCGTCTCGGTCGCGGGAACTGTCGCCATTGCCGCCCGCCGTGCCCCGCATTGTGCCGGTGTTGTCGTCGAACACGGTCACGATCGTGCCGCCTTCTTCGTCCGGCGGGGTCGCAAGCGCGAGCTGCTTCTCGAGCGTCTTGATGCGGCGCTGCATGCGGTATTGGCGCACGATGCCGAATAGGCCGACCATTAGGCCGCCGAGCAGCGCGGAGGCGAGGATGACGAGGATGAGCGGCGTCTCCGTCTGGACGAACAGGAAATCGACGAGCACGGGATCGACGTTGATGACCGCGAAGACGCCCGTAATAAGCGCGAACAGCAAGGCTGCGAGGGTGATCCATTGTACCTTCATAACGAGCATACCTCCCTTAGGCGCGAAGCGCGAATGCGTATACCCTAGTATTAACCAGAATGGCCGATAATGATTGATGGCTTGTATCGGCGGGGTCTTATATTTTGCGCGGGTTTTGTGTATGATAGGAGGATAATTATGAGCAGATAGGAAAGGATGGTCGCCGTGGAAACACAAGCATCTTCTTCGAACTTCATTCGTAATATTGTGGTGAATGATCTGCAGGCGGGCAAGGTGGAGACCGTCATTACGCGCTTCCCGCCGGAGCCCAACGGCTACCTCCATATCGGACATGCCAAGTCGATCTGCCTCAACTTCGAGCTCGCCGACGAGTTCAAGGGACGCACGAATCTGCGCTTCGACGACACGAACCCGGTGAAGGAAGATACGGAGTACGTCGAATCGATCCAAGAAGACGTGCGCTGGCTCGGGTTCGATTGGGAGGAGCTGCGGTTCGCTTCCGACTATTTCGAGGAGCTGTATGCGCGAGCCGTGCTGTTGATTCGGAAGGGCAAGGCGTACGTGTGCGACCTGACGCCCGACGAGATGCGCGAGCTGCGCGGCACGTTGACGCAGCCGGGCAAGAACAGCCCCTATCGCGACCGCAGCGTGGAAGAGAATCTCGATCTGTTCGCGCGCATGCGCGCAGGCGAGTTCAAGGACGGCGAGCGCGTGCTGCGTGCCAAGATCGACATGGCGTCGCCGAATATTACGCTGCGCGATCCCGTCTTGTACCGCATCGCGCACGCGCATCATCATCGCACAGGCGATGAATGGTGCATCTACCCTATGTATGATTACGCGCATCCGCTCAGCGACGCGATCGAGGGCGTGACGCATTCGATCTGTACGCTCGAATTCGAGGACCATCGCCCGCTGTACGACTGGGCCATCGCCGAATGCGAGATGGAAGCGACGCCGCATCAGTACGAGTTCGCGCGGCTCAACGTGACGAATACCGTCATGAGCAAACGCAAGCTGAAGCAGTTGGTGGACGAGGGCGTCGTCGACGGTTGGGACGACCCGCGCATGCCGACGATCAGTGGCTTGCGCCGCAAGGGCTATACGCCGGAGGCGATCCGGACGTTCTGCCGCGAGATCGGGGTTGCCCGCGCTTACAGCGTCGTGGACGAGAAGATGCTGGAGCATTTTATCCGCGAGGATCTGAAGATGAAGGCGCTCCGCACGATGGCCGTGGTGCAGCCGCTCAAAGTCGTCATCACGAACTATCCGGAAGGGCAGGTCGAGATGCTCGAGGCCGAAAATAACGCCGAGAACGAGTCCATGGGGACGCGGATGATTCCGTTCGGCCGGGAGCTGTACATCGAGCAGGACGATTTCATGGAGAACCCGCCGCCGAAGTACCACCGCCTGTTCCCCGGCAATGAAGTACGGCTGAAACATGCGTACTTCATCAAGTGCGAAGAGGTCGTGAAGGACGCGGACGGCAACGTCATCGAGCTGCGCTGCACGTACGATCCCGAGACGAAGAGCGGTACCGGCTTCACCGGCCGCAAGGTCAAGGGCACGATTCATTGGGTCGAGGCGACGCAGGCCGTGCCGGCGGAGTACCGCTTGTATGAACCGCTGATCACCGATGAGGCGGATGACGAGGGCAAGCCGTTCCTCGCGTGCATCAACCCGAACTCGCTGGAAGTGCTGCACGGCTTCGTCGAGCCCGGCATGCGCGAAGCGGCGGGGCATGACAAGTTCCAGTTCTTCCGCCACGGCTACTTTAACGTAGACCCGCGGTTGTCGGAGCCAGGCAAGCCGGTGTTCAATCGGATCGTGTCGCTGAAGAGTTCGTTCGATGTGAAGGGTTAATAATTGGGAATGTTGGGCTAGCAACGATAAGAGCCCCGTATCACCGCCAATAGCGGCCGATACGGGGCTCTTGCTTGTTGGTATAAGAGCATACAAAAAGAGACCCCGAGGGGTCTCTTCTGTCATTGGATTAGTTGAGGAATCCAACGTTGCCCAGCAAACGGATTACCATTGTAGCGGCTTCAGCACGGTTCGAAGTAGCCAGTGGCGCTACCGAAGTAGCGGATTGACCCTTAACGATACCAGCGCTTATTGCTGCTGCAACTTCCGCTTTCGCCCAGCCAAGCTTGTCAGCATCGGAGTAAGCTGCCAGCGCTTCGGATACTTGCGCATCCGTCAGCGTGACTTCTTTACCTGCGAATTTGCTCGCACGTACCACCATTGCTGCCAGTTCTTGACGAGTGATGACTGCGCTCGGACGGAACGTTCCAGCCGTGTCGCCGTTGACGATGCCTGCGTTAGCAGCTGCTGCTACTGCGCCTGCATACCAAGCGGACGAATCCACGTCGGAGAACTTATCCGTCGTTGCGGACGTCGACAGGCCGAGTGCACGAGCGATCATAGCCGCGAATTCAGCGCGGGTAATTGCACGCGTAGGCTCGAACTTGTCAGCGCCTGTACCTTCTACGATAAAGTTACCAGCCAACTTCTCTACATCGTTCTTCGCCCAGTGATCAGCCAGGTCCGCGAAGGACTTGGAGCCTGTTTCGATTACCGTGTAGATCGAGTTGCCATTCCGCTTCAGCGTTGCGACAGTTTTGCCGTCGACAGAGCTGAACGTAGCAGGAACGAAGCTGAACTTGCCCGTTGCCGGATCGTAGAGTACGCCAACCGGGTTGGAGCTGGTAGTAACGTCGATCGTACGTTCGACATAATTTTTGAAGTTATTCACTTCAACCTTTTTGTCGCCCGCAACGGCTTCGACTTTGAAATCGACGACACCGCCGACTACTTTAGCGCCTGCGTTCGTAGCTGCAGCTTCGACTTTCGTCTTCGCTTCGCCAGTCAGAACATCAACCGTTACCGTAATCGTCAGACCATCGACTTCAACACCCAGTTCCTTCGCAAGCTCCGCCAAGTTCAGTTCGCTCGTAGGCAGCGTGTAGGACGCGCCTGCTGCAACGATCGTTACCTTGCCGTCAGCCGTCAGAGCGGATGCAGGCAGGTGAGCTTGGTTGCCGGAGATTGCGATCGTAGCGGAACCGTCAGCCAGAGCATTCTTGAGGTCGTTAGCGCTTACCGCGCCGTCAGCACCTACAGAAATGTCTGCACTTGTGTTGCCACCACCACCGAAGAAGATTGGACCACTTACGTTTCTCGTCGGAAGAGCAACTTCCTCGTACGTATCTGCGGCTACGGAATCAGGATAGTAATACCTGAGCGAGCCTGGGAAGTACGTGCTGTAAGCCGCACCGCTAACGGAGAAATCGTAATAATAATGGCCTGCGGCAGCGCCTGCATATGTTACGTATGTAGCATAAACAGTCGACGTAATGCCGTTCGGTCCATATACCGTAATCGCTACTTTCGAATTGTCAGTCAGTGCGTCGTAGACGTTCTGAGCAACATACACCTTACCGGTAACCGTGTCGTTCGAGGCATTGTAGGTCACTCCCGTGAACCATGCTCCAGCATAAGCGACGATCGGAACCAGCATCGATGCAATCATCATCATAGCGATAAGTCCGGCTGTTTTGCGTTTGATTAATGCTTTCATTTTCAATTTTCACCTCCTTTCATGGCAAAATAAGACAATCTGCTAATCTATTATAGTGTAGGAATCGCCGTAAAGGAAGTGGAAAGTATTAACTGCTAAAAAAATATATCGAAAATTGTCAATTATCGGAAGTTTGATAGAGCGAGTCCAAATACATTCTCTCATTTTGGTCGCTTGATATCAATAGTTGCTCGAGATTTGTATCATTTTGTCCGATAGCCTTCAGGGATGCGAGATAATATCGAATGCCGATGCGATTATACAGATCTCCCAAGTCACTTCCTGTCAAAGGCTGCAAGATCGAAATGGCATCCTGGTACTGCTCCATCCCGTAATGGATTTGCCCCACCGCTTGACGAATAAATGGAGTTATCTCAAATGCTCGGCCTTGTAATTGTTCCTCCGGCAGATTCTCGAGCTGCTGCATGCGGTCCAATACTATGCCGTAAAGTTCCAGTCCACGTCTCCAGTAATTTTCTGCAGCAGCTGGATCAGAAGGTTCGACAGACTGGCCTTGAACCGCGTATTCCATGATTGCAGCCTCGTAAAAGTTAATGTCCCATTGGAATTTGGTAATCCCTTCCTCCAAAGAAGCGATCATTTCATTATACTCCTGTAAGTCTTTATGGTTGCGGTATTCCGCCAGAATAATCAGTCGGTTATATGAATCGGCAGGTTTGATCGCGGCAAGAACAGCTTGTGCTTGAGATGCATATTCTTGATTGCCAGTCTGTCGGTATGCTTGGCTTAGCCAATCTGCTTTCATGTGTTGATAAGCGGGATGAGTCGGACTGCTGGCAATGGCCTTATCAAGTTCTGGGATCAGTCTATCCAAAGTGTTCTCGCCTCTAACTGCCATGTCGACTGCCTTGCGATACTGATGGTATCCGGCGAATTCTTGAGAGACTTGGAATAGCATCGTTAAGGCTAAAACTGCAAATAGTCCAGGGTATAGAAGGCGCCATTTCGATTGAGTGATGATTGTCCAATTACGGATTTTAATTTCTTGTCTATAGATAGCCGACATTACGCCGAGGTATAAGAACAGAATGCTGCCTAGATATACGTAACTCAAATCAAAATCGATCGTACTATGCGCCAAGATGGCTAATGCGAAGATGAAAAAGATAAAGTGCTGCGGCTGCTCCTGTCTCCGGCTCCAATAGCTACGGAGATAGATAAAGAAAATAAATGCGAGTAATGCAACCAATACAATGAAGCCAATCCAGCCTACCTCGACAAGTGTTTGAATGAAATAACTGTGTGCTTGTCGGCTGATATACGGGTTGTTCTGATAGTTCTCATAGAGAGCGCTCCACGCGCCGCCGCCAGCTCCAAGCAATGGGTAGTCCGAGACCACCTTCATGGCGTCTACATAGAAGGTTTGGCGCTCGAGTACGCTATGCTGCTGGAAGTTGATATTGGCAAGTCGTGTAGCGATGCTCGATGGCAGAATGCTCGAAGCTATACCCGATAGCAGCGCCAGTCCGATGCCGATAGTACCAATGACAAGCGTTCCAGGCACATAGAAGAAGGAGAATCGACGATCGCGCCACTTCGCGACAATACCGGAAAGCCAATCGAATCTCTTGTTCATCAAGTAGATTAAGAATGCGAGGATCACAGATGACGCCATTAGCACGGCCCAGCCTTGAATTGCCAATGGATCCCACAATGAAATCGTGGTGCCTGCAGCCCCTTGTTGCTTCGGTTGCACAAGCTGAGCAATTGCTATGTATCTTCTCGTAATAAAGCCGAGTATTGCGAATGAAACGCCTAGCGTAAGTATTAGCCCGACTAAATAAGTGATTTGTCTTTCAAGACGAAGAAGCAATAAAATTATAAACATTAGAAGAGGTACAAATACAAGTGCCCCCCGTGAGTATGTCAACATAAAGGAAATGAAAATCGGCACCAACATGAATGCGTGTATAACTGCCTCAGATCGACGTTTGGAATTGGTTGCCCCGTATAAGGCACATAAGAATAGAGCAAGCAGATATCCGGCATAGGTATTTGAATATTGAAAAATGGATGCCAGACGATAGTCGCCGCTTGTGAACCAAAGGGCATCGGAGTTGTAAATTTGTCCGAACATGTTGATTAGTCCGTAGACGACGACAGAATATCCGGAGATGTATAAAATATATTCGAATACTCTAACTGATGCTTGAGTTGTTGCTAGGTAGAGGCCCAGGATGAATAACAGAGAGTACATTACGTTAATGAAAGTCATGAGTTGCGCATTGTGAGTCGCGACTGCCTGGAACGAAGATAGCCAGTATACGAAAGGAATAAGCAATATATACACTGACAGAGCAACTTGTAAGCTACTAGTATTCCATACTCTCGCTAGATGCACAACTGCTAAGAGGGAAATAGAGAAAAAGAAGAGCATCGCTTCATAAATTGGTAATTCAAAATCATAAGTGAAACTGTTAAACAGTGCGCGATTGTATTGGAAAAATAAAACAAATATGGAAATAAAAAATATCGATATCCAGTGAAAAACCGAAAATTCTTGGATCGCTAGTGACTTGTTCTGGTTCTTGCTCATACCTATCGAAACTCCTTGGTGATATTATTTGATGTAATAGATGCTCTTCATTCTATCAAATTCAGAATCGTTATGCTAGAAAGATATGAAATGTAATCGTTCCCAGAATTTATGTGGTGTAAGCTATAGTTTTCAACCATGAAGTTTGCTATCATTACATATTAGGACAGATTTCGGCATGGGCCGACTACTCATTTAGGAAGTGATACAAATCAGAAGATTGTTTAGAATGCTGTATAGACATGCAGCTCCCTATAAAAAAATAGTATCAGCCGTTCTTCCTGATAAGATAAGACCGATCCTTAAGGATAAAATTCTAGCTTTAGCGACGCCTAGAAGGCCTGACTCTAAAATGGATTTCGATTCAGATCGGCCATCTGGAGTGAATCTGATCGGCTATGCTAGGGCGGAGATGGGGATCGGGGAGTCTTGCCGAATAGCTGCAAGAACGCTAGCCTCTACGGATATTCCTTATGGAATAATAAATTTCACAGGTACCAATAGCGCAAGAATGGATGATACAACGTGGAAACATAAAGAAATGAATGAGTTCAGATATAATGTAAACATTTTCCATGTTAATGCTGAGCAAATGGTAGAGGTTCTCACAGAGTATGGTCCGAATGCTCTTGGCGGGAGATACAATATTGGCTACTGGCACTGGGAACTGCCCGAATTTCCGGACAATTGGATCGCTAATACGGACTATCTGAATGAGATATGGGCTCCTTCGAATTTCGTTGCTGAGGCAATTGCGTTAAAGAGTCCAATTCCGGTTGTTAAGATTCCGCATAGCATTCAAGTACAGATTGCGCAGCAACGAGATCGTAATTATTATGGGTTGCCGAATGATGCCTTTCTGTTCCTTATGATGTATGATATCAAGAGTTTTCAAGAGAGGAAGAATCCGCAAGGGACAATTCAAGCATTTAAGAAGAGTTTTGCTCCGGACGATCAATCTGTGGGTCTTGTAATCAAAGTAAATGGATTGAGAGATAGAAGCAACAGCCTTGAGATTAATGTTCTAAAGGATGAAATCGGGGGTTACTCAAATATTCATTTGATAGTGGATACCTTTACAAGAAACGATACATATGCCCTCATGTCAGTGATAGATTGTTATGTGTCCTTGCATCGCAGTGAGGGTTTCGGCCTTGGGATGGCTGAAGCCATGTATCTGGGGAAACCAGCCGTGGCCACGAACTGGTCCTCTAATACTGACTTTATGAAATTTAATAATTCTTGCCTTGTGAAGTGTGAGTTAGTTCAACTGGGACGGAAATATGGACCATACGAGTCCTACCAATATTGGGCTGAGCCTGATGTTAATGACGCTTCAGAATATATGAAAAAACTAAAAGAAGATCCAGAGTACTATCGATCAATAGCGCATGAAGGACAAACCTATATTAGAAGCAATTACTCACCGGGGGTTGTCGGCAATCTCATGAAAAAACGCCTGAGCTATATACATAAGAGACTTGGAGGATAATATGACTATTACATGCGTGGTTATGGCTGGCGGGAAGGGAGAACGCTTCTGGCCGAAGAGCCGAACGAACTTGCCTAAACAGTTCTTAAGCATATCAGGTAATAAATCAATGATACAGCAGTCTATCGCACGGCTTGAAAAGTTGGTGGATATCGATAAGATATTCGTTGTGACGAACGAACTCTATGCCGAATTAATCCATGCACAAATCCCTCATTTGCCAAAGGAGAATATTATCATTGAGCCGGTAGGGAGAAATACAGCACCATGCGTCGGATTGGCATCGATAATAATAGAGGAACGATATCCTGACAGTACGATGATCGTTATACCGTCTGATCATATTATTCAGAATGACATTGGATTCCTAAATATTCTTAGAACATCGGTGGATGTTGCCAAAGTGAAAGGTAACCTTGTCACACTAGGTATTAAACCCACATATCCCGAGACGGGGTATGGTTATATCGAAAGTGCGGAAGAGGTAATTCCTCTTAACGGGTTCGAAGTTTATAGAGTCAATCGTTTTGTGGAGAAACCGGATCATTCCACAGCTCAACGATATCTAGATTCAGGGAACTTTTACTGGAACAGCGGCATCTTTGTGTGGAGGATCGATTCCATCAGGCATTATATACGAGAATTAATGCCCGATCTGCATGATGTACTCGAAACAATCAAAGCCGGTTTCATTAGTAAGGATCGCGCAGAGGTGATTCGATCGGAATTTATCAAGATGCCGGACCAATCTATCGATTACGGCATCATGGAAAAAGCCGATAATATTTATGTCATTCCATGCGTTTTCGGATGGGATGACGTAGGAAGTTGGACTGCACTGGATCGAATAAGTGAACGTGACGAGAATGGAAATGTAATTAAAGGAAACATTCTTAACTTGGATACAAAACGATGTATTATTGAGAGTGATGGTAAGTTAATCGCTACGCTTGGGGTAGAGGATCTTATAATCGTCGATACAGAAGATGTTACACTAATTTGTTCGAAAGACAAGGCGCAAGAAGTCAAGATGTTGCTTAAGGAATTAAGGGAACAGAAGAGAGATCATTACCTATAAATAACGGACAAGGGGAAAAACTAACATGGCTAAAAGTGCATTGATTACAGGGATTACAGGACAAGATGGTTCTTATCTAGCTGAGCTTCTGCTCGAGAAGGGTTACAAGGTATATGGCTTGCGCAGAAGAACGAGTGTTCCGATTGTAGAGAACGTTGCACATATAAAAGACGAAATTGAGTTCCTTGAAGGGGATCTCTTGGATCAAGGATCGCTCATTAACGCGCTGCAAGTGTCTAAGCCAGATGAAGTGTATAACCTTGCAGCACAATCTTTTGTAGGTACATCGTGGGGACAGCCTCTTCTAACTGGACAATCCACCGGGTTAGGCGTTACTAATATGCTCGAAGCAGTCCGTTTAGTAAACCCAGGTGTAAGATTCTATCAGGCGTCGAGCAGTGAGATGTTCGGTAAAGTAGTAGAAGTGCCGCAAAAAGAGACCACGCCATTTTATCCACGCAGTCCATATGGGGTTGCCAAAGTGTATGGACATTGGATAACGGTTAACTACAGAGAGAGTTATGATATGTATGCATGCTCAGGTATCTTGTTTAATCATGAATCGCCTCGTCGGGGAATTGAATTCGTAACACGCAAGATTACAGATGCCGTTGCTCGAATTAAATATGGCTTCCAAAAGGAACTTCGGTTAGGTAACCTTGACGCGAAAAGGGATTGGGGATTCGCTAAGGACTATGTCGAATGCATGTGGCTGATGCTACAGCAAGAATTACCTGATGATTATGTTATTGCAACAGGCGAAACCTATTCGGTAAGGGAATTTTGCAGAGTAGCATTTAGTTATGTAGGCTTGAACTATGAGGATTATGTTGTTGTAGATCCTAAGTTTTTCAGGGCTGCCGAGGTCGATCTTCTGGTGGGGGATCCTAATAAAGCGATTAATAAATTGGGATGGGACCCAAGGAAGACTTCGTTTGAACAACTTGTTCATCTCATGGTAGAAAGCGACTTGATTCGCGTTGAAAAAGAAATTCGATAAGGTGTGATAAACCTGAGAACAGTAATTACAGGAGCCAGCGGGTTTGTCGGGAAACATATGATGCGAAGGCTCTTGGCTAACGGCGAAGAAGTGCTTGGTATTTCAAGGTCGATTGGGTATTTAAACGAAACGGTCGTTGAGAAATACAAGTGCGATGTGCTTGAGAAGGACAAACTCAAGAAGATCTTAATTGACTTCTCTCCAGACCGCATTGTGCACATGGCCAGTCCTGCGTTCATCCCTGATTCATATAATTCTCCAAGCCAAACATACAATCTTATCTTTCAGGGAACGCTTAATCTGCTTGAAGCTATTCGCGAATTGGGTTTGCAATGTCGATTGTTATATATCAGTTCTGCCGATGTCTACGGTTATGGAGGCGGTAAGGGGATCCTTTCTGAGGATCTCCCCTATGACCCCATCAATCCATACTCATCGGCTAAAGCTTGTTCGGAACTGTTATGCGGTCAGTATAATCGTACTTACGGTATGGATACAATTATTGCACGCCCATTTAATCACACGGGTTCAGAACAATCGAGGGACTTCGTGTGCTCGAATTTTGCCTATCAGATCGCATCAATGAAGAGTATGGATAAAGAAATGAAAATATATACGGGTAACATTGATGTTAAGAGAGACTTTCTGGATGTGCGCGATGTGGTTGATGCATATGTGGATCTCTTGAAATATGCCGAATCAGGACAGGTTTATAATGTGTGCTCCAGTCAAGCGATATCCATTCGGGAAATCATTAAAGTGCTATTCGAAGTTGGACAGGTGGACCGTTACGAGATTGTTGTCGACCCCGCCAAGGTCAGGACAAATGATATTGCTCTAAGAATTGGGGATAATTCAAAGATAGCAAGTTTATGTGGGTGGAAACCCCAATATGACATTAGAGAAACGATGATGAGTTTGTTAAATTATTGGGAGGAGAACTGCCTAAATGGAAAATAAACGGGTGGTGGTTACGGGGGGATCCGGGTTCCTTGGATACCACGTCGTGAAAAAGTTGAAGGAATGCGGAGTTAGTGATATCCTCGTGCCACGTAGCAAAGACTACAACCTTATTACGGAATCCGGGATCGCAAAGATGTTTGACGAGATGAAGCCACAAATCATTATTCATCTTGCGGCAGTGGTTGGCGGAATTGGTGCAAATCGATTGAATCCAGGAAAATACTTCTATGATAACATTATGATGGGCACGCAATTGATTGAGCAGTCGAGGTTGCGGGGAGTAGAGAAGTTTGTTGCCATCGGTACGATCTGCGCGTACCCTAAATTTACTCCAGTACCATTTAAAGAAGATGATATTTGGGGCGGGTACCCGGAGGAAACAAATGCACCATATGGACTTGCTAAGAAAATGATGTTAGTCCAGTCACAAGCCTATAGAGATCAGTACGACTACAATTCAATCTATCTGTTGCCAGTTAATCTTTATGGTCCAAGAGATAATTTTAACCCAGAGTCATCCCATGTCATTCCAGCTCTCGTGAAAAAATGTGTTGATGCTCAACGGAATGGGGAATCATCAATTACGGTTTGGGGTACGGGTAAGGCGACTCGGGAGTTCCTATATGTTGAAGATGCTGCTGAAGGTATTGTAATGGCAACGCAGCAATATAATAAAAGTGACCCTATTAATCTAGGAGCAGGAACTGAAATTTCGATTAAATCGCTTGTGGAGATGATTGCGGCGATGACAGAATTCAACGGTGAAATTATCTGGGACAGCGAAAAACCAGATGGACAGCCGAGACGATGCCTGGACACGACCAAAGCACGCGAAGAGTTCGGGTTCTCAGCGAAAACAAGTTTCGAAGAAGGGCTGCGTAAGACGATTGAGTGGTATAAACAAAATTACTAAGGTGAGGTAACCGCAGTGAACATCTTGAAATATAGAAAATACCTATGGGACAGTGCTGTCTCGGAGTTAAGGAACCGATATGCAGGATCGTCCTTGGGATCATTGTGGAATGTTATTCAACCTCTCTTTCAGATACTTATTTATACGTTTGTATTTTCCCAAATAATGATTGCTAAGTTGCCAGGGATAGAATCCACGACATACTTTGCCATATACTTATGCGCAGGGCTCGTACCGTGGTTGAGTTTTTCCGAAATTATTGTTAGGGGAAGTAATGCATTCATTGAGAATGCAACCTATTTGAAGAAGCTGCCAATACCCGAGTATTTATTTGTGCTTCAGACAGGTGTAGTTTCAAGCATTATTTTATTCATCTCAATGGGTATCTTATTTATCATCGTCATTATAATGGGAGGAACAATTTCATTCTTATGGCTGCTTGTTCCACTCATATTAGCCTTATTGGTAGTATTCGGGATAGGAATTGCAATTATTTTCGCAAGCATTAACGTATTCTTTAGAGATTTTGGACAGTTATTGGGGACTTTGGTCCATTTATGGCTCTGGCTAACGCCGATTGTGTATGTTAAGGAGTTACTGCCAGAAGATTACAGACATATTATTGATTACAACCCATTGTATTATTACATCGAATCGCTTCAAGGTATTATCGTGTTCTCTGAGGCTCCTGAAGCTAACCTATGGGTAAATATGCTTATTACCTCTTCGATTACGATTTTTGCCGGTACACTAATCGTAAGAAAACTAAGGTCCGAGATAAGGGATGTAATCTAATGGATACATTAATTGAAGTAAACGGCTTAAATAAAACATATAAAATATATGACAAACCTTATTATCGCTTAGCGGAGTGGATTAGCGGCGGTAACATGAAGAAGCATAGGGAGTTTAGGGCCCTCCAAGATATCAGTTTCTCTGTAAGCAGAGGTGAATGTATCGGTATTGTAGGTCATAATGGTGCTGGGAAAA
Source organism: Bacillota bacterium (assembly GCA_023433615.1). Lineage (GTDB taxonomy): Bacteria > Bacillota > Bacilli > Paenibacillales > Paenibacillaceae > Paenibacillus_I. Next base: position 27,262 of record JAEZCJ010000111.1, on the reverse strand, counting down.
GCACGCTTCTCAAAATATTATCCCATGCACTTTGGCCAACATCTGGAACCGTAGACATTAACGGCAATATGGTGTCATTACTCGAGTTAGGTACTGGGTTCCATCCGGAACTTACTGGAATCCAGAATATATTTAATAGTGGAAAATTGCTTGGATTTACAGAAGATTATCTTCATAACAAATTGGATGCAATTATTGATTTTGCCGAGTTGGGGGACTTTATACATCAACCAGTAAAAACATATTCTTCAGGTATGTACGTTCGACTTGCCTTTTCGTTATACGCGAATCTTGAACCAGATATCTATGTGGTAGATGAGGCGCTATCCGTAGGCGACATATTCTTTCAGCAGAAATGTTTTGATTTCCTGCATCGTCTGAAAGAAAGCGGGACAGGAATTCTACTCGTCACGCACGATATGCAGACTGTAAAAAAATACTGCGATCGAGTTCTTATTCTAAGTGAAGGCAGAATTGTCGACCAAGGCGATCCGCTTGAGATGGTCAACCTATTCTATACGATGAATAGGAAAAATGGCGTAATAAACGATACAAATGGATCTTCGTATCTCGTCGGCAACGATGACCCTGGCCCGATTGAGATTCCTATTGCAAGCAGGTTGAACATTGAACACGCTGCTGGGATTCGCCGTGGTAATGGGCAATTAAAAATTCTAGGGGCAATCATAGTCGATGCCGACAATAATGAAATTCGAACAGCCAACACGGGGGATTCGATTTCAATTCACATTTATGCAGAGCTATTGGATGATATATCGGATCTTACTTATACGTTCCAAATATCAGATCGCCACAGTACGGTTGTATTCGGGCAGAACTCCTATATGATTGACAAGAATAGGCTTGTTGGGAAAAAGGGTCAGATCATGAAAGCTTCGTTCGATATTGAAATGAATCTCTTCCAAGGATTATACACCGTTATGGTCGGTGCTAGCGATTGTCAGACAGAGGTCGGGAATATCATTTATGATTGGGTTGAAGGTTGTATGACATTGGAAATATTAAGGCCCCAATGGAGGACCTTCCATGGAGTGGCGTATATGAACTCAACATTCAAGATCGAAGGCGGTTCGATGAAGGAAGTGATCATGAATGGATAGAATTGATGTTACAACTTGCTGGTGCGGTTCAATGGGACTTGTGAAGTACTCTGACTTTTACTTGCGTTGTGAACGCTGCAATACTTTGATAAATTCACCTCGCTTTGAAGATAGCTACTTTGATGTGAATGACGAAGAAAACTCTTATTATGGGAAAAACTATTGGCTGGAACATCAGACTGATGATCTTGGATTAAGATCGATATATGATCGAGTGCGAAGCGACCTCTCTGAACGTTGTCTCTATTGGTTGAAAATAGTTCTCAAATACCTCTCGTCTAATGATCGGACGTTGGAGGTTGGATTTGGCTCAGGAGGGCTAATCGCGCTTCTTTCCTCATTAGGGTATAGAAGTGAAGGGGTCGAATTAAGTGGTTGGCTTGTGGACTATGTCAAGAATATATATGATGTGAACGTTTTGCAAGGTAGCATAGAGAAGATGGATCGCAATGGGGGGGGATATGATTCTGTTTTCCTCTTTGACGTCATGGAGCACTTACCGCAACCGTTACGCACACTAAAGCATATAAATGAAATATTAACGGATAATGGGTATTTATTTATTCAGACACCTCATTTTCAAAATTATCAGATGTCCGAGAATGAGTTAAGGGCGATAAATGATCCTTTTCTTGAAATGATGATTGACTCTGAGCACCTATACCTTTATACGGAGAACGGGCTGAGGGAATTGCTTCAAAAAAGCGGCTTTAATTTCTTTTATCTGGAGAAGGCCCTATTCCCATACGATACATTCCTAGTCGCATCGAAGACACCTATAGTTCGCAAATCGGATACTGAAGTGGAATCGTTTCTTGCAAGTTCAAGGAACGGAAGGATTGCACAGGCACTGATTGATGTTTATGACCAACGAATGTCCATGGAAAACGAGGCTATTTTACGACTCGGTTCCATTGAAAGATTAGAAGCATGGTTAAAGGAGAGCGAAGCAGATCGTGCAGATCGACTTATAAAGATCGATCAGCTCCAAACCAGATTGGAACAGAGTGAAAAAGATAGTACCGAACGACTTCAACAAGTGACTCTTATGGGCGAGATGTTAAGGCGCACTGAAAAGGACTGCATGGACCGCTTGGAGCAGATGAACATAATAGGAGAGAATTTAAGGAAAACAGAAGAAAACAGAATGCAGGACTTGGAGCGAATCACCGTGCTGGAAACGCAATTGAATCAGAGTTTATTAGAGATCGATCAATTAAGAGAGCATCTTCAGCAAGTAATAATGGAAAAAGACAGTTTTCAAAAAAAACTGCATAACTTTGAACAAGCATTGGCAAAAAGGAAGGGCTGGAGACTATTCTAGACATAGGAATGGTGGGGAAATGAAGGTAGCAATTGATGTTGTGCCAATAAGAAACACAGGCGAAATGGGTGGCGCGTTTCAAACCGTCATTGAATTAATTAAGGGACTAGCCGTGCAAAACACACAAGACCAGTATTTTTTATTAACAGCAGATTGGAACCATGAATATTTTGGGCAGTTTGAGAAATACGGGATTCAGCGAATACTTGTACACTCCGCAAAGCCGGCATCGGAGTTGAAGTTTTCTCAAAACCGCTACATTAATAAAATTCGAAACATATTAGCTAGACTCATGGGTCGAGCTAAGAAAATGGGCCTAATTGGCGGGAGCATATTAAGGGAGCGGTCCATTGACGTTCTATTCTGTCCTATGAGTGCCATCTCGTACGCCGAACCGGGAATTCCCACAGTAAGTATCATTTACGATTTACAGCATGAGTACTATCCGCAATTTTTTGCAGATGAAGAGCTCCAGCATAGACGGAATTTTTACAATGGTATTGGAGAATTAGCCGATTACGTGGCCTGCATCTCGACTTTCACAAAGAACTCATTCGTAGAGTTGTTGAATTTTCCAATCGAAAGAGCGGAAGTTATCCCAATAAGTATTCATAATCGTGAGGGAGTAATCACGCCGAGTGAAAGACAGAGTGTACTTGAAAAGTACAAGTTGTCGAACCATACTTACCTATACTATCCGGCAAATTATTGGCCGCACAAGAATCATAGAATGCTACTTGTCGCTTTGGCAATGTACACGAAGAAGTATCCGGAACAGGATCTGCACTTATGTCTAACAGGGAGCCAATTAGATCGTGACGAAGAATTCCAAGAGATGCTACGACAGATGGGATTGTCGAACCGAGTTCATCATTTAGGGTATGTTACTGACCGTGAGGTCGTGTCAATTATGTCATGTTCCAGCGGATTAATATTCCCAAGTCTCTTTGAAGGATTCGGGATTCCGGTGGCAGAGGCAATGTCGTTGGGCGTACCAGTATTATGCAGCAATAATACAAGTCTTCCTGAGGTCGGTGGAGATGCTGTGTGTTATTTTGATCCGCGACGACCAGAGGAAATGGTAGAGAAAATGCATGCGGTTATTCATGACGTTGAACTTCGCAATTGCCTAATAGACAAGGGCTTCAAACAAGTAGTGAAGTTTGATGAAGATCAAATGGTCAAACAGTATCATACTCTATTAAGCAGAGCAGCTCAAACAAAAACCAAGAGACGGTATGCAATCACAGGTATATATCAGGACAACTGGACAGGAAGAAGCGTATCGGTTGAGTTAGAAGAGGCAGAAGGCATCCGATTGTTGATTGCGGTGCTTCACCTTCCGGAAGTGCAGCCAAATAAAGAAGTTAAAATTAAGATAATTATCGGTCAACTCGTTAAACAGATAACTATTCATTCCGGTGAAACGTATAAGCTGGAAGAAGAGATTACGGATTCAGCCGTATCGGTCACCATCGACATTAATGAGACGTTCGTACCTTCTCAGATTGGCATTCCCGATGAAAGGGAGCTCGGTATCCAGATCAGTGTATTGTCAATTATGGACGGAAATGGTCAGGTGAAATCTCTACATGGTAAGGAATAGTGAAATCATTATAACGGCGAAGGTTGGATTGAAATATGGGGATTAAGTTATCTATTATTACACCGTCATACAATCAAGGGGTTTTTTTGAAACGTACGATCGACAGCGTTCTCGAGCAGAATGTTCCTGACCTGGAACTTCTAGTGTTTGACGGTGGTAGCACCGATCATTCAGTCGAAATTTTACAATCATATGGTAACCGAATCACTTATGTGTCCCAGAAGGACGATGGGCAATCCGATGCCGTTAATCAAGGATTGCGCGCGGCTAGAGGTGAAATAATTGGTTGGTTGAATTCGGACGATGTGTACTATTCCGGAGTTCTTCAGGCAGTTATCGATGTCTTCGACAAAAATCCAGATATAGACGTGATTTATGGAAGGGCAGACCACATCGATGTAGATGACCGCTACATAGAGGATTACTACACGGAAGCTTGGGATTATGAACGATTGAAGGAAGTATGTTATATCTGCCAGCCGGCAGTTTTTTTTCGAAAATCGATTGTCGAAAAATACGGAGTTTTGAATAAAGAACTCAAATTTTGTATGGATTATGAATACTGGCTGCGAATTGGAGGAGAGAAGCCGTTCTATTTCTTAGATCTTAAATTGGCTGGATCGAGATTATATAGCGATAATAAGACACTAGGCAGTCGTAAAGCAGTACATGAAGAGATTATCAAGATGCTGAAATCAAAGTTTGGAACTGTTCCAGAAAGATGGATATACAATTTTGCTCATGTAGTTGCCGAAGAGGCAGGGCATACGAGGAACAATCCAGAGGATAATTATAAGTTTGTGAAGAAAATGGTCATTAGCGCTGCACGGACATTCTTGAGATATGAGCGACGCATACCATTGCATCAGATTAAAGCAATGGCTTCATGGGTAAGTCACGCCAAAAAAAAGCAGTAAGGGGGTAGACGAATGAGGATTGGATATGATGTAAGTCAAACAGCCGAAGATATGGCCGGATGTGGATTTTTTTCCAAACAAATCATATCTCACATTGTCGAAATGGATAGAGAGAATGAATATTTGTTATACCCTGCTTTTTATGGCTATAGGCATCCTAACTATAAGAATGCTTACACAAGCAACGCAGCGAATGTAAAAAGCCTGTTCTTGGATACATCATGGACCGGGATTAATAAAGTATGGATGGAGCAAGCAGATAAGGCGGAACTGCTGGGTCATCCTGATATCATTCATTCAAATAATTTCAGCTTCCCCACCGATTGTAATGCAAAGGTAGTTATGACTATTTATGATATGGGCTACTTGGATTGTCCGGAGTTTACAACCGAGGCGAATAGGTTGGTCTGTTACCACGGTGCATTCGAGGCAAGCCTTTATGCTGATCATATCGTTACAATATCGGAGTTCTCTAAACAATCATTCTTGAAGTATTTCCCATACTATCCTGAGGATCGGATATCTGTTGTTTATCTTGGAAACCGGTCGACCCTTAGCAAAGTAGTGGATTATGGAACAATCCAGAAAGTTTACGACAAGTTTGGCATTCCCCACTCCACATTCTGGCTAGGTGTTGGTACTATTGAACCAAGGAAAAACTACACACTTTTATTAGAAGCGTATTCTGAGATAGTTAAAGAGGATCCGGATTCTTTGCCGCTGTATATCGCGGGGGGGAAAGGCTGGTTAGAAGAAGGTATCCAGGAGCGGGTTAGGTCCTTAGGAATTGAAAATAAAATTCGATTCTTAGGATATGTGTCAGATGAAGAACTATCGGTACTTTATAGTACCTGCCATGCATTTATCTACCCTTCACTTTACGAAGGCTTTGGTTTGCCAGTACTAGAAGCAATGAGCTGTGGAGCTACCGTAATTACAAGTAATGTATCTAGCTTGCCGGAGGTTGCGGGCGACGCGTGTTTGATGATAAATCCAAACGACGTCAACACTCTAATAGATGCCATGAAGATATTGAACAGTAACGAGACTGTTCGAAATGATCTGTTAGTTAAGTCGGAAGCCCAAATAAAGAAGTTTTCATGGAGCTACGCAGCTAGAGATGTCTTGAATATTTACGATAAGGTGATGAGTTCAGAACCATGGCGCTGGAAATCCGTGGCGAAATGAAGGAGAGGCCTTCGGTAGGTATCGTCGTACCTAACTATAATCAGGGTATATATTTGGCAGAAGCATTGGACAGCATACTTAACCAACCGAATATTCGTATTTTTATCGCTATTATGGATGCAGGATCGACCGATTGTACACGGGATATCATTAATCAGTATAAGGATTATCTTTATTACTGGAGATCTGAGCCGGATGAAGGGCAAACAGCAGCCATTAATGAGGGAATACAAAAATTACCTATCACCGATTATGTTTGTTGGTTAAATGCTGATGATACCTACTTACCGCATGGATTAACCGATATGGTTAAATTCCTGGAAGAGAACCATGAATATTCTGCAGTTTATGCAAAAGGATATATTACAAATAGCGATAATGAAATTCTTGAGTCATACCCTACAGAGCTATTCTCAATTGAACGGCTAAAGTATCATTGTTTTATCTGTCAGCCAGCAACTCTGGTTCGAAGGGATTACTGGCTAGCGATAGGTGGACTGGATCCTGCATTTCAAATGGACATGGATTATGATTTATGGTGGCGGCTTATCAAAGTAGGGCCTATGGGCTATCTAGAGCAGTATGTCGCATGTTCACGAGACCATGATGGAACCAAAACGAGAAACAAACAAGACATTCACTTTGAGGAAGCAATTCGTTTGTTACGGAAGCATACCGGAACCATCCCTTGGCACCTGCTTGTCAGCAAAGAGTATCATCACATCAATATCAATTCCGTATTGGTGAGGAGCCTTTATGCAAGACTTCGAGCGATGATCTCTTTTGTAAGATTCAAATTTCGGGAATAAGTATGCTCATAATACCTGACATCTGCACAGAATGTAATTGGGGGATCTTATGCCTAATCAACTAATGATATACCTATTCCTAATAATTATCTTATTTGTCTCAGGCTTTTGGTTAGTTTCTCTATTGCTCCCCAGAAAATTCAAAAACTATTATACAGTTGCGTCGGTAGTGCTTGGTTCGATTTGGCTGACAATGATTAGTTCATGGTTCAGCTTCATAGGACTGACGATGAAACAGGGTGCGATATATATTAGTATCCTCACGCTGTTGTTAGGGGGATTGGCTTTAGGGAGCGAAATAAAGAAACGTACGATATCTGACTGGAAACCAGATCGATATTCCCTATGGGTTATGTCTCTTGGCGTGATTTCCGGGTTATTACTTCTATCCGGAACATTAATCTTCAAAGCATTCAATCCATACACGGACGGTTTCACATATGTGGCAATTGCAGACTATTTGTTATATAACGGTTACTTTGCTCAAGCAGATCCCAATCCCTATTATCCGTGGCTTACCCAAATGAGACTATATCAAGAATTTGATTATCGAATGGGTGCTCAGTTTTTACTATCGCTGATCACAGCGATTCTCGGAAGGGACTTATCTATAGATGTGTACATGCCGCTGACTGCATTGACACAGCTTTTATTGGTTCTGGTGATATGGATTTTCTGTCGAATAGGCTTAAATATGCCCGAAAGGGCGTCGTTGTTCGCAGGAATGTTTGCTTGTCTGCATATGAGTATCCCGATGAACGCTGGGCTTGGTGGGTTTCTTCCGCAATCTGTTGGATTGGTGTTTGCAGTAATCGTATTTACATTAATTATGCAAGCGTTTCGCGAAGAAGGTAAAGGACTATGGAGTATAGTCGCAATCGCATCTTTAGCTGTAGCTGCGTTAATAATGACATACAGTGAATATGTCCCATTTGCAGGGTTATCTCTTCTACTTCTTATAATATATAGGATTATTACGCAGCGTACTTGGCGTGACCTTATGCTGGCCTCATTTATATTAGCGCTTGCAATCATATTGAGTAATGTTGGATTTATCAATGCAATTTCTGCGATAAAAAGTCAAATGGGAGTTGTAGTTGGTTGGCAGATTCCCTATACATTATGGCAGTATGTTCTGTTGATATTTTCAATGAGTCCAGTGCATGGAGTTGATGGTTTTTTTATTCAATATCCCGTAGTCTATATTATAGTTTCGGTAATCTCACTCATTATTTTGTATGTAGTTGTACAATATTATCTAATTAATAAGCATTGGAATAAGAAAGAGCTTCTCCTGTTATCGGGATCGTTCCTCCTTATGTTGGTTTACTTCTCGCTCTTCGTGAATGACCCTTGGGGCAATGACAAGGGCCATTCTTGGAATATATATAAAATCGTACAGTATATGTTTTTCATTTTCCCACCGATCATCGGTATGGCCTTTTACAGCTTTGAAGAGGCAAAGAAACTAGTTTTCAGAGTGTTCGCTGGAGCATACACGGTCATACTGATTGGTTTTGTCTGTTATTCGACTTATATCAACACTGAGCAAATGAGAAGCTTCACTGGAAACCGCGAAAATCCAATACAGGAATACTATAAGTTGAGAGAGGCTTATAAAAATGAAGAACGGCCAATTAATTTGTTAATTCCGACCGATCAGTTAAAACATAGACAAATGGTTGCGTATTTTTTAAAAGAGCACGAATTAGTAAGCGACTGGACTGATGATGTTTATATTTTAGGCATGCTGGATGAAGAAAATAGAAAACCACCATTCCGCCCTGATGGCCTCACACTTCGAGTCGATTATACATCCGAAGAGAATATTGCGGGATTAGTGCCTGTCAAGGATGTCAGTATTGTTCCTGGAAACGGACTATATGGTAGTGAAACGGATGGAACAAGAAGCTGGCAGTGGGCATCAGATGATGTAACGATTAACGCTATGAATCCACTTGGAATAAACAAGGCCATGGAAATCAGCTTTGGCGTGATGCTTCCCCCGAATGTTCAACAATCTGAAAAACTCGAAATATGGTACGGATCTTCGTTAGTGGATGATTTTGAAATTGAACCGGGAGTAATAAATGACGTATCATTCGTAGCTGGAATTACCCCTGGACTAACAGATATTGTGCTTAAGTATAGCGGAGAACCCGTAACGGTTGAGAACGATACAAGAATGCTGTCCTTCTCACTCGTTGATTTTCAGGTAGAATCCAAACAAGATATAGAACTGTTATTTACATCGGGAGTATATGATATGGAGTCTGGTGGGGACAAGAATTGGTACTGGTCATCCGGTGAGGCGTCAATTCAAGCTTTTAATTACTCTGGCGGCTTGAAACCAATTGAGATTACATTCTCTGTTGCTTTACCTCCAGACTTAACGGAAAAAGAAAATATAGAACTTTGGTATAAAAATCAAATGGTGCTTGAAAGAGAAATAGACCCGCAGCAGGTTAATGATTTTATTGTTCCGGTGGAGTTGATTGAAGGGAAAAGCGAATTTAGAATCGTATACCGCGGCAACGTAGTGAAAGTTCCAAATGACTCTCGTGATTTGGCATTCTCCATTATTAATTTTAAATACGAATAATGACTTAGGGGATCTCTATGAAGAAATTGAAAGTGTTTCTTGGTGTAGCTATCAGTGCTTTGTTTATTTATATTCTAATGAGGAATATCGATTATGCAGAAATACGGGCTGCACTAAGAGGCATTAATTATTATGTGATTCTACCTGCGGTCATTCTTCAACTAGCAAGCTACTGGGTTAGGAGTGCTAGGTGGAGGTACATTTTATCAGGAATTAAAGAAATTAAGACAAAAGATCTCTTGCCGATAATATCCATTAGCTATATGGCGAACAATTTATTACCATTAAGGATGGGGGAGATTGTTAGGGCTTATATGGTAGGAAAGAAATCGAATATTAGCAGTGCAGCTGCCTTTTCTACTATTATTCTCGAACGCATATACGATGGAATAACCCTCTTGTTATTCTTAGGGATAACTGCTCTTGTATTTCCGTTCCCTGACTGGGTAAAGCAGATTGGGATTCTTACCAGCCTCCTATTTTTTGGAGCTTTAATCTTCTTGATCGGCTTGGTTTCATTTAAACAGAAGTCTTTGTTATTTCTTAATAGATGTTTAAAAGTTTTTCCGAAAGGGATTGCACAGAAAGTTAAAGATATTTCCGATAAATTCATTGAGGGATTTGAGGTGGTCAGAAACAAAAAAGTGCTAATTCCCATTGGTATCTATTCAATTATTATTTGGACAATGGAAGCTTCGCTATTTTATGCGATTGCACAAGCATTTGAGTTCCATAGTGCTATTTATCTGTCATTCTTTGTATTGGTGATCGTGAATCTAGGCATAATGGTGCCTTCTTCACCTGGTTACATAGGGACGTTTGAGTTTTTTGTGACTAGATCCCTAAATGTATTTGGTATTGCCAAAGAAATAGCACTTGGATATGCGTTGATTTTGCGAGTGTTTCAATACATCCCGATTACAATAGTCGGTATGATTTTCATGTTAATAGAAGGTCTTACTTTCTCGAAAATAACTAAGTTGTACCGTAAGCAATGAACATTGCGGCAATACTGTGGAGGCTGTGTACATGAGTAAACTTATATCAATTGTCGTGCCTGTATACAATGAGCAAGATAATATTCGACCCATGTATGAAAGGATCATAAAAGTTTTTCACCAGCTGAAAGGTTATCGATATGAGCTAATATATGTCGATAATTGCAGTCGTGACTCAACAGTTGAAGAAATTAAACAACTTGCTGCTGCGGACAACAGTGTTCATGGAATTATGATGTCAAGGAATTTCGGCAGTTCCCAGCCTAGTACGATTGCAGGAATTAACTATGCCAAAGGGGATGCTGTTGTCGTCATTGATGGTGATATTCAAGACCCACCGGAGATGATCTTTGATTTCATAGAAAAATGGGAAGAAGGCTATGAGGTTGTATATGGGGTAAGGAAGAAGAGGAGAGGTTCCTTACCTAGAAGAATCGGTTACAAGTTGTTCTACAGGTTATTTAAGAAGATGTCGTATATCGATATTCCATTAGATGCTGGTGATTTTGGTTTAATTGATAGGGTAGTTGTGAATGAAATCATTTCATTGAAAGAAAACGAGGTTTTCTTTAGAGGAATTCGTGCATGGGTGGGCTATAGACAAATTGGCATCGAGTATACTAGAGATGATAGACAGTTCGGGAATACAAGCATTCCGTTTCTAGCGAACATCAAATGGGCGAAAATGGGTATTTTCAACTTCTCTTATAAGCCTTTGGAGTGGATCTCTACTGCAGCCTTTTTCTTAACTATAATATCATTAATTGGTATTGTATATTATGTACTTCTACATTTTCTAAAGCCAGATACTCCATATGGGTTCTCTACCACCATAGTACTGATACTCTTTTTAGGGGCAGCACAATTATTGGCTCTGAGTATAATTGGTGAGTACATCGCACGGATCTTCAATGAGGTCAAAGCCAGACCCAAATATCTAATCAGAGATATCATTCATCAAAGTGTGGTAACCAAGAATGAAAGATATATCGCGAGCACAAGGGAGGATAACTAAAGTGATAAAAGATATACCGGTAGTGCTGCTCTGCGGGGGGAAAGGTACGCGTATAAAGGAAATGACTGAAGTAATGCCTAAGCCTATGGTGGAAGTAGGGGACAAGCCTATTCTCTGGCATATCATGAAGATCTATTCTAGCTATGGCTACAATAATTTTAATATTTGCTTAGGTTATAAAGGCCACAAAATCAAAGAGTATTTCCTTAATTACGAGCTAATGCAAAGTGATATTACGTTGGACCTTGGACGTAAAGATAACACAACTATTCACAATACACATAATGAAAACGATTGGAAAGTTACCCTGGCAAATACTGGCGAGGATAACATGACAGGATCGAGAATTAAACAAATCCAAAAGTACATTCATACGGATTACTTCATGCTTACGTATGGTGATGGTCTCTGTGATGTCAATATAGACCGTTTAGTAGATTTTCATCTGTCTCATGGTAAGATTGGTACGGTATTAGGGGTTCATCCCCCAGCAAGGTTCGGAGAATTACAAAATGCGAATGACCAAGTCGTAAAGTTTAGCGAAAAGCCACAAACTTCGGATGGTAGAATTAACGGAGGTTTTTTTGTCTTTAACAAGGAAATATTCAACTATGTTTCCGCAGACGAAGACTGCATTTTTGAGAAGGAGCCACTTGAAAGGCTAGCAGCTGATGGCGAATTAATGATGTACAGGCATGACGGTTTTTGGCAGTGCATGGATACGGTCAGAGATAATGAGTACTTGAATAAACAGTGGAATGATAACCCGCCATGGGCTGTGTGGAGAAATACGGTGGTACCAAGATGAGTGGATTTGGCGATTATTATCGTGGCAAAAAGATTTTAGTGACAGGGCATACGGGGTTTAAAGGCTCGTGGCTGTCTATTTGGCTTAACTCCTTAGGGGCGAAAGTCATCGGATATTCACTGGAACCCTACAGCTCCAAGGATAATTTCGTGCTATCAAAATTATCCGATCAAATTGTAGATATTCGCGGTGACATCAAGGATTATGAAAAGCTTGAGTCGGTATTTCAAAAATATGAGCCAGAGGTAGTATTTCACCTTGCAGCCCAGCCGCTTGTAAGATTATCTTATGAATACTCAAGAGAGACTTTTGAAGATAATGTAATGGGGACCGTTAATGTCTTGGAATGTGTAAAGCGTACAGAGTCCGTTCGAGTATGTATGAATATTACGAGTGATAAATGTTATGACAATAAAGAATGGATATGGGGATATAAAGAAACAGATCCAATGGGGGGGTACGACCCATACAGTGCATCGAAAGGATGTGCTGAACTTGTCGTAAGTTCGTACATCAACTCATTTTTCAATCCTGAACAATATGATAACCATAAGAAAGTAATATGTTCAGTAAGGGCTGGCAATGTGATCGGTGGAGGAGACTGGTCCAAGGATCGGATCATCCCGGATTGTATTAGAGCTCTTGAGCAGAATGAGTCTATAAATGTTCGTAATCCTAAATCTGTTCGTCCTTGGCAACATGTTTTAGAACCATTAAGCGGCTATTTATGGTTAGCTTCACAAGCACTAAACAACCCAATGGAATATTCCGGGGGTTGGAATTTTGGCCCAGGCCCGGAATCGATAATTAATGTCGGAGACATGGTTAAGCAGGTAATTGAAAACTATGGAACAGGTACCTGGACGGATGTTTCCGATTCTAGCCAACTGCACGAGGCGCAGCTCTTAAATCTTGATTGTAGCAAAGCTAGATATTCTCTGGGGTGGAAACCAACATTGTCAATTGACCAGTGTTTGAATTTGGTTGTGGACTGGTACAAGAAGTATAATGAAGCAGACGTACATAAGTTATGTCTAGAAGAAATTAAGTTCTATGTAGATTGTGCCAGAAAAGTGAACAATAAGTGGGCTATATAGTACGTTGAATAAAAAGACTTAAACAACACGGTTGTTTAAGTCTTTTATCAATGAAAGGATGATTGCTCTGTCTTTTAAGAAAAAGGTCATAATCACAGGAGCTAATGGTTTTCTAGGGCGGCATCTCTATGAAAAATTGATTCTTTCAAGCGATTACGAAGTTTTCCGCTTTGTCCGTAATAATGTGCAACTTGAGAATGATTATAATGTAGATATTAGAAATAAAGATTCAGTCGAAGATGCGATTTTCAGCATACAACCGCATATTGTTTTCCATCTAGCTGCAGATATTCGACCAAGTAGGTCAATTATTGACCTTGAAGACATGATTTATACAAATATTATTGGTACAATGAATCTACTATCAGCGATAGTTGAGAGCAGTTCTCCTATGGAATGCTTTCTGAATGTAGGGTCCTGTGAAGAATACGGTGACAATGAACAGCCCTTTAAAGAAGATTTATTACCAAGGCCAGTTTCCATGTATTCAGGAACGAAAGCTTCGACCACTATATTATGTGAGATGTTATCTAGAGTCCACGGAGTACCGGTTGTGACAGCCCGCCCCTCATTGCTGTATGGTCCCGGTCAGCATGAACGGTTTTTTATCGTGCAAGCAATTAATAAATTGCTTGCAAATGAGGATTTTGATATGACTTTAGGGGAGCAAACGAGGGACTTCCTTTATGTGGATGATGCTGTCGATGGATTGATAGCTATATCTAGATCGGAAAATGTAAGAGGTCAACTCTATAATCTTACTTCCGGTTCGCAATACCCAATAGTTCAGATCGTCTCGTATTTAAAACAAATAATCCATTCAAGTTCCGAAATTAATATCGGGGCCATCCCTTATCGCAACAATGAAGTAATGTCATTCAATTGTCCCAATGAGAAATTGAAGGTTGAATGCAATTGGGAGCCGAAGGTTTCATTGTTGGATGGTCTTATCAAGACAGTAGAATACTACAAGAATTATACTGGTTAGGAGAATGGTTAATGAAGGTTGCAATTATTGGAGGAGGAATTGCGGGATTATCCGCAGCGTACTACTTAAAGAAACGTTATGGAGCAAATGCAACTGTCGATATTTTTGAGAAAACCAATGATATCGGTGGATTAGCAGGCACAATTCCGATTGGTGACACATATATCGAAAAGTATTATCACCATATCTTCACGCATGATCACTTTTACCTAGAAATTGTTAAAGAATTGGATTTAGAAGATAAGCTTATCTGGGCCAAATCGAATGTCGGATTCTATTATGATGGAATCAGCTATCCGTTCACTACCCCATTCGACCTGTTAAAGTTTAAACCACTCAGTTTTGTAAACAGAATACAGTTTGGACTTTCATCTTTGTTTATATCAAGGTATCGGAACATTGAACAAATGGAGCAAATGACTACAGAAGAATTTATGCTGAGATATGTGGGCAAACAAGGATGGGAAGTCATCTGGAAGCCAATGTTGAAGATTAAGTTCGGCGACAATTTTAATAAAATTCCGGCGGTCTGGATTTGGGAAAGAATCGTGCAGCGAATGCGCTCCCGTTCAAAAGGAGGTAATTCTGAATTATTGGGGTACATGAAAGGTGGATTTCATACCTTGAATCTCCGATTGGCAGAACACCTACAAGCTGAAGGTTGCCGAATCAATTTAAACGTGGGCATCGAAGAAATTTTAATAGAGGATAACGAATGTAAGGGGCTAAGAGTCAATGGAGAAATCCTTCAGTATGATCAAGTAATTTGTACAGCGGCCCTCCCAGTATATATAAATTTAATTAGTAGTGCCCCAACAAAATATATCGAACAACTCAGTAAGGTGGAATACGATTGTGCGTTAGTTGTGTTACTAGAACTCAAACAAAAGTTGAGTGATTATTATTGGTTGAATATTAGCGACAACGAAATTCCTTTCGGCGGCGTGATTGAACACACAAACTTAATACCAGCTGGCGAATACAGTGGAAAGACACTTGTATACTTATCCAAGTATCTGCATGTTAAGCATGAACTATTATCAAAATCAGACGAAGAAATAATCGACATCTACGTTAAATCTATGGAGAAAATATTCCCAGGTTTTAGTAGGGATACAATCAATGCTTTTACAATCTCAAAAGATCGGTTTGCTCAACCGATTTGGCCCATGCAATATTCGAAAATAAAGCCTCAATACAGAACCCCAATAAAAGGTCTGTATCTAGCGAACACATCTCAAATTTATCCAAATGATCGTGGGATGAATTTTAGTGTTAAGTTGGGAAAGGAAGTTGTGGATTCAATGTAACGTGTGAGCAATAAGTTGGGAGGATCCAGTATGAAAGGTGTTATTCTAGCAGGGGGAACGGGCTCACGTCTGTATCCGTTAACCAAAGTAACCAATAAACATCTCTTACCCGTCGGCAGATACCCGATGATCTTCCACTCCATTGCAAAGTTAAAAGAAGCAGGAATCTACGATATCATGATCGTCACGGGTAAAGAACATATGGGTGATGTAGTTAATTTGCTTGGAAGCGGACAGGAGTTCAACCTCACATTCACTTACAGGGTTCAGGATGAGGCAGGAGGGATAGCGCAGGCGCTAGGTTTGGCGGAGGACTTCGCCAATGGCGGACGAGTTGCTGTTATTCTAGGAGATAATATATTTGAAGATAGCATTGCAACTTTCATTGCAAATTATAAAGAACAATCCCATGGGGCTAAAATACTAATTCAAAAGGTAAATGACCCGCAACGATTTGGTGTGCCGGAACTCGCTGGCGGCCGGATTGTATCGATTGAGGAAAAACCGCAGCAGCCTAAGAGTTCCTATGCGGTAACCGGCATATATATGTATGATAGTCGGGTATTCGAGCTAATTCGTTCATTGAAGCCTTCGGCGCGTGGAGAACTGGAGATTACGGATGTGAACAACGGATATATACAGGCTGGTGAACTATCCTATGATGTCTTAGAAGGCTGGTGGACAGACGCCGGTACGCATACTTCGTTGACCAGAGCCAATGAGCTTGCGGCTAACGTGATGTTCGGGGATGAATTCGGCAAGTTGAAATTATGATGGGGTTGGTGCAAATGCTTGTAATCGGTACGAAATTGCAGGGGCTGAAGCTCATCGAGCCAAGTGTGCACGAAGATCACCGAGGGTTCTTCTTCGAAAGTTATAGTGAGGAGAAGTTCCATGAACATGGCATTGAAATCAAATTCATACAAGACAATCATTCGTTATCTGTCGAGGCTGGAGTGGTGAGAGGGCTTCATTATCAAATTTCGCCCCGAGCACAGTCGAAGCTTGTGCGTGTCACGGCAGGAGCCATTTATGATGTTGCTGCAGATATTCGGGTAGGCTCCCCCACCTACGGAAACTGGCAGGGATTTATATTGAGTGCCTCGAATAAGCGTCAGTTGTTGATTCCAAGCGGCTTTGCGCACGGCTTTTGTACATTAGTTCCGGGCACCGAGGTGCAATACAAGGTAGATGAATTTTATGCGCCTAAATATGATCGCGGCATTCTCTGGAGTGATCCTGCTCTAGGTATAGATTGGCCTGTAACATCCCCGATACTGTCAGAGAAGGATGCGAGATTACCGTATCTCGCCGATGCCGAAAACAATTTTTTATTTACGAAGGGTGAATAGTGCTTATGAGGCTTCTCATAACCGGCGGCGTCGGTTTCATCGGAAGTAATTTCGTCCTTCATATGCTCAACGAACATCCCGAATACCATATTGTTAATATTGATGCGCTGACCTACGCTGGGAACTTGGAGAATCTGCGTACGATTGAGAGCTTACCGAACTACCAGTTCGTGAAGGCAGACATTACAGATCGTGCTGCGGTAGAGCCGCTTTTCCAAGATGGTCTTGATGCGGTAGTCAACTTTGCGGCGGAGTCTCATGTGGATCGAAGCATCCTGCAGCCCGATATCTTCGTGAAGACGAACGTCCTCGGCACGCAGTCGCTTCTCGATCTGGCAAAGCGTTATGACGTCAGGAAGTTCGTACAAGTGTCTACGGATGAAGTATACGGTACGCTTGGCGACGCCGGACTCTTCACGGAAGAGACGCCGCTTGCGCCGAACAGCCCATACTCTGCAAGCAAGGCGGGTGCGGATCTGCTCGTGCGCGCCTACCATGAGACATTCGGCATGAACGTCAACGTTACACGTTGCTCGAATAACTATGGGCCTTACCAGTTCCCTGAGAAGCTGATCCCGCTTATGATTCAGAATGCGCTGCAAGATAAGCCTCTCCCTGTCTATGGAGACGGGCTTAATGTACGCGACTGGCTCTATGTGGAAGATCACTGCAGCGCGATTGACCTTGTCCTGCATAAGGGAGTAAGCGGCGAGGTATACAATGTCGGCGGCAATAACGAGCGCAATAACATTCAGGTCGTGAAGACGATTCTGGCGGAACTCGGCAAGCCGGAATCGCTGATCACCTATGTGAAGGATCGCCTAGGACATGACCGCCGCTATGCGATCGATGCCGGTAAGATCCGCCGCGAGCTCGGCTGGCAGCCTAAGTATGTGTATGAGAGCGGGATCAAGGCGACGATCCAGTGGTACCTTGCGAATCAAGCCTGGATGGAGCAAGTCGTATCCGGGGCCTATCAGCAATATTATGACAAGCAATACGGCGATCGGCTGGGGGCAGTCGAATGACGGAAAATCGATTCAAAGTGCTCATTACCGGTGCGAACGGGCAGTTGGGTAAAGAATTGGTACGACTCCGCACTGACGAGTCAATCGAGATAGTTGGCTATGGCCGTGACGAGCTCGATATTACAGATATGGCAAGCTGCCGACTGGTGCTGCACGAGCAACGGCCAGATGCTGTCATTCACTGTGCCGCCTATACTGCTGTTGACCAAGCAGAGTCCGAGCCGGATGAAGCGTATCGCATTAACGCTGCCGGCGCTCGGAATATGGCCGTCGCAGCCGAGGAGATCGGCGCTAAGTTCTGTTACATCAGCACGGACTATGTATTCGACGGGAATGGAAGCGAACCATATAGCGAATATGACCCTGCTGAGCCGAATACTGTCTATGGGAAGTCCAAGTGGGCTGGAGAGCAGCTCACGCAGACACTCTGCAGCCGTTATTACATCGTACGAACGTCATGGGTATATGGACAATATGGCAATAACTTCGTGAAGACGATGCTGAGGCTAGGCGGCGAACGCGATCGGCTCAAGGTTGTGCATGACCAACTCGGTTCGCCGACTTACACGCTGGATCTTGCTAAGTTCCTGCTCGCGCTTGTACAGACGGACAGCTATGGCATCTACCATGCGTCGAACACGGGCGAATGCTCGTGGTTCGAGTTCGCGCAGGCGATATTCGAAGAGAGCGGCATAGCTGTTACCGTCGAACCGTGTACGACTGCGGAATTTCCGCGGCCTGCACCGCGACCTGCCTACTCCGTGATGGACCATGGAGCGATCCGGTATAATGGGCTGGAGTTGCTGAGGCCATGGCGAGAGGCGCTTCGGCATTATTTTCAAGATTGCGAGTGATCAAGAATGGATAATCCGCATACGCGTTCCACGGTGAGTGTATGTATCGTGACCTATAATAGCGCAAGCGATATCGAGGACTGCCTGCACGCTGTGCAGAAGCAGTCCTTCTCCGCGTTACGGACTATTGTAATAGATAACGCATCGACGGATCGAACCCGAGAGATCGTTGCGAAGTTCAGCGATTCCGTCCAGTTCGTTGTGAATACGACGAACAACGGGTTTGCAGGCGGGCAGAACCAAGCCATTGCACTGGCTGGCAGCGATTACGTGCTGGTGCTGAATCCGGATGTGGTGCTGGATCCAGATTACGTTGCGATCCTCGTCGCGTTCATGGACAAGCATCAGCATGTCGGAAGCGCCACAGGTCAGCTGGTATCGGCGGATCAGCCGGATCGGATGGATAGCGCGGGGCTTGCGCTGCGGCTGGACCGCAATGCGTTAGACCTGGCAGCCGGTGAGCCTGCCTCAAGCTGGACAGAATCTCGTGAGGTGTTCGGTGTATCCGGAGCGGCGGCCTTTTACCGGATGCGCATGATCGAAGAAGTGTCCTACGAGGGGCAGTTTTTCGATGAAACGTATTTCGCCTACAAGGAAGATGTGGACGTCGCTTGGCGAGCTAGACATCTCGGTTGGTCGTCCTGGTATGTATCGGAGGCAAAAGCCAAGCACCGTCGAGGCTGGCAGCAGAAGAATCGACAGTCGATACCTTTATTCGTGCGCAGGCACTCCTATCAGAACAGGTTCTATACGCTGTTCAAGAATGAACCGATAAGCTGGCACCTGATCGGTATTGTCCCTATCATTCTAGCGGTAGAAGCAGCCAAGCTAGGTTATATTCTGCTTCGAGAACGTGGTTTGTTGGCTTCGTGGCCGACCATTTTCCGAACTTTGCCCTCCATGCTGCGCAAACGCAGATGGACATTTAGGAAAAAAAAGGCGAAGCATGTAGAACATTAGGATTTTCCTAGTTGGTTGCCTGTCGTATCCATGCTAGAATAATAGGAAAGAGAAGTACGAAACAAGGGTGGAAGAACCATGATACGCCAGAACCAACGATTCTTAACGCAAATATACGTCATCACAGATGCGCTCGCGATGCTGTTCAGTTTCGGCGCTGCCTATTGGTTGAAGTTCCTTAGTACGTGGCTGCCTTCGGCGAATCCGCTGCCGTTCAGCCAGTATCTGATGTGGGGGACAATCTATTCGTTCGCTGCTATTCTGATCGGTTTCTATGTTAGCTTCTATGCGCCGCGACGACGGACAAGCTTCGCATCGGATTTCTGGAAAATCATTCAGGTACAAGGTATAAGCTTCCTTGGTTTGCTCAGCATGTTGTATGTGGCGAAGGAAGTCCATATCTCGCGGGAGTTCCTGATGATTTTCCTCGGCCTGAATGTCTCGTTCATGGTCGGCTATCGCTACGCTGTGAAGATGACGCTGCGCAGGCTAAGACGCAAGGGCTTCAACAAGAAGTACGTGCTCATCCTAGGAGCGGGCTCGCTGGGCCGCAACTTCTATAACAGCCTGCAGC
This sequence comes from Bacillota bacterium, assembly GCA_023433615.1. Taxonomy (GTDB): domain Bacteria; phylum Bacillota; class Bacilli; order Paenibacillales; family Paenibacillaceae; genus Paenibacillus_I. The sequence continues at coordinate 6,711 of JAEZCJ010000111.1, read as the reverse complement.
AGCGGCCGGAGCTCGGCTACGAGGTCTACGGCTTCCTGGATGACTATCATGACCGCCATGAGCCGGAGCACAGCCACATGAAGCCGATTGCGGGCAAGGTCGAGGATCTCGAGCAGCTGCTCGCCAGCAATCCGATTGATGAGGTGATCGTCGCGCTGCCGCTTGAGGCGCATCACAAGTATGCTGCGATTATCGACACCTGCGACAACGCAGGGGCGAAGACGCTGATTATTCCGGATTATTTTGACCTCCTGCCGGCTCGTCCATTCTTCGACAACTTCGCGGGCATCCCGTTGATCAATGTACGCGACATTCCGCTCGACGAGCTTAGCAACCGGATCGTGAAGCGGGCATTCGATATCGTGTTCTCCATTCTGGCGATTCTCGTCAGCTCGCCGGTCATGCTGGCTGCCTACATCGGCATCAAGCTGACGTCGCCGGGGCCGGTGCTGTTCAAGCAAGAACGGATGGGACTGGATCGCAGGACGTTCCAGATGTACAAGTTCCGCTCGATGCACCTGTCGGACGAGAAGACGGCGGACACACAGTGGACAGTCGAGAATGATCCGCGCAGAACGAAGTTCGGCGCATTCCTCAGACGCACGAGCATCGACGAGCTGCCGCAGTTCTTCAACGTGCTTCGAGGCGAGATGAGCGTGGTCGGACCGCGTCCGGAGCGTCCGTATTTCGTGGACCAGTTCAAGGGCGAGATTCCGAAGTACATGGTGAAGCATCACATACGTCCGGGCATTACGGGCTGGGCGCAGACGAACGGGCTGCGCGGCGATACGTCGATTCAAGACCGCATCATGCACGACTTATTCTATATCGAGAATTGGACTTTTCTATTCGATCTTAAGATCATCTTGAAGACAATCGTGAAGGGATTTGTGAATCGGAATGCTTACTGAGCTTCACGAACATCCGCGCCCGAGCGTCTCTGTCATTATTCCTACTTATCAGGCCGGCGAAGAGCTTCGCGACTTGCTCACGCGTCTGCAGACGCAGACGCTGCGGCCACGCGAGATCATCGTCATCGACTCGAGCTCCAAGGACGGCACGCCCGAGCTGGCGGAGTCCCTCGGCGCGCGCGTCATCCGGATCGACCAAGCGGACTTCGACCATGGCGGGACCCGCAATTATGCGGCTTCTCTTGCCGTGGGCGAAGTTCTTGTTTTTATGACGCAGGACGCGATGCCTGCGGATGAGCATCTGCTGGAGCGCTTATCTGCGCCGTTGCTTGCGGATGAACGCACGGCGCATACGTATGCGCGGCAGCTGCCGCGTCCGGACGCTGCATTGCTGGAACGGCTGGCCCGCGACTACAATTACCCGCCGGAGTCGCGGCGACAGGATCGCACCGCTATTCAATCTCTCGGCATCAAGGCCTTCTTCTGCTCGTGCGCATGCGCTGCGGTACGGCGCGAATACCATCGGGATCGGGGGGGGTTCGCGTCGCCTGTCATCTTCAATGAAGACTTGTTCATGGCGGCGGACAGCATCCTGGCAGGTTATGCGGTGCAATACGTTGCCGATGCCTGCGTGATGCATTCGCATAACTACTCGCTGCTGCAGCACTTCAAGCGGATGTTCGACAATGGCGTGTCGATGCGCAGGAACGCTAGCATCTACGCCTACTCAGGAGTGAATAAGGCGGGCTCGGGGCTGGTAGGTTACCAGTTGCGCGAATTGGTTAAAGGGAAGAAGAGGCGGCTCATTCCGCGCCTGCTCGCCGAATCGGCGGCTAAGTATGCGGGATACCAGCTCGGCCGCAGGTATCCGATGCTGCCGAATGCGCTGTGCAGACGATTCAGCATGCATCGTCGCATCTGGACTAAGCTGTCTGCGGAATCGGGATCGACGGGATCGACCACGGCCAGCAGCTGACGCGACAACAAGCAGGCATAAGCAGAGGAGGGGACTGTCAGCACATGCGTAAATGGACGATCGGTCTCATAGTGTTAATCGCGTTAGGAGTTGCGGGGTATTACGGTTATGACTATGCGCGCGGCTACGTCGCGGACAGTGTCATGGACCAAGTCATCGTGCAAGTGATGCAGGACGAAGGGATCCGGCAGCTGCTGGAGGACCCGGAAATCGCGCGGCTGCTCGAAGAAGCGGCGGCATCGGAGGATATCGAGGCGCTTCATCAGGGGCTCAGCGGCCAATTGGGCGGCGCTGCTGGAGGTTCCGGCGGTGGAAGCGCAGGCGATGCCGGAGGTGCTGCAGAGGGCAAGGCAGCCCCGAGGGAGCTTGTCGTGCGCAATGTGGAAGAAGCGCAGGAGCTCGTGCTAGACAAGTTCTCAGCAGGAGCGATTCGGGAATATGCCGGAATGGCGCGCGGCGGATTGACGGCTGAGGAACGCGCCTTACTAGAGGAAGAAGTCATGTCCAAATTTACGGCGGACGAGCTCGAATCGCTCAAGCTCGTGGCGTTGATGGAGATGCGGGCGCGCCAATGAACGGATCGCGCCGCCGTATCGTTAACAGTCGTCCTGCGAACGTAAACAAGAGATCGAATGGGGGCAAGTAATGGGAAGCACGTATGGAGCGCGACTGAACGGAATCATCATTGCGGGCGGACAGAGCAGGCGCATGGGTACGGACAAGGCGCTGCTAACCGTGAATGGCAGACCGCTCTTGGCGGCGATGATCGACCGGATGTCGAAGTATTGCGGCCGAATCGTGATTGCCGTAGCCGATTGCGAGCGAGTAGGGGTGTATAAGCAAGCGGTTATGCCGCATTGCAGCACGCTGGCGTCTCGGGTCGCATTCGCGATCGATCGCTATGCGGGCTGCGGTCCGCTCGCGGGGCTGCATGCCGGACTGGCGGAGCTGCAAGACGGGTATGCGCTGGTCATGGGCTGCGATATGCCGCAGCTATCCGAGACGCTGCTGGAGCGCATGGCAGCTGCGGCAGAGCGGGAGGATGCGGACGTAGCGCATGCGGCGGGTCAGCCTTTTCACGCAGTGTATCATGCGCGGGTAGGGCGTCAGGCGCTGGCGCGGCTGGAGCAGGAGGATTACCGCTTCATGCGGCTGCTGGACGAAGCCAAGGCGGTGCGGGTCGAGCCGCAGACGGAGGAAGAATGGCAGGCCTTCTTGAACCTGAACTCGCAGGAGGCGTATCAAGCTTATACGGACCAAGCCAGGGGCGGTTAAGTGTCGAACGGTATGTATGATGAACGGTGGGCTACTCCATCAGTTCGGCCTCCTTGCTCGGTTCCATCCGCAGCTGGTTCAATTGCTCGACATTGCGCTGTGACTCCTCGTGCGACGGTTTGAGACGGATGCCGAATTGCTTGATCCATTCGTTGAATTCCGGTTTCCACTCGTACTTATTGTTCGTCATGGCCAACATCTCCGATTAGCAGATTGATACTTCTAGTATAAAGATCCCACATGCGAAGTAACGCGAACGATGGATGTCGAATGGATATAATAATCAACAATATTTACCATAATTGCCTGTAGTGTTATTGCGACCGATATATGGCTGCCGATGGCGACGAGCATTAAGCAACGAGCAAAAAGGACTGTACCCGGACGGAAGGGATCGAAGCTTCCGGGGTACAGTCCTTCTTGTGTTGCGGTACGGGCGCGGGCGGCGCTTACGAGGGTGGGGGAGTGGTCAAATACCGCCCTCGTTCGCCGCGCGCAGCCGCGCCCGGTCTTGCGGCGCGGAACTGCTGCCGCCAAGTGTGGAATCCGCAGCCGCGGCTGCGGAGGCGGTGCGTCCAGGTGCCGCCGGGACGCCGGCAGGGCGCGCAGCGCTTCTGGCTGCAGCCGCTGCGGACGCGTCCGGCGAAGCTGCGCCGCCGGCATTGACGCCGTTAGCGTCCTCGCCGAGCGATTCGCGGTCGGCGCGTTCGACGCGCACGGCGCAGATCTTGAACTCCGGCATGCGGCTGATCGGATGCAGGGCGTCGTTGGTGAGGCGATTGATCGACAGCTCGCCGCCCCAGTGGAAAGGGACGAACACGGTCGTCCTGTGAATGTCCTGCGAGATCTTGGCATCGAACACGAGCGAGCCGCGGCGCGTGGTGAGCCGCACGCGATCCCCGGGGCGCAGCAGCAGTTTCTCCGCTAGCGACGGATGGATCTCCGCCACCGGCACGGGTGCCTTCTTCATGAGCGCCTCCGTGCGGCGGGTTTGCACGCCGCTCAGGTACTGGCTGCCGACGCGGCCGGTCGTCAGGATGTACGGGTACGCGGCATCCGTCGTCTCGGCCGGCTTCTGCGGCGTGATGCCGAAGAGCTTGGCGCGGCCGCCTGGACGAGCGAATGCGAGGTCCGTGAACATGCGCGGCGTGCCGGGATGATCCTCGGCAGGGCAGGGCCAGAACACGCCCTTCTCCTCGATCAAGCGGCGGTACGTGATGCCGCTGTAGTCGGCGGGCCCGCCTGCGGATGCGCGGCGCAGCTCGCTGAACACCGCTTCCGGCGATTCGAACCGGAAGTACTGCCCCCGGCCCAGCCGCTCGGCCAATTCGCAGATCAGCTTATAATCCGGCATGGCTTCGCCTGGCGGCACGAGCGCCTGCGCGCGATGGAAGACGCGGCCTTCCAGATTCGTGAGCGTGCCCTCTGCCTCGAGAAAGGAGGTCCCGGGCAGCACCCAGTCCGCGTAGGCGCAAGTCTCCGTCTCGAACAGATCGACGACAACGAGCAGCTCGAGCTTCTCGAGCGCGGCGGCGACGCGTGCGCTGTTCGGGCTGGAGACGAGCGGGTTCGAGCCGAGCACGATCATCGCCTTGATCTCGCCCTCGTGAATGCGGTCGAACAGCTCGTAGGCCGACACTCCCTTGCCCGGCAGTTCCGCCGGGTCGATGCCCCATACGCCCGCTACATGTTCGCGGGCGTCAGGGTCCTCGATCAGCCGGTAGCCCGGCAGCTGATCGGCCTTCTGGCCGTGCTCGCGGCCGCCTTGGCCGTTCGCTTGGCCCGTCACGGCGCCGAAGCCGCTGTTCGGCTTGCCGATTTTGCCAGTGAGCAGGCAGATGTTGATGTAATTAAGCGTGTGCTCCACGCCGTTCGTCTGCTGCTCCAGCCCGCGCGCGGTCAGGATGACGCCGGATTCGGCCTTCGCGAAGCCGCGAGCGACCGTGCGGATCACTTCGACCGGTATGCCGGTGTAGAGCGAGACGCGGTCCGGCGAGAATTCGGCTACCGCCTTGCGGACATCCTCGATGCCTTCGGTGTGGTTCGCGACGAAGTCGGCGTCGTAGAGCCGCTCTTCGAGAATGACGTGCAGCAAGCCGCTCGTAAAGACGGAGTCGAAGCCGGGCTGCAGCGGGATGTGAATGTCCGCGATCTTCGAAGTCATCGTCTGACGCGGGTCGATCGTGACAATGACGGCCTTCTGCTGCTTCTTGGCTGCGAGCAGGTAAGGCATCATCGTCGGCTGGCATTCGGCGATATTCGTGCCGGCGAGTATGATGTACTTCGCCTGCGCGATATCCTCGAGCGGCAGGTTCAGCCCGCGGTCGATGCCGAAGGCGCGGTTCTGCGCCGCGGCGGCCGAGGACATGCAGTAGCGGCCGTTGTAATCGATGTAACGCGACCGCAGCGCGACGCGCGTGAACTTGCCGAGCAAGTAGGAGACCTCGTTGGTCAGCGAACCGCCGCCGAATACGGACACCGCATCCGGACCGTAACGAGCTTGGATGTCCTGGATGCGCGACGCGATATCGGTCAGCGCGGTATCCCAGGCTGCGCGCTCCAGCGGGCGGGCGAGCGCGGCAGCGCGGCCTGTGCCCGATGTAGCTGCCGCGACTGCCGCGTCGATCGGCGGCCTGCGGTAGGGGTAGAGCAGCCGGTCCGGGTGGACGACATGCCCGATGGAATTGAAGCCCTTCTGGCACAGGCGGCCGGCGGCGACAGGGAAGTCCGGGCTGGGCTTGACTTCATAGCCGTGTTCGCCGCTTGCGGGCACCAGCTCGATGCCGCACTGCATGCTGCAATAGCAGCAATGGGAAGTAAGCCGGTCTTGATTCGGATGTGCGGCGATAGGCGCTGCTGCCATGATCGATCCCTCCAGTGCTCGGTCTATAAGTTAGGCAATACATCGCGTTGCTGGTACGCGTTGCTCATTTATCTCTTGCGTAATCTCATGCACTCATGCACTCGTGCATTCATCTCCTGTTGTCAGTGCGGATCTCCGCGTCATCGCGATCTGCCTATTCGCCGCCCTCATCGGCGTTGTCTGCATTGTCGGCGGCTGCATCGGCAGGAACCATCCCCCAGAGATCCATTACATCCAACAGGTCATAGTCGCAGCCTTCGAAAGCATCCATGCCCGTCACCTCCGATTGGATCGTCCAGCGTAATCAAGCTTCAGGCATTCGGGCAACAATAGCGGGAAAACCTCCAGTTAATCAAGGCGAAAGTGGTGCAAGGCTGTCGTTCGGGCTGGATTAACGGGAAGAATTCCAACTAATGCGAGAGCCTCGGTTAGTAGAGTGAATTTAGTGGGAGGAATTCCAGCTAAATCTACAATTACGCAAAAAGCATCAACCAATCCTTAGCGCCTCCGCACCAGTCCAGCCCAGCCCGGCTCAGCTCAGCCCCGACCACCAACTCCCCCCGCTACGGAAACAAACCACTACCAACTAACATCCGCCTACGAAGCGACCGTCGATTGCTCCAGCTGCGTACGGGCTTTGCCGCCCGAGCCGATCCAAGTCTTCTTCCAGGAGCCTTGGACGATGA
>JAEZCJ010000067.1 GCA_023433615.1 Bacillota bacterium | reverse complement strand
GGTATGCAGCCCGTCTGACCAGAGCGGTTCGTACCACGGACTTGGACTTGCTGGAAAGACTGTATCGGCAGGCGACTTCGGGGTTCAATGACATAAGCGCGAATCGGAATGGCTTCGGCATCGGATTCGCGGCTCCGGCTCCGGCTGACGAAATCTTCATGAATACAGCCATACAAGGAGGCAAGCTCTTCACGGCCAACCGAATTCGAAGCCTGTCCTTTCGCGTGCTGCCGCTCTACAATAAGATCGCTGGCGACAGCCAGTACGCCCAGCGCCTGGTCCGCGCGGCTAGTGCACGCGATCAGGTCCGCTTGCGCCGGCTCATCGCGCCGTACGTGAGGCGCAATGGCCTCTTATCCGCGACAGGCGACTCGAAGGGCATCGCGCTGCGCATTCGAGTCGCCGGCGGCGCCGTATTCCTGCATCAATTCTTCGTGTTGTAAGCCTCTCGAGTTACATCGTATTCACAAGTGGTCCATCCGAAGTCGGCCGCCTTCTTCGACTAATTCGAAGAAGATCGGCCTTTCGTTCGGTGTCTGATTAGGCGAATGGAGCGCCAGCATGATCCGGCCCTCGAACGTCTTGAAGATCATGCCGTGCCCGCCGTCATGCGCGAAGAGCGGCTCCGCTTCATGCACCCAAGGCCCGGCAACCGTGCCTGACGCGGACCTTGCAATCGCTTGTGCGTACTTGCCGCCCTTGAAGCTCGACCAGAGCAGCAGCAGTCCTCCATCCCCGCTGCGGTAAGCGAATGGCCCATCCGTGACGTAAGCCGCGCCGTCCTTGACCGGCTCCACCCATACTGCATCGTCTGCCGCGAACAGCTCAACCGGCTGGCCAACCGCCTCCTTCAAGTCAGCTGTCAGCCGAGTCGCGCATACGGTACCGATCTTGATCTGAACCCACTCATGACAGAAAACCATCCACGGATTGCCTTCTTCATCGACATACAACGTACCGTCCAGGCATTCCCAGTCACGCGGCGTTACGGGACCGTCGCTATGCGGCTTGAAGGGGCCCAGGGGGTGATCGGCAATGAGAATCTGCGTCCCTCTCTTCACGCCATCCGCCTTAAACGTAGCGAACATGTAGTACTTCCCATGATAGGCATGCACCTCGGGCGCCCAATAATTCGTGTCTGACCAGAAGTCCTCGTCCGGGCGGAACGCCGGGTACGGCCCTTCCCACGCCTCCAGATCCGTGCTCCTATATACGTCGAAGCCCGTTGCCTTGCCGCTCCATATATTGGCGTCCGTCGAACCGTACAGGTAATAGCAGCGCTCTGCATCTTGGCGAAGCACATAAGGATCCCGCATCTGGATCTGATCCTTCGTCAGCATGACTTCCATCTCCCTCATCGAGTCATCGTTCGTCAGGTCGTATGACCGTGCACACGCTTAGCTATTCATAAGTCGGCAGCACAACGCCCGGCTTCGATACGGACCGCAGCTCCCCGTCCTCGAAGCGAAGCACTTCATTGCCTTCGGCCGAGATCGCATAAGAAGCATCGCCGCAGCGAATCACGCCGTCCACCCGCCGTACCGTCATGCCGACGGCGGCTTGAAGCGCGCCGTTTCGATCGGTCACGAGCCGAACCCCGGACGGGAACGAATAGGCAAGCTCGCCGTCCCGATAGACATGCGACTCTCCGGCTGCATTCAACAGCTCATAGACGTGGCCGTCGATCGTCCGGCTGTAGGCGGTGGAATCGGCCAGCTTCGAACCGTGGTCCATCGGGTAGGGCAGCAAGCCCGTGAACCAGAGCTCGCCCTGCGGCGTAGGCAGAATGCCGCACATCCGCTCCACGAAGTCGAGCATGCAGAGAATGGCCGGCGAATACAGCTCGGTATACCCCTCTTCGCCCGTCCATGGGCTCAGGCATTGACCGAACCGCTTCATCCGCGACATCGCCGACAGAATCGGCTGCATGACTCCGGACAGCTCGACGTAACGTCCATGGTGCTCGAATGCGTGCGGCGTACGGATCAAGCTGAGAAAATTGACCGCGCCCGCCCACGTGTTATAGCTCGAGGAAGGATCAAAGCGCGGATCGTCCATGGCAATCGAGGTGAACGGATACTTCGCATAGAACTTCCGCATATTCAGCAGATAGCGCCGCAGCGCTGCATCGAAGAAATCGCGGTCCCCGACCTCGCAGGCGAGTACCCGCAGCAGCACGTCCGACTGAACCCGCACGAACCGGTCATGCCTGTCGCGGTCGTAGAAGAATCCGTCCTGCTCATCGAAGCATACCTCGAACAATCTGTGCAAAATCCGATCCGCCCCGGCATCCCATTCCTCCCCGGACTCCCCCAGCTCGCGCGCCATTCTGGCAAGATACTTGCGCGTGCAGTAGGCATTCGCCGTCAGATCAGGCGCCGCGAACGGGAGAATCGGCGAGTCCGGATCGTAACGCGAAGGGTCGCCCTCATGCGGCGTATCGGGCACATGCCAGAATCGCGGGGATAAGTCATGCCCGGTATCAAAGGCGCAGAACGCCTCTATGCATCCCGTGCCGCGCGTATCGCGGTTACGCATCAGCCACGCATCGTAGTCGCTTAACGCATGGTACATCGTGTGCAAAAACGCGCGATCCCTCCCATGCAGCAGATAATGATGCCAGACGCTGCGAGCGAGAGGCGTAACGAGTTGGATCTGGCGGAATACCGGACCTTGCGCGGCGATCTTGTACGGCATGAGCCCGTCCTCGCGCTGGCCGTCTGCGAACTGCCGGAACGTTGCCTGCGCGACAGACGGGATGAAACGCGACAACAGCTCGCTGTTGATCGTCCCCGTACTCTCCAGCCAGCAGCCCAGATAGACGCCGCCTTCTTGCAGCACCAGCGGTCCATCACCGTCTCCGAAACGCACGACGCAAGCCATCAGCTTATTCACGGCCGAGTAATACGCATCCTCTAGCGGCGATCCCGGCATCGCGGCGAACTTCACGCCCGAGTCGATGAACTCGGCCAGCGCCGCCTGGTCGCTGGACTTGCCTAATTCGCCGGCGCGGTCCTTCACATCCATGCCGCGGAGTCTTGTCAATAACGCTTCTTTAATGTCCACGCCTGTCTGTCACCCCCTCCGATAATTCCGGCTGAGTCCTCGTCAGCGGTTGTGCTCCGAGGGACTGTAACCTGTAATCGATTTGAACACCTGGCTGAAATACGTCGAGTTCTGGAAGCCGACAAGCTCGCTGACTTCGTACACCATATAGTTGCCGGACATCATCAGCTCCTTCGCCTTATGGATCCGGTATTTGTTGATGTAAGTGACGAACGGCTCGCCCGTAATTTTCTTGAACAGCTGACTGAGATAATTGCGGTTGACGTGCAGCTGCGCCGCAATCTCCTCGAGCGTAATGTTCTTGTCGTAGCACTTCTCGATATATTCCTTAATCACCCGATCCACGATCGCATGGCTCTTCTTCCCCTGCAGTTCTTCCTTAATCTGGCCAGCCAGCCGCTCGATCTGCTCATCCATCCAATCGATCAGCTGCCCTGTCGATCCGCACCGCTGCAGCGCCCGCATCTGTTCTTCGAGGCCTGCCCCGTCGCTTACGCTATACGCCGCGGTCGAGGCCGTTGTCCAGAGCGCGCTGATCAGGCCGGCGTACACGCCTTTCAGTACAGGCAGCGAATAGGCGCCCTCCGCGTTGTCGGCACGCAGCAGCTGCCAGTACTCTTGCGCCTGCTGCAGCTGCTTCCGGAAAATGGCGTCGTGCAGCTTGCGAATCGTATCGAGCGGCATTGCGGGGTGTTCACCGTGCTCTGCCTCCGAGCCTTCCTCGTAGAGATAGATACGGTTGAGCTCGCCCATCTCCGCCATCTCGACGGCATGCCGGGCCTCGAGGAAGGAATCCATCACGCGATGGTAGCCCGCATGCATGCTGCCGAGCCCGCCCATCATCGATATGCGCATATACTGCAGCACCTGCTCAATCAGCTCTGTCGACAGCTCCAGGATGAATGACGGACGCAGCTTGCCCGCTTCTTCGCCGAGGAAGGCTACTATGAATTCTTTATCCGTATAGTCCAAAAGCTCCGCACGCAGCTGCGGGCTGCCCTCGAGCCGCTTGTTCAGCACCTCGCGAATAATATTGCCTGTCCCGAAGCGCAGCAGCTGCCAATCGCGTTCGCGCGTCTTGCTCCATATATCCGAACGGACCAGACTCAGACATAGTACTTGGACATCCGGTGCTTCAGGCAGGCTCAGGAAGGAGATGCGCTGCTGCGGCAATTCCTCCGGCCTGTAGCGCGTCACGAGCATTTCGCGGAAGAAGGCCTCTCGCATCGAACGCTGCAGCACCTCCTGCTGCTCGGTATAACTGGAAAGGAGCGCGTCGCGTTCATTCGACTCGTTCAGCTGCTGCACGACCTCGCGGACGACGAACTCAATCTCGGCGAGGCTCGGCGGTTTGAGCAGAAAGTGCTGGATGCCTGACTTGACTGCCTTCCTCGCGTTCGCAAAATCATCGTAGCCGCTAAGAATAACGACGGGAAAGTTCGGATCCACCTCATGAATGCAAGCCGTAAGCTGGAAGCCGTCCATCTCCGGCATGTACACATCCGTGAAGACGATATCCGGTTTCAGCTCTTGGAATTTCCGCCAAGCTTCCGCTCCGTCGCCTGCCGTGCCGACGATGCGGACTCCCATCTCTGCCCATGGAATATGCTTCAGCAGGCCGTCCAGCACATATTGATCATCATCCGCCAATAGAATCGTATTCATGAAGACAGGCTCCTTGTCAATTGGTCGATGTCTTCCTCGTTCTGAATATAGGGCAGCCGGATCGTGACGACCGTCCCCCCTGCTTCCCCTCTGTTCATGGATACTCCGTACTGCATGCCGCAGTAAAGTTGAATCCGATCGATGACATTGCCGATTCCGATTCCCTTGCTGCTCTTCATGTCGTAGTGCTCCGGTATGCCGCTGCCGTTATCGGTCACGACGATCCGCAGCTGATCCATCCCGTTCTCCTGCCTCCGCTCCATGCTTACGCGTATGATGCCCTGCTCCGGACGATTGCGGAATCCATGGATGAAGGCATTCTCGAGGAACGGCTGGAGCACGATTCGCGGGATGAGACCGCCCTGTACGCCAGGATCGATGTTCTCCTCATAGGTGACCGTGAACGGATGCCGATACTGCTGAATCGCGATATAACAGCGGGCATGCGCGAGCTCGTCGCGAACCGACACATACCACTTGTTATTGCTGAGGCCGATCCGGAACAGCTTGGACAGCTGATGCACCATCTGGCTGATGTCATGCGCCTGATAGTCCAGTGCCCGCCAATGAATGAGGTCAAGCGTATTGTACAGAAAATGCGGCTTAATCTGCGCCTGCAGCAGATGCATCTCCGCCTCCCGGCGGTCGCGATGCTCGCGGTCCAGCCGCCAGACCAGCTCCTTCAGCCGATGAACCATACGGTTAAAATGCGTCGTCAGGTACAAGTATTCCTGCACGCTCACCTGGTCCAGCCGCACGTCGAAATTCCCTTTCTCGACCTCATGCATGCCGTCTACGATGCTTCGGATCGGCCTTGTCAGCTTCCGCGAGATCCAGAGCGCAAGCGGGATCGATATGACGATCAATGCGCCTACGAGTCCCAGCGTCAGCAGCAGCGTCTCGCGCCTATTCTCATGAAAGGCATCCTTGGGGATGAGCTGGACCAGCTGCCAGTATTCCGAATTCGAGTCCGTATAGATGGCGCTGTAGCCGCTATCCGACTCCGGTGCCGTCGAAGCGATCTCGCTGCCGCCGGAGTCCTTGATCGTGTAATAATTGGCTTGCGCGCCAGTCCCGTCCACCGCAGATTCTCCGGCCAGCATATCGAATAACTGCCGCTCCTTGACGTTGATTTTGACGAAGCCGACCGTATGGCCGCGCTGATTAATCATCCGATGCACATAGCTGACGACATTCGCGCCTGCGAGCCCTTCATAGGGATGCGCAGGCAGCCAGAATCCGTCCGCATGCTCCATCCGTGCGAGCCACCCCTCCTCTTCGGCTTCCTCCAGCAGATACAGGAAGCGATCCTGAATCGCCGGGTAGCCGCGGCTCCAGTCCGAATAGAGCTCAATGGAATGCACGCCGCTCTTCACGGACAGCAGCTTCTGGAATTCATCGTAGATGTCCTCGCTCTTCGAATAATAATCGTAGAAGCTTGCCGGCGGGGCAGACAGCCAGTCCCTGGTCAATTCGCCCGTCACCAGGAACAGCGCCGTATCCTGAATGCTCGATACATAGCTGGATAGCTTCTGCGAATTCTGCTCGAGCAGCTCGATCTTCGTCTTCCGGATCTCTCGATACGCCATCTCCGAGTAAGTGAAGTAGATCATCGCCCCGGACAAGAGCAAGAAGAACACATGGAAGCCTAAGATGCACACCGTCAGCAA
>JAEZCJ010000040.1 GCA_023433615.1 Bacillota bacterium | reverse complement strand
ATTCCTTCAAGGCGTCCCGTACATGCGGCGGCGCATCTGCCAAGCCCTTGAACGGGCTGTCGAGATGCAGATCCGCTGCATGCATGAATCGAAACGGAATCCCCATCGTCATCCCCCGTTCCTGCTAGGCTTGGTTACCGCGCACATGTCCTTCATGCTATCGTTCTTCGTCTGCGCCAGCCTCCCGATGCGCTTGCGATTGCGGTTCCGCTTCTGCCTCTGTCGCCGCTTGCAGGCGATAGACGGCGTACTCCCCTTTCAGTTGCGCGATGACGCGCTGCAGCGAGTAGACCTTCTTCGCTTTGTCCCATGCGGCGCGAGCCATATTGTAGCGGAATGACGGGTCTGTCACGAGCTTCTCCAGCGCAATGCTAAGCGCAGCGGGATCGTCAGGCGGCACGAGCAGGCCGTTCACGCCGTCCTGGATTTGCTCCGCGATGCCGCCGACATTCGTGCCTACCGGCGCGAGCCAGCACAGCGCGGCCTCCGCGAACACGGAGCCGAATGCCTCTGCCCGCGAAGGCAGGACGAATATGTCGAAGAACGGCATGAATTCTTCCGGATGGAGCATATAGCCGTAGAAAATAATATCGTCGTACAAATCCATCTCCGATGCCAGCGCCTCGAGTTCCGTGCGGCTCGGTCCGTCGCCGATAATATGCAGCACGAACGGATGCCCCTTCTGCTTCAGCAGCGCGCATGCACGCAGCAGCACGTCAAGTCCCTTCGCGGGCACCAAGCGGCATACCGTGATTAACTGCGGCACTTCGTTCTCGTGCGAGACCGGACGGAACCGCTTCTCGTCGAATCCGTTCGGGATCACCCCGATCCGAGTGCTGTCCTTCACGTAAGGCGCGAGATATTGGCGGAACGATTCGGATACGGTCAGGATGCGATCCATCTTCGCCTCCAACTCGCCGTATAGCGAGGTGAGGAATCGATGCTCGGGGCTGCCTTCCGCGATCTTGCCGTTCAGGATCAATTCGCGCTCGTAGCTCGAGTGGATCGTCATAATGACCGGGGTGTCCGGGTATAGCTGCTTCATGACCATCGCTGCGATCGGATGATGCGCGTGGATCAGGTCATAGCGGCGCTTGATTCGCATTCTCGTCCACCAGACATAGTCCCTGTAAGTCTGCAAGTATTTATCGACGATCGGGTTGCCCGCTAAGCTCGCCGCATCGAAGGTCTCGAACTTCGCTTCTTCTTGCCCCTTGCCTCTGACCCGCTTAGGCAGCGAGAACAGCTCCATGCTCCAGCCCATCTTCGTGAATCGTTCTTGGATATACGGCACCATCGAGGATACGCCGCCGGGCTGTTCGGGTGGGAAAAACAGCGCTTGTAAAATATCCATCGGCTTCCCTCCTATCGGCAGTCATGACGCGCCTGCCAAGGTTATGATATAATAGAACATATGTTTCTGTAAACTATGAGATACGGAAGGGCGAACAACATGCATCTTATCGAATGGCTGGCAGGAGCGGCGGGTCGGACGGCATCCGCCGCGTCTGTCTTCACTATCATGACTATGCTCCTCTTCATGACGGCGATGCTCCGCAGGCTGAACCGCCGCAACGCAGCCTATCGCTTGCTAGCCGCCGGCACGGCGCTTGCGTTCGTGCCTCTGATGTGGCATCCCGCCGAGGACCGCCTATTTGCGGTTTCCGAGGGGGTTCGGCTGATTTCTTTTATCCTCACGCAATATGCCGTTCTGGAGATGTATACAGCCGCACAGATCCGCGACAGATTGATCCTGTGCGGCTTCTTGCTGGGAGCCGCCGGCACGGCAGCCTTCCAATGGTTCGCCTACGATTCCGTCGGACCGCAGCAGCTGCCGGCTGCCGGCGTGACGCTGCAGCCGATCGGTCTGGGCGTGCTTGTCGCAGCCGCGCTGCTGCTCTCGCTCGTGCTGCCTCGCATCGGCCAGAAGACCAAGTTCGCGGCCGCGCTGGCCGTATATACGATCTATCAGCTCGTCCTGTCCGTCAATGCGTCTCCCGATAGCAGTTATCCGTATGTGCAGGCGTTGACGGCGGTGATGCCGATCGCCTACTACGGCATTCTATTCCTCTTGCTCTTCGAACGTGTTATCGAGCGCATGCAGTCCGTTTATGTATCCTCGATCCGCGACGGATTGACGGGGCTGTTCGTTCGGCGGCATTTTCTGAAGAAAGCGAATCGTTACGCCAACCGCGGATTGACCGTATCGATCCTGTTCTGCGACATCGATAACTTCAAGAAGTTGAACGATACGGAAGGGCATCACAAGGCCGACCTCGTGCTTCAGCATGTCGCGGAGATCGTCTCGACCGAAGTGGCGGGCAACGGTACGGCCGGCCGCTACGGAGGAGAGGAGATCGTCGCCGCGGTCGCGCGTCCCGGCGTCAAGGCGGCCGACCTGGCGGAAGCGATTCGCAGCCGCGTCGAGACCGAGACGCCCGTCACGCTCAGCATCGGCTGGTGCGCCGCGGCGGAAGGCATTACGGTGGAGGAAGCGATTAAGCTTGCGGATGCCGCGATGTACGTGTCCAAGACGACCGGCAAAAATAAAGTGACGGCCCACAAGCCGTCACGATCTCAAGCTGCCCCGGCTTCTTCCTAGCCTCTCGTTCGGTCGGCGGCTTCCAGCGCATACAGCTCGTCCTCGATCGATGCCATGCGCTCGGCGACTACCTTGCGAGCGGCTGCGACGGCTTGGTTGTAAATGACGGGGCCGATATCGGCAATGACATGGTCGAGCAGCTGCTCGGCGGCAATCGAGCCGATCTCCTCGCCACGTTCCTTCCAATAGAATGCCTTCAAGCTGTCGACCATTCGTTCCTTCTGCTCTCTTGGCAGCTTCATGGTTAACATAACGTACTGTCTCCTCTCGTCACGATCAATGGGATTCCGCTCGCTCGGACAGCTCGCCGCGAACGACGGTCACGGCTTGCCCCTCAATGGCTACGCGGCTGTCTGCCACGCGAACGCGCAACATGCCGCCCCGAGCAGATGCCTGGTAAGCCAGCATGTCGAGCTTCCCGAGTTTAGCAGACCAATAAGGTGCCAGCGCGCAATGCGCAGAACCGGTAACCGGATCTTCATTCACTCCGATCGCAGGATAGAAGGCGCGCGACTTGAAATCGTATGGCTGCGAGTCCGAGCGGCAAGTCACGATCACGCCTCTTGCCGGCAGCATTGCCAGCTGTTCGAAGTTCGGCTCCAACGCCATCAATATTTCCTCGGATTCCACCTCGACTAGCAAGTCCATGCCGTTGCCGCCTGCGAATGCGAGTGTCTCTAGCCGGAGTGCATGCAGCAGGGATTGCGAGGAAATCCCAGCAGTCGGCGGGATCGAGGGGAAATCCATCTCCATCCAACCTTGCTTGCTTCGGCTCACCGTCAGGATCCCGCTGCGCGTATCGAACACCGCAGCCTCACGATGCGGCAATAAACCGCTCTCCCACAGGACATGAGCTGCGGCCAGCGTTGCATGTCCGCATAAATCAACCTCTGCCCTGGGGGTGAACCAACGCAATTCATAGCCGCTGTCGGTCGTCCGTACGAATGCCGTCTCCGACAAGTTCATTTCGGCAGCGACCTGCTGCATCCAACTCTCGTCCGCACGCTTCTCCAGTATGCTGACGGCGGCCGGGTTGCCGCGATAGGCAACATTCGTGAACGCATCGACTACATAAATCGGACTCCCCACTCGCCTCATCCCTCCGTTCATCCAACAATCGAAAAACGGCGATTCGCATCGCCGCTTCAATCCGTTATGTTGTTCTAGCCTGAACCGGAATCCAGATCTCGACCGGCTCTTCGTCTAGATGATCGTCAATATAGAATACCTCCATCGCAAGGGCCCGCTCATCCTTCTCCAGACCCTCCTCATGCATCCAGGCATGCAATTGCTCGTACCCTTCGCCGATCCGCTTGTTCGTCGTCGTGACCATTGCGTACTCGTGAGGCGGCACCGTGAATTGCGCCATTCCTTCGGGCACCTCGTCAAGATGGCTCACTTCGCAGCACGCCCAATAGGTGGCGAACACTTCGTTGCCGAAGTAAGGGCTGAAGAGCAGCATCGACTTCGCATGCCCGTTCAGTTCGTGCTTGCGTGCAAGGAACTCGCCTTGCAGGCGGATCGCTCCGTCCGGGAATGTCGAGTAAGGGCCGGAGTAGCTGATTCCCGCTAAGTTGAGCGATGGCTTGTTGACCAGCATACAATTGTCCATTGCGTTGCCTCCCGGTAGTGGATTGGTGACCGAGTGCCAATAGAAGCTGATTCACCATACCAGTGTACCACTTTTCGGGCCGGGCTGGAAATATATCCTCGAATTGTTCAGAAAGGTTTAATTATTCCCCGATCTTCATGATCAGATTTTCCAGCAGGCGCACGCGTGACAGCGAGGCGCGCAGCAAGCCGACGCCGATCTCCGGATGGATGCGGATCAAGCGGGACACGTCTTCGCCGCGCATCGCAAGAACGCGGACATCTCCGAGCAGCGCGGAGGCGGTCACGTTCGAAGGCGTATCGTCCAGCGACGACGTCTCGCCGAACACCTCTTTGGGCCCCAGCACGCCGATCGTGCCGGGAATGCCTGCCGCAGATACGCCTTCCAGCTCGACGCGTCCGTCCACGATAACGTAGATCGTATCGTTCGACTGACCGATCGCCAGCAGATGTTCGCCCTCCGGCACGGTTCTCTCCTCCGCGATTCCGGCAATCAAGCCGAGCTCGTCTACCGAGAGATCGGAGAAGAATGCAACCTGCTTCAGGAAAATAACTTTATCCAACATGCCCAGCTTCGCTTGCTGCATGTCCATCTCGCCTGCCACCTTCTCCTCCAGCGCGTGCTTGACTAGCATGCGCACCCATTTATCCGGATCTTCCTCGTACGCGGCTGCCGTATCGCGAGCCGTCGATTCGCTCATCAGCTGCTTCGTCCCTGCTTCTCCGGAGTCTCCGTAAAAGTCGATTAAGGCATGGGCCAATCGCCGCTCGATCATGCCCTCGGTCAGCATCTCCAGGCCGTTGTCGCGCGTCTCCTCGTCGGGATCCTCGAGTGCCGCGCGCAGCGTCTCGGCGACCTGCGCATCCGTCTCGACAGCGACGAAGGCCCAGATGGCCGTCAGCCGGCATTGATCGGCCTCGCTCTGCCTCAGACGAGCAAGCTCGCCGCGCTCCTTGCCGCTGAGATATTCGATCGCGGCAGGCAGAGGCCTCGTGCCGGACAACTCATGAAGCGCCGCGATGCAAGCATCGCCGAGTCTGGCTGCCTGCGAATCCGTCAGCTCCAGTCGGCACAGCGCAGACACGGCTGCTTGCCACACTTTGGGATGCGCATGAGGCAGTACCGCGATCAGCTCCTCCGCTACGGTCGACCCCATAGCCGTGAATGACTCGATTGCCGCCGACAGTCCATGCGGATCGGCCTCAGGCAGCAGCGCCAGCATTCGGCCGGCTGCCGACGTATGCCGGAGCTTGCCCAGGCAAGCCATCGCGGCAGCCCGGACAGCCGATGACGGGCTGTCGAGCAGCGGCTCTACCGCAGGGATGAAGCTATACATCTCCAGTTCCGTTACCGCTTGGATAATATAGACGGCTGTCTCGCCGCCCTCCTCGAGCAGCTTCTGAACGGCTTCGTAACAAGCTTCGTAGCTCTGCTCGCTGCGCAGCGCATGGAGCGCCTTCACCGCTTCGGCCACGACCATCGGATTCGAGTCCAACAGCAGCAGGCGGATAAAATAGAACGCCTGATGCGCAATATGCGTCGCTTGTCCGAGCCGCGAGACCGCAACGGCCCTCACCTCGAAGTCCGGGTCTTGCAGCAGTGCGCCGACTCGCACGACATCCGACAGCTCGGCACCGCCGAGATCGATCGTCCGGAGCGCCGCGACTCGCACCGCTGCCGAAGCGTTACCGTCGAGCAAGCTCAGCAGCTTGGCGAGGGGCGGCTTCTCCCCGGTACGGCGAATTAATTCAAGCGCCACCAGCTTAGGCTGCTCTTCTGGCGCATCGAGCATGGCGTAGACCGCCTGCGCCGCCTTCGGACTGCGCATCAGCTCCGCCGCCGTATCGTCCGTATCCAGCTCCTGCGGCCTCGCGGCCTGTACCGATCGTACCAGTTCGATTAGATATTGCTTGCGGACGTACAACGAGATGAGCAGCAGCAAGATAGCCATAACCCCGCCGATGACAGCGAGAAGCTGCAGCGGGACGCCGAAGCCCGTATGGGTGAATTGGATGAGCGCGCCCAGCAGGATGCCCGCCGAAGCCGACACCCCTTGCGCGACATAGCGGAAGCCGTCCCGCTCCGCGATCGGCAGCACCTTGAAGAACAGCTGGTTCGAGGGCTCGGCTACATAGTAGAGCAGCAGGTAGAGCAGCAGATACCCCATCGAGATCGCAGCCAACAGGACAGAGGAACCGAAGGCAGCCGCGGCGAGCGCGAAGCAGATCGTGAACACCGCCGCGATCGCCGTGAGCATGCTGCTGGATCCCAGCCAGTTCACGAGCTTGGCATAGACGAGCTGCAGGAGGAATGCCAGCGTGAACAGCAGCGTCGTGATCATGCCGAAGTACGAGGCAAAATCCGCCTCATCCGGGAACCGTTCACGAAGAATCGTCAAGTACTCGTATTCCATCAAGAAATAAGCAGCCGGCATGAGCGTCATAATGCCGATCGCGCCGAGCAAGAACGGCGAACGAAGCGATTGGCGGAAATAGTAGCCGGCGGAGCCCGTTCCGGACGGTTCTTCCGCACCAGCCGCGACCTCGACGCTGCTTCGCAGGGTGAGCGGCACGAGATAGACCTGTATCGCCCGCCGGTAATTGAACGAGCCCGCGAGCAGGAACAGCGGTGCCGCGATATAGACATAGCTCGCGCCGAACAAGCTGCTGACGCCTTGCGCGAGCAAGCCTGCCGCGGCGCCGCCGAGCGTCGCGGCGCCGACAAAATAGGGCATCAGACGCTTGGCCTGCTGCGTCGGGCACAGGTCTACGGCCAGGCTCCAGAGCAGTATCGTCTGCTGCCGGACGACGAAGTTCGAAGATAAGAATAAGAACGGATAATACCAGCGCATATCGAGATCAAGAGCTTGGAGCCCGATGATCACGGCCGCATTGACCGAGATGATGCCGAGCATGATGCCGAACAGCGTCCGCATCAGCGACGGTTTATCAAGCCGGCTGGCCAGCCAAGACATGAACCATGCTTCGAGCGGCAGGATTAACGCTTCTGCCGTATAGACATAGGGCAGGTATTCGCTGCCGAACCGTTGGTTGAACAGCGTCATGAAGCCGTTATACGTCAACAGCTCGGCAATGCCGCATAAGAAGAAAATCGGCAATAGAACCGAGGTTTTCCTGCGATCCTCCTGCCTTACGCCGATCCAACGCAATGCTAGTATCAAAGTTACGCTTCCTTTCTAGACACGCAGAGTATCGCGATGTCGTCGGATTGCGGCGCGCCGTCCGCGTATCCGACGACATCCTGCAACAGTCTGCTCGGAAGTTCGTCGATCGATCCGGTTCCGTATCCGGCGAGATAATCGACCAGACGCTTCGCGCCGTACAATTCGCCGGCTGCGTTCTCCGCCTCGATAATGCCGTCCGAGTAGAGCAGCAGCTTGTCGCCGGGCGAGAGCTGCAGCGTCATATTGCGGTAGTTCGCCTCGGGCCAGCTGCCGAGCGGCATCCCCTTGGGAAGCTTCAGCGCCTCGATCGCGCCGTCCTTCTTCAAGAGGTAAGGCGGACAGTGTCCGCCTTCGCTCAGTACGAGCTCGCCTGTCGCCGTATTCAGCATCCCGCAGATGACGGTGGCGAACATCGCCGGCTCATCCTTGCATAACGTATCGTTGACGCGGGAGAGCAGCTCCGCAGGCGTCATGCCCGGGAACACCGCGCCTTTGAGCAGCGTAATCGTCGCCGCCATGAAGAGCGCGGCAGGTACTCCTTTGTCGGAGACGTCTCCGAGCGTGAAGAAGACCTGCTCGTCCGTCAGTGCCATGTAATTGTAAAAATCGCCCCCAGCCTGCTTCGCAGGCAGCAGTACCGCGCTTACGCCGCAGTCCATGTGGGCGGGCACCGGTTCCTTCGGCAGGAAGCTCAGCTGGATATCCCCGGCGATGCGCAGCTCGCTCTCCATCCGATCCTTATCCGCAGTCGTCGATTTCAGCACGTCGATCGAGTGAGTCAGCGCTTCGTACAGATGCGCGTTCTCCAATGCTACAGCGACGGGCGCCGCAACACGCGATAGAAGCTGCTTATCGCGCTCGGTGAAGGCGCCGTTCTTCTTGTTCAGCGTCTGCAGCACGCCGGTTACGTAACCGCGATTCACGATCGGCACGCAGAGCAGATTGCGCGTCGTCACGCCGGATCGGTCGGATACGCGGGATGACCATCGCGGATCCCCTGCCGGATTGTTCACGATAATGGCTTCCCCCGACGTCGCGACCGAACCCGCCAAGCCTTCGCCTGGCTTCAGGCGAATCTCTCTGACCGATTCGCCGTTCTCGCCGATGACCAACTCGAAGTACAGCTCCTCCGTCGCCGGGTCTACCAGCAAGACGGAAGAGGCCTCGGCATTCACGACCTCCGAAGCCGTCTTCATAATAATGTCGAGCAGCGCTCGCTTCTCGAGCGTCGAATTGACGTGAAGCGCTGCGCCTAACAGCATCTCGACCTGCCTCATCTCGCGCTTGACGCGCATGTAGCGGTAGCCCATATAAGCTGCCGTTACCGCTGCCGTACCTGTCACGATTGCCGCAACGATTTCAACGTATGGCATTGTTACCCGCCTCTCCAGCCCGAACGATTTAACCGCGTATTGCCAGCAGCGCTTCTTCTCTGGAAGGCGCCGTCTCGAGTAGCGGCAGGAAGCCGGACATATCGAGAATCTCCTTCACTTGCTCCGTCAGCGCAGCGAATAGAATGCGCCCCTGCACCGCCTTCGTCTTCTTCACCGCGACAAGCACGATCCGCAGTCCGGCGCTGCTAATATAACTTAGGCCGCCCAGATCGATGACGAACTTGCTTCGCCCTTCTTGAATGAGCGCGTTGAATCGCTCTTCGACCGCGCCGGAGTTCGTGCCGTCCATCCGTCCTTCCAGCAGCAGTATCGCGATATCCTGTTCCATCTCATGTCGAATATTCATGTTGTCCTCCGTCTGTCCTTCTTTTGATCATGACAAGTTTGTTATGGTTGCCGACCCGTTCGTAGCTAACTTCGTCCATCACTTGCTTGACAAAGTAGACGCCAAGTCCGCCAGGCACTCGATCCTCCAGCGCCAACGTCACGTCGGGATCGCTTCGATCGAGCGGATTGTAAGGAATCGCGTCATCCGTGACCGTCAGCATGATCCGATGCCCATCGCTTACGAGATCGCAAACGATTTCATGTCTTCGCATGGCGTTCGCGGCTTCCTCTGCCGGATATCCGTATCGAATGACATTCGTTACGACCTCTTCAAGCGCCAGTACGCAATGCTGCACATCACGCGTCGAGATCGAGGCTTCCCGGCCGTATCGCTCGAGCGCTTCATGCAAGCGGTCCAATTCCGTAAGCTCGTTGCGGAGCAGCATTCGCAGCCTTCTCGTACCATTATGCTGCTCTCGTCCGCCATGAGATGACGCCATCCGCCCAACCTCCTTCGGATCGACTATTAATGACAGCTTTCTTCCTATCATAAATGAGCGCGGCGGCCGCGTCTATACGTCGCGCTAGAGCCGTCTTGCTAACTTCGCTATAATAGACATATTTCCACATTTGCGCTCTGGAGGCGACAACCATGCAATTGCTTGCGATGCTTACGATGCTGATCGACCATGTCGGGATCGTGCTGTTCCCGGATGAGCAAGGCTGGCGCATGATCGGCCGGCTCGCGATGCCCTTCTACGCATACGCGCTCGTCATCGGCTACTGCATGACTCGAAGCGTCCCGAAATATATGCTGCGGCTTGCGGTCATTGCCGTTATCTCGCAGCTTCCTTATCAATGGGCGCTGATTACGCCCGATGAGCGGACTGATATCAATGTAGTCGGCTCCCTATTGGTCTGCCTAGGTTTGTTGTGGCTGATGGATCGCATGAAGCAGCCGATTCTCTCGGTAATTGCCGTACTTGCAGGCTGCGCGCTGCTGGAGCTGCTGCATTTCAACTATGGCGCATACATCCTCCTGCTCGTCCTCATCTATCGGTATACGCATAATCATATGGCCGTTGGGCTGCATTTTGCGCTGAATCTGCTGTTCATCTATGTCGGATGGTTCACGCAGCTCTTCAGCATCTTCTCGACGATGACGCTGGTATATGCGCCGTACGTCTTACAAGCCGTCGACCGCATCCGCATCCCGCGCATCGTCTGGCGAACCTTCTATCCCGCCCATCTGGCCGTGCTTGCGATTATCCGGCTCTTCGTATAGGCAAGCATCATCGTCGCGTGCGGTCGCATTCGCATACGCTATCCAAGAGGAGTGAATGCGATGCCATCGTATCGAATCATCGTCGATTTATCGGATCGACGGCTGTATCTTTTGGACGGCAACCGAGTCGTGCGGGGGTTTCCGGTCGGCATTGGAAGAATGGTCACGCGAACGCCGTCGGGCGAATTCACGATCATCAACAAGCAGCCCAATCCAGGCGGAGCTTTCGGGGCATTCTGGATGGGCTTGTCCAAGCCGCACTACGGCATCCACGGCACGAACGATCCCGCTTCGATCGGACGCGAAGTCTCGCATGGCTGCATCCGCATGTATAACCCGGATGTGCTGCAGCTCAAAGACATCGTCCCGATCGGCACGCGCGTTACGATACGCAAATGATCCGTCGGTTCGGTTGGGAAAATATCCCTGCTCTGCCTTCCAGCCGCTATCCCTAAATGGCCCCTGTAGTCAAAAAGGCCAGCTTTAATTCGGCGGACGAGACGATCGAATAATGATGGGAACGTGTGCAGGCAGACGGCTTGTATGCAATTACGAAGCATCTGCGCTGTTAACGTACACACATGCGCTATTTCAAGGGGCTTTGCTCCGTTTAGATGACCGATATGCTTGAGTTCGCTGGCAGGCTCGAATCATTCGACAGTCTCCGGATCCGAACGAGAGCGAGATTGGTTAACCAGCGCCCAGCGCGAGGGTGACACGCCAGTACCTGATTCAAAGGGATACGGTACGGAAGAACGGCCAAACATACCTACCTCTAGCGACGAAAAGCGGTTGTTCAGGGGCAGATGCGCCCGAACAACCGCTCTTCCTATGCATCAGTCCTTATCCTTGCCCTCTAATGCTGCCTTGAGCTTATCTGCGAGGCTGCCGCCCAGGGTGACGTTATCGCTGAACTTCTCGATCAGCTTCTGCTGTTGGTGGCGGCCTGCGCGTCCCTTGCCGCCGGGTCCGCCGCGCTCGCCGTCCAGCTTCTCGATGACATTGCAGGGGCGGCATTGGGCATACTTGCCCGCCTTGCCGTCGTGAATCTCCATCCGTTTCCGGCATTGCGGGCAGCGCTTATTCGAGAGCGAAGGCTCCGCCGCACGGCGGTAACCGCATTCCCGATCCGTGCAAACCAGCGTTTTGCCCCGTTTGCTGTTCACTTCCATCATCGCCTTGCCGCATTCCGGACAGCGAGCATGCGAAAGGTTATGCGGCTTGTAATCCTTGGTCTCCCGCTTCACCTCTTCGATCCACTTGGCAGTCTGGCTGCGAATGCCCGCGAGGAACGCCTTCGGGTCGCCCTGCCCCTTCGCGATCCGCTCCAGCTCGGCTTCCCACTGCGCGGTCAGCTCCGGCTGGCGCAGCTCTTCCACGACGAGCTCGATCAGCTGCTTGCCCTTGCCTGTCGGCTGCAGGCGGCCGCCGTTCATTCGCTCAATCGTATCCGACTGCAGCAGCTTCTCGATGATGTCCGCGCGCGTCGCAGGCGTGCCCAGCATATGCTTCTCCATGATCGTCAGGAGCGATGCCTCCGTATAGCGTCCCGGCGGCTGCGTCTGTCCGTCTTTCAGCTTAATCCCTCTATGAGGCAGCCGCTGCCCCTCCTGCATCGCAGGCAACAGCTGCATCTTCTCTGCCGGAGCAGCACCGGCACGACCACCGTTACGCTCGCTATCATCGTCACCCGCTTCATCATGGCCGCCTGCGGCTGCTAAGCCGCTGTCTCCATACGCTTCGCGCCAACCTTCCTGCTTCGGCACCCGCCCTCTCGCATAGAATCGGTCGCTGCCCAGCTTCAAGGTTACGCTCGTCTCCTCATAGCGGTAGGGCGGGCAGAACAAAGCCAAGAAGCGCCGCACAATGAGATCGTACAGCTTCCGCTCCTCCGCCGTCAGCGTACCGAGCTGCACATATTGCTCCGTCGGAATAATGGCATGGTGGTCGGTGACCTTCGCGTCGTCCACGAATCGCTTCGATACAGCAAGCGCGCCGCGCGACAATTTCCTTGCCAGCGGGGCATAAGGCCCGACCGCCACGCTCTCCAGCCTAGCCTTCAGCGACGGCACGATGTCGCTGCTCAGATACCGCGAGTCGGTACGCGGATACGTGACGAGCTTGTGCTGTTCATACAACCGCTGCAGCACGCTTGAAGTCTGCTTCGCCGAGAAGCCGAGCCGGTTATTCGCATCGCGCTGCAGCTCGGTTAGATCGTAGGCAAGCGGATGCGGCTCTTGCTTCTCGGCGGTCCGCAGCCGTTCCACGAGCAATTCCGAACCTGCCCCCGTCATGCGCTGAACGGTCGTATCGGCATGCTCGCGCGTCCACACACGGCCGTCATGCCCCTCTTTCTCCCGCCAGATCGCGCGATAACCTCCAAGATCCGCTTCGATCGTCCAATAGGGTTCAGGCCGGAAGCCGCGAATCTCCTCTTCTCGATTCATCAAGATGGCTAACGTCGGCGTCTGTACGCGGCCTGCCGACAACTGCGCATTATACTTGCAGGTTAATGCCCTTGTCAGATTCAGGCCGATCAGCCAATCTGCCTCCGCGCGGCACAGCGCAGACGCGAACAGCCGATCATAGTCTTTACCGGGCTTCAGCTTCGCGAAGCCTTCTTTAATCGCTTGATCGGTCTGGGAAGATATCCACAGCCGCTTGAACGGCTTCTTCCACTTCACTAATTCCATGATCCAGCGCGCGACAAGCTCGCCCTCGCGACCTGCGTCCGTAGCCACGATCAGCTCGCCCAGGTCGCTTCGCCGCGCCAATTCCGCAACGGCGCGGAATTGATGCGACGTCTCCTTGAGCGGCTTAATCCGCATCGGTTCGGGCATTAGAGGCAGCGCCTCCAATTCCCATTGCTTATGGCGGGGATCATAATCCTCCGGTTCGGCAAGCGCGGCAAGATGACCGAGTGCCCATGTCACCACGTAACGAGGCCCTTCATAATGCGATTTATGTTTCGCCGAACAGCCGAGCACGCGCGCAAGCTCCTTGGCGACACTCGGTTTTTCCGCTAGAACGAGAGATTTCATGCCACACATCCTTTACAGCCGGTATGCTGTCCATTATTCAGGAAGTACGCCTGGTTGTCAAAGCGCCGGCACTCCTCTAAAAATAACGATTGACTCTGCCATTGATGTCAGGGTTTAGTATAGAGAAGTACCGCATATCCGCATGAACCCGGGGGAAATGCCATGAGAATCGGCGAATTATCCGCACGTACCGGCGTGAGTATCCGGTCGCTGCGCTATTACGAAGCACAGGGACTAATCGCGCCTAGCCGTCAGGCCAACGGCTATCGCGATTACAGTCCGCTCGCTGTTGAACAAGTCGAGACTGTCAAGCTATACCTGCATCTCGGATTAACGACCGAACAGATCGCCGGCATCCTGCAATGCGTCATGGTCAATAAAGAAGCGTTCTGTGCCGAAGTTATGCCGCTCTATGCAAGCAAGCTGTCCGAGATCGATCGGCAAATCACGCAGCTGACGCTGCTTCGCGCGAATCTGGTCGACCGCATGCAAGCCATACAAGAAGAAAGGCGCCTTGCAGGCGCCTCAGGAGGTAATCACGATGACGATGATTCATGCGCATGACGAGCATACGCTCGAACAAGCCATTCGATCGGGAAGCATGGTGCTGCTCGATTACGGCGCACCCTGGTGCCCGCCCTGCATCACGCTGCTCCCCATCTTGGAGCAGCTGCATGATTCGCATTCCACGAATCTGACTATCGTAAAAGTCAATTGCGACGAACTGCCCGAGGCAGCTTCCCGTGCCGGCGTCATGAGCATGCCGACCGTACTGCTCTACAAGAACGGCGAACCGGTCGAGAAGCTTGTCGGACTGCGGCCTAAGGCCGTCTATGAAGAGCTGCTGCGCAAGCATTCGTAGCCCTTCGCCCTTCTCGCTTACCGCTTCTGACCTACCATAATGACGTTGCCGTCAGGATCGGCGAATTGGAATGCCGCTACGCCGCAACGACTTGTCAGACTGCGCGTGATCCTTCCACCTGCGCGGATCACATATTCCTGCGCTGCCCCAGCATCGGGCGATTCGATCAGGATGGAAGGATTGGCACGCAGCGACTGCTGCAAACGATCGAAGTAGACCGGCTCCGATTCGCTGAAAGTGCCGTCGTCGAACAACAGGTCCGCGCCTTCTTCCATCGGGATGCAATCAAGCCCGACTGCGAACGGGTCCCGTTCCCTCTTGCGCTGGAGGAAGTTCTCGTACCATTCGGGCGTAATGCCGGCTTGGCCGGTATGCACGATGACGCGCGAGATCCGGGGAAGCAGCGGATTCGGCGTATCCGATACGTAAGCGCGTGCGCATTGGCAGATCATGTTCGATGCGACGCTGAAATGCGCAACGGTCGGATAACGGAACAGTTCGCCGATATGAGCATACTTTTGCCGCTCGCAGAACGCGTACGACGCATCGATATCCGAGGAATCGAACATCGTCATGGGAGGAAACCCCCACATGTTGCTGTCGAGAATCAAGTCGGTGCCCTGCATGCCGAAGTAGTAAATGCCGCCGCCGTCATGCTTCGGCTGCAGCGGCATGCTCAGCAGCTGGCAATACCACTCGATGGATCGTTTCAGATTGCTGACCGGTAGAAATACTGTGGGCAGATAAGAGCGAATCGGATGCGTCATATGCGCATGCCTCCTTGTATTGGGTTTCAACAGGTAGACAATCGAGACTCGGAAAATCTATCGCGTCACCGCAAAATTTTTCATAACAGCTCCTCGATCCGCTCGATAGCCTCCGATTCGGCTGCCATCGCTTGCCCAATGGCTTGCACGATCCGTCCATTGCCTTCCATATCCCCGCTATCCAGCCCATATCCATAAGGAAAAGAAGGATACAGCTTGCGAAGCGCCTCCAATGACTGGTCATAACACGACGCAGCCGCGATTAAGCCGTCGCGCATCGCCTGCGACCGGGATCGCTCGCTCAAGAGCCGCAGGTAATAGCCGGCATGCTCCCTTGCTTCGCAGAGGATCGCGACTTGGTAGGCATGGCCCAGCGGATCCAGCTCGCGCCGTTCTGCTGCAGCCATCCATTGCCTGTAAGCTTGCAGACCGAAGTCGAATCCAGGCACAGGCGTCTCTTCTCCCTTCGCATGCTTAACGATCTGCCGGATCATATCGCCATCCGATATCTGCGGAGCCGTCTTACCGCCGATTGCTAGCGCAAACAACTCCGGCTCTTCGTGGCTCCTGCCGATCTCGATATAACGCCTCGCCTGCTTCTCGTGCCCGAAACCGCGATAATGCAGCAGTCCTTCGCGATCATCGTAGCCGTAGACGAGGCCGAACTCGTTCATGACGACGTTCCATGCGATGACGGGAACCCCACGATCCAGACTCTCGTGAATGAGTCTCAGCAGTTCGATATGGCGTTCCGGCGTTACCGGGTCATTGCGCTTGCGCGAGAATATGCGCCCCTTCCTCCCGAGCCTCTCGACCGCACGCTGCGCCGTATGCGTCCAATCGTATGTCGAGATGCCCCTCCAATGGCAGCCGGCCGTCATGCTGAGGCGGAATGCCTCACCGGTTATCCCCATCGTCTCCGTCACTTCAAGCGGGCTCGCGGCTTGTTCATAGCCCAACGCCTCGTGCACGGCAATCCCGAACATCGAATAAGGCCGCGACCGCTTCGGCTCTTCCAGCATGGCCTGACGGCAGCGCCCTGCGATTCTCCGCTCCTTCAAGTATGCTTCGAGCGAAGCGCGATACCGCTCCTCGCCGATCTTCGTTCGCGAACGGGAGATCAGATTGTACAGATTGCCTCTTGTCAGCTCATATCGCTGGAGCAATTGGTCCGTATCCGCTCCCTCGGCAAGGTCGAGCATGACGGCGCGATTCCTGGCCGATAGAGGCTCGATTGCGCCCGCCAACAGCTCTTGCAGCGATGCTTCTTCGACCGTCAGTCGTTGCGGATCGCCGCCTGCGTCAGCCATTCGATCCGCGAGTTCCGCTGCTTCCTGATTCGGAACTTCCCTTCGCGACCGCTTCAGCTTATTCAGCGCATGACCCCGAACGGATTGCCTGAGCCAGCCCCCGAACCGCGCGGGATCTCGAAGCTGGTCCAATCGAGCCATTGCCGACAGCAGCGCATCGTGAGCGATGTCCTGGGCAAGATGCGAATCGCCTGTGACGGCGGCCGCCCAGCGAACGGCTTGTTCGCGATATCGTTCCAGCAAGCGATCCACGGCCAGCCGATCTCCGTTCCGAATCGCTGCTACATATTCGGCGTCGTTCAATGTCGATCCCTCACCTTTCGCCGTCATCTCTCTTCTTGTTCGCCTTAACCGAAGGAGCCTCCTGCATACGGTCGCTTCCGATTGGACGGAACGATTATTTAATTCGCATATTCCAGCTAATGGATGGAAAAATTATGTACAGTTTCTATCGGATAGAAGGAGGCCGCCCATGAGCTCCGATCCCGGATTCGGGAAAATCTCGTTCCTGCAGCTAAGCATGATATTCCTGCTGGGGAACGGCCTGTTCAGCCATGTGATCGTCAACCCATTGATTCTAAGCGCTTCGGGGCGCGATTCTTGGCTGGTTCCGCTAGCATCGTTGCTGCCGGTGACGCTATGGTTCAGCATCCTGCTCGTCATCATGCGGCGTTCCGGGCAAACGAAGCTGCAGCCCTGGCTCGCGGCACGGACAAGCCCCTGGCTGTCCTGGGTGCTCGTCATCCCCGTATACGTTCATATTTACTTAATCGGGGCGCTTACGCTCATTCATACCAGCAATTGGACCGAAGCGAATTATTTGCCGGAAACACCTCGATTCGCGCTTACCTTCATTCTCATTGTCGTCAGTTGTTTCGCTGCACTGGCCGGAATCCGCGCGATCGCGATCGGGTCCGGTGTGCTGCTGCCCATTGTCTTCGCATTAGGGTACTTCGTGGCGATCTCGAATACAAGAGTCAAAGACTATGGTTTCCTGCTGCCGATTCTCGAGCACGGATGGAGTCCGGTCATGAATGGCTTGGTTTATGCAGGCGGGGGGCTTTCTGAAATTGTTTTGCTGGTCATGCTGCAGCATCACGTCAAAACGACCGTGAAATGGCGGCATCTGTTCTTGCTCATCTTGCTCACCATCCAGATCATGCTGGGGCCGTTGCTGGGAGCTCTAACGGAGTTCGGACCCGAAGAAGCAGCCAGACAGACCGAATCGCCATACGAGCAGTGGCGTCTTGTGCAGATCGGCGCGTTCATCGAGCACGTGGATTTCCTCTCGGTCTATCAGTGGTTGTCAGGCGCCTCCGTGCGAATCGCCCTCCCTCTCTACCTGCTCTCTGATTTCGTCGGTCCGGCGAAACGCAACACTCGGCGTTGGTTCATTATTGCGGCTGCGCTCAGTTATTTCGTGCTTGCCCTCCTCCCGTTGAGCCAGCAGGAGATCTACTCCTTTAAACAGCAATATTTCGTACCAAGCGCATTGATCGTCGAGAGCTGCATGACCGTTCTGTGGCTGATCGCCGCGATCTTAACCAAACCCGCAAAGGAGCGAGCATCATGAGTGGAGATGCCAATCTACAGGATATATGGTCGTTAGAGAAGCTGAAGCAATTGTTCCCGCATTCCAGCGACGTCGTTATCCGCGCCCATCGGTTCGGCGAAGGCGAGCGTTCCGACGTCTTATTCATTTACAGCGAAGGAACGTGCGACAGCAGCATCATCGGCAACTACATCCTGGCCGCCCTTTCCGACGCGTATGACAAGCATCATGGCTTCCCGATCCGCGGCGGATATCTCATCTGCAACCTGTCTGTCATCCCGCAGGTCGGCGCGGTCTCGGTCGAATCGATCGCCGTCCGCATTTTCCAAGGCGAGCTGCTGCTTGTCATCCCGTCTGAACGCGCGTTGTATTGGGTCGATATCTCGAAGCTGCCTCAGCGCTCGCCCGACGAATCGAATACGGAGTTGTCGATTAAAGGGCCTCGGGATGGATTTGTTGAGAATGTGACGACCAACATTGCGCTGATCCGGAAACGGATACGCAGCAGCACGCTGCATTGCGAGTCGTTCACGCTCGGAAGACGGACATCGACGAAGATCGCACTCCTCTATATGGACGATATCGCGGCACCCGAAGATGTGCGGCTCGCGCGTCAACGGCTGCAGGCAATCGATGTCGACGGCATCTACAGCGTGCAGCAGATCGAAGAATTGATCTCCGATCATAAATATGCCATCGTGCCGCTCATGGATTTCACTGGAAGGCCGGACTTTACGGTCAGCGCGCTCTTGAAAGGAAGATTCGCAATCATCGTGGACGGCAGCCCGATGGTGCTGGTCGGACCGTCCTCCTTCCCCTTGCAATTGAAATCGCCGGAAGACCTGCATTTCCCTTATCTCTACACGTCATTCGCCCGCACGGTACGCTATGTCAGTCTATTAATCACGATTCTCCTGCCGGCAATCTGGGTATCGCTTGCCGCTTATCATCAGGATCAAATTCCATTTCGACTGCTGGCGACGATCTCGATATCGCGTCTCGGACTTCCATTCGCTCCGCAGATTGAGCTATTCTTGCTGCTTATGATGCTCGAAATCTTCAGGGAAGCCGGGAGCCGTCTCCCCAGCGCCATCGGCTCTACGCTGACTGTCGTTGGAGGCATTATTATCGGGGATGCAGCTATCCGCGCAGGGCTCGTCTCTCCCTCGACAGTCGTCGTAGGGGGCATGACCGCCGTAACCTCTGCCACGCTTATCAATCAGAACATGAGCGTAAGCGTGAGCGTGCTGCGCTTGTCGCTGTTCATCCTGTGCTGCTTCTTGGGGATGTACGGTCTTATTCTCGGGGCAATCCTGTTCGTCTACTATTTATCGTGCCTCACTTCCTTCGGCAAGCCGTATTTGATGCCGCTCTCGCCGCCCTTATTCAAGGATTGGGCTCCCGCATTTTTCAAGCTGCCATGGGCCAAAGTGAATAAGAGACCTTCGGGGCTGCATACGACGGACTCTGATCAGCGGAAGGACGATCCGGAATGATGAAGAAACAGCGTGTGATGATGCTCCTCCTCTTGCTTCCGCTCCTGGGCGGCTGCTGGGGCTCCAATGAAATCCAATCGTTAGCCTACATTACCGCCATCGGCCTCGACTATGCAGACGGAAAATACAAAGCCTATGTTCAGATTCTCAACTTCGCGAATGTAGCGAGGCGGGAAAGCGGCGAGCCTGGCAAGAATATCCCGGTCTGGATCGGGCGAGGCGAAGGCACGACCGTTCTCGAGGCATTCGCAGATCTCTATGGGACGTCGCAGCTGCGATTATTCTGGGGCCATGTCAGCGCTATAGTCGTATCGGATAACATCATTAAGCTGGATAAGCTCAGGGAGGTAACCGATACGGTTAACCGATCTCGCGAAATCCGGTATAATATTCATGTGTTCGGGACGAAAGAGAATCTCGCCGACATACTGAGCG
Organism: Bacillota bacterium; assembly: GCA_023433615.1. Classification (GTDB taxonomy): domain Bacteria; phylum Bacillota; class Bacilli; order Paenibacillales; family Paenibacillaceae; genus Paenibacillus_I. The sequence goes on along the minus strand of JAEZCJ010000040.1, from coordinate 22,719 downwards.
TCAAGTCCCTGGTGAACTTCTCGCCGCTCGAGTCACTGCTGGCCAGGCCGATCAAATATTATACCCAGCGCCCCTATATCGTGCCTCTCCATGACTTCAAGTTCCTGGCGGCCATGAACGAACCCGGCTATTCCGCTTACCTGCCGTCGCTTGCGATCGACAAGCGATCCTGGAGCGAGGACAAGCGACTGAAACCGATGTTCCGCGTAAACGGCGCTTACTTCTTCAACGACAAGCGTTACGCCGGCTGGATATCCGAGGAGGAACTGATCGGTGCCAGATGGATCAACAAACGGCTCGACATCGAGTCCATCAACGTCCCGATCGAAGGGAAGCCGACCGCCGTGGTGAACTTGTATGGGTTGAAATATTCGATTCACCCTACCGTAAGTGGCTCTGACGTAAAGTTCGTGATTTCCATCCGGCTTAAAGGCAATATCGGCGGATCGTGGATCGATACGCATGATAAGCATTTGGGGGCTCTTGCGGAGGCAAGCGTACGAGACGAGGTACTCGCAACGTTCGAGACCTGCGTCCGCAACAATATCGACGTCTACCGGTTAAGCGAGCAGCTCTATCGCGACAATCCTGCCGCGTTCAAGCGGCTGATGAAGACCAAGCCGTTTCCTCTGAACACAAATTCGCTTAGCCGCGTTGACGTCCATATCGATATCGAGCACTCCGGCAAATACAAAGGAAAGAAGTGACGTTGTCATGTTAGACGAAATGCTGCAGCGCTTCACGCGTTACGTCCAGGTCGATACGCAATCGAATGCCGACAGCGAGACCTGCCCTTCCACGCCAGGGCAATTGACGCTTGCACGCATGCTCGTTGACGAGCTGCAAGCGATCGGCATGTCGGAGATCACGCTGGATGAGAACGGCTATGTCATGGCTACGCTGCCTGCGAACACGGACAAGGCTGTGCCCACGATCGGCTTCCTTGCCCATCTCGACACGGCGACCGACTTCACGGGCGCAGGCGTCAATCCGCAGATCATCCGCCGCTATGACGGACAAGACATCGTCTTGAACGCCGATCCTCGCGTGGTGCTGTCGCCGAACGATTTCCCGGAATTGGCGAAATACGCAGGCCATACGCTCGTTACGACGGACGGCAAGACGCTGCTTGGCGCCGATAACAAAGCCGGCATCGCGATCATCATGACGGCGATGGCGCGGTTGATCCGCGAACCGTCCATACGCCGCGGCAAGGTACGCGTCGCGTTCACTCCTGACGAGGAGATCGGCCGCGGTCCGCATCGATTCGATGTCGCGGCATTCGGCGCTTCATGCGCATATACGGTGGATGGCGGGCCGCTAGGCGAGTTGGAGTACGAGAGCTTCAATGCCGCCATGGCGAAGATTACGATCCGCGGCAAGAACGTCCACCCCGGAACGGCCAAGGGAAAGATGGTCCACGCGTCGAAGATCGCGATGGAATTGCACGCCAAGCTGCCCCAGGGGGAAGCGCCGGAGCATACGGAAGGCTATGAGGGCTTCTATCACTTGATCTCCCTGCAAGGGGGCGTGGAGGAAGCGAAGCTGCAGTACATCATTCGGGATTTCGACAAGGAGAAGTTCCTTGCGCGCAAAGCCTTCATCGAAGGAATCGTCAACGAACTGAAACAGGCGTACGGCGAGGATCGGATCGGGTTGGAGATGAAGGATCAGTATTACAACATGCGCGAGAAGATCGAGCCGGTACGCGAGATCGTCGATATCGCTTATGACGCGATGAAATCGCTCGGCATCGAGCCCGTCATCAAGCCGATACGAGGCGGGACGGACGGCTCGCAGCTGTCCTACATGGGGCTGCCTACGCCGAATCTGTTCACGGGCGGCGAGAACTTCCATGGCCGGTTCGAATACGCTTCGGCAGACGTGATGCTTCGATCCGTAGAGACGGTCATCGCGATCGTAAAGGGCTTCGAGCGTAAGGGCTAACCTGCGCTTCGGCTGTCGTCAGCCGACTCGATAGCAATAGATCGGCGTCCGATACAGGTCACGGCACGTTACGACGCGTTCCGGCCGCCAGCCTGGAATCGCGAAGCAGATGCTAAGCACATGGCTTCCCGGCTTCAGCTGCTCTGCCAAGATCGGACCGAGCCTGTCCATGGCGCCGGGGTATAGATAGCAGACGACCGCGTCAGCCTGCGCATAGTCATGCGCATACAGGTCCGTTCGCAGAATCGCGATCGATGCGGTCTTCGGATGCTTGCGCATCATGAGCCGATCCATCCGTACAGCTGTTCTCGACACCGCGTAGGGGACGAGCGAATTCTCGATGCCGACGATCTGTGCCAAGTCCGGACAATGCCGCTTAACGTGCAGCAGCAGCGTCCCCCAGCCGGAGCCTGCTTCCACGACCGAGCCGCCTGCCGGAAGCTGGCGGAGCAGCTCTGCCGTCTGCCTGCGCACAGGTGCGGAAGCCGGCATCGGCGCAATCCCGTTGCGCCAGCTGCGATAGACGATCGACAGAACCGCGAGCAGCGCCATGCAGGCGATGCTGCCGCTGACCAAGTCTATCCAGCCGCCACCGTTACCGATCATGCACTCGTCCCCCTCCCCACGAAGAAAGAGCCGCAGAACGCGGCTCTTTCTTCGTGCTCGCTTAGTCTTCGTAACCGGCCAGCCCTCGTTCCGTGAGGTAATCCATCTCGCTGTCCAGCACCTGCTCCACTTGAAGCTCGTTCAAGCCGACATCCTTACGGCTCAAGATGTAATCGACCAGCTCATCGCTGTCGATCTCGACTTCGCCCTTGGCATTCGCCTGCGCTTTGTCGATGAATGCCTGCTCATGCTTCAGCACGAGCGCGATGCGGCCGGTATCAAGGTTCGTCTCGCCGGCAATGTACGCGATCAATTCCTGCTCGTTAATCTGTTCCGTCACGTTATTCACTCCAGCTCGTTATTGGTCTGATACAGGTTGAAATTCATGCACCCATACACGCATGTGCGGGAGCCAAGGCATCCCCGGATGGAAGGACAAGATCGCCTGCTTATAAGCTTCCACGTCCGAATATCCCTCCTGCTTCGCGTGTTCATCCGTCAGTTCGCCTAGCGTCTGCTCATAGACGCGCTCGATGACATACGAACGACCGTGGAGCGTCATCACTTCGCCCGCATCCGCGTAGCGTCCGTTGCGCCGCGTCGCCGTCTTCGTGCCGGCAAGCACGCGGTCGATGTCTGCCTGTACCGTTATTAACCGATCGATCGTGCAGGTCTTCGGCGGCAATGCCTGTCCGCTGCTGCTTGAATTCGTCATGCCAGGATCACCCTCCTCGTCCCATCTTACCCCATTTGCGGCCTGAGCGATACACGCCCATCGGAAGTTAAGACGTCTTGACGATCTGAATCGGCTGCGCATCCGAAGCAGCCGGGTAGGGCGACAACCGATCCATCCGCGTCGTAACAGCATTCCTGTCCTTGAAGGTCACGTGCTCCCTTGCGAATTGGACCGGCGATTCCAGCCCGCAGGACGCTGCCAGCATGAACACGCCCTCCCGCAGCGTCGCGATGTAATTCGCCGTACGGAATCGTTTCTCCTCGATGACGAGCCCTTGCTTCAGCTCCGGCTTATGGCTCGTAACGCCGGTCGGGCACTCGTTGGTGTTGCACTTCAAGGCATTGATGCAGCCGATCGTATTCATGGCCGCCCGCGCCACATTGATCAGGTCGGCCCCGAAGGCCAGCGCAACGGCCATTTTGTCTGCCGTCGCCAGCATCCCGCTTGCGAACACTTTCACTCTGTCGCGGACGCCGTATCGCCGCAGCGTATTGTCGACGATGAGCAGCGCGGAGTAGAGCGGCAAGCCGAGCGAATCCGCCATCTCCATATAGGTCGCGCCGGTGCCACCTTCGCCGCCGTCGACCGTAATGAAGTCCGGACCGCTGCCGGTCTCCAGCATATGCGCAGCCAGTTCCTCGACGGCCATCTCGCTGCCAGCCACGATCTTGATGCCGACCGGCTTGCCGGATAAGTCCCGAAGCTTCTCGATGAAGGCGAACAGCGACGGCATGTCGTTGAAGTCCGTGAAGCGATTCGGCGACTCCACATCGCGGTCCCAGTCCATCGGAATGCCGCGAATTCGCCGGATCATCGGCGTCAGCTTGCTCTTCGGCAGCTTGCCTCCGCGTACCTTGGCGCCCTGCGCGAGCTTCACCTCGATCAGCTTCACCTCCGGACGGCCAGCGGTCACCTTGAACATCTCGTCGTCGAACGTTCCCAGCTCATCCCGCCTGGCGCCGTTCTTGGCGGAGCCGACCTGATAGATCAAGTCCGTCTCTTTGCGCACCACCGTGCCGGCGGCAGCCAGCCGTTCGGCGGCTTGTACATAAGGGTTCCGGTCAAGCTCGAACACATCCATCGAATCGTATTCAAGATTGGAGAACGCTTTGGCGATCTCGAAGTTGGAGACGAGCCTGCGCTTCTGAAGCAGCGCGTAGACGGCCGCTTCCTCCGGCTGCGCGGGCGCCACGGCACGTCCGCCGTCCAGCAGCTCATAGACTTTGGATAAATGATAGGGCGAGATCCCGCCCTCGCCCGTATTCATCCAGCTGCCGGATGCAATGGCGCTGCCTTGCGCGAGCGCCATGACCGCATGGTCCGAGAGCGATCCGAAGCTCATCGCCGATATGCCGATGAAGCCCTTTGCATGATAGGGCTGTCTGACCTTGTTGTACGCACCGATTACGACCGCATGCCGGTCATCGAGCAGCCAGGGCAGCGCGGTCGTCTGGTACCTTTTCTCCTTGCGGGAGACGAGGCCTTCCTTCATGATCTGATACTTATATGTCGTCGTAATCGGACGCGATTGATCCACCGCCAGCTCATCCATATTGCGAGGGAACATCGCATTGCTCAGGAAGAAGCCCTCCTGCGAGAAATCTCTGCGCGAGCCGAATCCGATGACCGTCGAACCGTACTTGCCTGCCTTCGCGATGTACCCCTGCGTGTCCCGGTCGATCGGGCGGCCTTCCTTATCTCCCCAGATGAAGTATTGGCGAAGCTCCGGCCCCAGCATCTCGAAGACATAGCGGAATCGTCCGACGATCGGATGCGTCTTCAGAATGGAGTGCTGCTTCTGCATATATCGATCCCAGAGGTATAGTCCGGCTACGCCTACAGGAATGGCCAATACGACGATCGTTGCGGTCAAATCTAGCGCCTTGCCCAGCCAGTTCAGCATGCTTCACGCCACTCTCCCTACTTGTTAGAGGTTGTTCAACAAGTCCAATTATGTCTGTGGTTCCTTCGGTTCGGAAACAGTTAGAGCGCTGACTAACGGCCTTATTGAACATGCACTATAATCATTCGCCATGAATCGACACGTTCCTCCCGCCTCATGCAAAAAGCCGCCCTTGGCGGGCGGCCGGGACGCATGTCTATTCAAGCATTCTCGGCATACGGGAACGGAGCGATCGCGCTTCGACTATGCTCCGCGATCGTCTCGACGACATCCATGCGATTCACGTATTTCGTGACGGCCATCAGCAGCGCCTGTTCGACGCGACTGCGCTCTGCGTCGGGCAAGACGAACAGTTCGCCGAGCGACCACGATTTCTCGCCCTGCTCCCCCATGCTCGGACAGAGCTGCGCATAGCCCAAGTAATGCAGCACGCCGCGCATGCACTGTACGGCTACGAGCACGATATCCTGTTCCTCGATCGAATCAGTAGCTTCGCGGCTCTTGTCGACGGCAGGGTCAAGCCTTGCTTGCAGCAATAGATCCCTTACATGGTCCGAATCTTGCATCGATGCGCGTTTGACGACGATGGCGTCCATGCTTCTACATCACCCTCCATCGCATTCTAGTCTACCTTCCTTACCCGTGACGGCTGCGACATGAATCAGAACGGCACATGATCCACTCATTCCTAATGTAAGCGTCTCGTTACCGCGATATGACTGCACAGCGATAAAAAGCTCCCGCATACGGCGTATTGCCGCATTCGGGAGCTTCTGCGTGACGTACCCTGCAATCGCTATTGCGATTCGGACGGCTGCAATGCGTCGCGTGCTGCCTGGACGAGAGCCAGGTACGCCTCGTCATTCTCCTCAAGGTAATCTTCGACGGCGTACAGTTCTTCCTCGCTGCCGGATTCCCCGGAGTAGAACAATCCGTATGCCCAATCCTTCGTGCTCTTGCTGTGCAACGTAATCTCGTAAGCGTGCTTGTGGCCTTCCACTTCGAAAATCACTTTGCCCACATAACCGTCCGCCTTGCTGTGCGTCATCTGCGCATGCCGTACCGTAATGTTCATGGCTTGCCTTCCTTCCACTTCAATATGCCTCGCGATCACATTTATCAGACCGATTGTCAGCGCCTCAAGCGTTTCCGTAGGAAACGCAGCATCGGAAGCGTATGCTTGTAGTCAGAACTACGTGAGTACCTCAAGCGTTTCGTAAGAAACGCCGCATCGGAAGCCTATGCTATTTTCGCCAGCGTTCAAGATTCGACGTCGACTATGCTACGTAGCATTACATCGCGATCACAATCGGTCCTATTGGCCGAGTTGCTTGAGCGATCCAATCGTCTGCCCAATCTGCTGGAACAGCTCGACGATCCGCGTATCCTGAAGCGCGAGCGGATCGATCACGTTCTGCTTCAAGTTCTCCAGATAGGCGCCGATTTCCTGCTGCAGAGTCTCGTTATACGCGACGATCTGCTCATGCAGCTGCTGCGCGACAGCCGGCGCATCGAGATTGTTGAAGGTCTGGATCTCCGTCATTATCCCCTCGAGCTTCAGAATGAGCGCATCGCGGGCTTCCGGCACGAGCATCGCCTGTTCGGCCTGAACCGGAATGCTCTCCGCCCATGCAGCCGCGTCGGTCACATAAGCTGTCGCACCGTTCACGTAATCGAGTGTCTGATCCACTTGCTGAATGCCGTCCATGAACGCGCATCCCGGCAAAATGAGGATCATGGCAATGAAAATCAGCGATCTTATCCGATTCATGTCTATCGACCAACCCCCTAAGCAATTCGGCTATTCTATATACTTGCATAGATCGCCGATGGTTTCAAATGCCTCAGGGGCAGTCGCTTCGATTAGACGCCGGAGTAAGCCATGAAGCCGCCGTCTACCGGCACCGTAATGCCCGTGACGAAGCCGGACATGCTGTCGTCCGCAAGCCAGATCAGCGTGCCGAGCAGATCGCTCGGCTCTCCGAAGCGGCGCATCGGCGTATGCGTCATGATTTTGCCCGCACGCGCGGTAAGCGAACCGTCTTCGTTCGTCAACAAGCGGCGATTCTGGTCGGTCAGGAAGAAGCCCGGCGCGATCGCGTTCACGCGTATGCCGCTGTCCGCCATGTGCACGGCGAGCCATTGCGTGAAATTGTCGATGGCGGCTTTGGCGGCGCTGTAGGCCGGCACCTTCGTCATCGGGCTCGGCGCGCTCATCGAAGACATGTTGATGACCGTCGCTCCCGGCTTGCCTACCATGCCCTTGGCAAAGATCTGCGTCGGAATCAGCGTGCCGATGAAGTTCAGGTCGAATACATAGCTGAAGCCCGCCACTTCAAGATCGAAGAACGTTGCGACGCCTTCCTGGTTCAGATCCTCGGGCCGGAACGTCTCGTTCGTCGTCGTTCCCTTCGGATGATTGCCTCCCGCGCCGTTAATCAGAATGTCGCAGGTACCGAACGCCTCCGTCACGGCCGCCTCCGCACGCTTTACGCTCTCCGCGTCCAGCACATCGCAGGCGACGGCGATCGCTTGACCCCCTGCTTGGCGAATATCCTCCGCCACCTGCTCGCCCTTCTCTGCCGTCCGGTTCAGAATTGCGACCTTTACCCCGTGGCGTCCCAGCTCCTTCGCCATCGCCGCGCACAAGACGCCGCTGCCGCCGGTAATGACCGCTATTTTGCCGCTAAGGTTATCGTGAATGGGATAACTCATTGGTTGGCAGCTCCCTTCGCTTGGCGATCGAACGCGTCCCATAGTCCCCATAAGTACATGATGCCCAGCCCTCTGTCGTAGAGACCGTAGCCGGGACGGCACTGCTCATCCCAGATATGCCGGCCATGATCGGGACGGGCATAGCCTTGGAAGCCTGCGTCGTGGTACGCCTTCACGATGCCGGTAATGTCGACCGAGCCGTCCTGCGTCCGGTGGGACGTCTCGATGAAGTCGCCGTTGTCGTAACGGCGCACGTTGCGGATGTGCGCGAACGGAATGCGATCCGCGAATTCTCGCACCATCGCCGGAATGTCGTTCGCCGGATTCGCGCCGAGCGAGCCGCTGCACAAGGTTACGCCGTTCGCGGGGCTGTCGACCAGCTGCAGGATGCGGCGAATGTTGGCTTGACTCGTCACGATGCGCGGCAAACCGAAGATCGACCATGGCGGATCGTCCGGATGGATCGCCATGCGGATGCCGTTCTCTTCCGCAACCGGCACGACTTCTTCGAGGAAATAACGGAGATTGTCCCACAGATGTTCCTCGGTCAGGTCCTTATACGCCTCGAATAGCTGCGACAATCGCTCGAGGCGCTCCGGCTCCCAGCCCGGCATCGTCAGCTCGGGATTCGACGCAATCTTGCGCACGAGCTCCATCGGGTCCATTTGATCGATCAAAGCCTTCTCGAAGAAGAGCGCGGTCGAGCCGTCTTCCATCTCCTTGTAGAGATCCGTGCGCGCCCAGTCGAAGACCGGCATGAAGTTGTAACAGATCGTCTTGACGCCGACGGTCGCCAGCTTCCTGATCGTCTTCTTATAGTTGTCGATATACAGGTCGCGCGACGGCAGGCCCAGCTTGATGTCCTCGTGCACGTTAACGCTCTCGACGACGTCCAAATGCAGCCCGCTCTCGTCGGACAGCTTCTTGTACGCCATGATCTTATCCATCGGCCATTCTTCGCCTGCAGGCACGTCATGCAGCGCCCATACGATCCCTTCCACGCCCGGAATCTGCTTGATCTGCTGCAGCGTAATCGTGTCGTTGCCTTCTCCATACCATCTGAAAACCATCCGCATGTCGATCGTCACCTTCCTTGATATAAGATTCGTCTTAGTCCTTGAAGTATGCCGCATGGGCACGCCGCAGTTCGGGCAGCTCATGGTCCAGCTTGCCGATGTGCTGCTCGAGCAGCATGGCCGTCCTCGGTTCATCGCCATCTTGCAAGGCGGCCAGCAATTGCTCGTGTTCCTCCATGACGCGCCCCATCGTGCGGTATTCCCTGATGGCCAAGAACCGCAACCGATTGAGATGCGCTCGCATGTGGCCGATGACCTGCAGCAGCGTCTCGTTGCCGGTCATCTCCATGACGGTGCGATGGAACGCCTCGTCCAGCTGCAGGAACGACGCAATATCCCCGCCGTCGGCTGCCACGCGCTGATCCTGGAAGAGCTTGCGGATCGCTTCGACTTCGCGGGTGCGGTCCTGCTTCTTCCATTGCTTGGCGACCAGCCGGAATGCGCCGAGCTCCAAGTGCTCGCGAATGAACCGCGCTTCGCTGACCTTGCGCTCGGAGATGAACGCGATGCGCGTGCCCCGTTGCGGCAGCACCTCGAGCAACTGCTCGCTGACAAGCAGCCGGATCGCATCCCGGACCGGCGTTCGGCTCACGCCGAGAGACTCTGCCAGCTCATTCTCGTACACCAGCGTACCCGGCTCCATGCGAAGCGATACAATCGCTTCGCGAATCGATTCATAGATCTGATCGCCCAGCGATCTTCGCGCATTCCCCTGCAGGGGAGAGAGTCGGGACACGGGAATCACCTCCGTTAATGCAGAATGGTTGAAGCAGACTGCTATACGCCTACTGTACTTGTATTCTTGTATACAAGTCAAGATGCAGTTCTTCTGCAGGACGCCTGCATTTAACCTGTTCGGTATCTCGTTTGCGAGGGGTCGCATTATACCTAATCGATTCGCTTGAAAATCTCGCTGCTGCGACCTCTTTTACTTCGGTGGGTCTGTCTCTGAATAGGTCTGTCTGTCAGTGGGCCGGTGTAGCTGTGCGTCAGTGACGCGATACCGTGAACATTGCTGCGTTTCCTACCACTATTTCGGTGCGCTTCCCCCTTTTATCTAATTAGTGTAATAGATTACCACTATTTCCAATCGAAATAAGCGTCTCTGATTGTATTGCGGAAATAAATGTACTTTATTACCTTATTCAAGTCAGAACCAAATATATAATATAATTAGTCGTACTATTATACCTTACTTCTGATTCAAGCTGCATTTTCGCCTCGCTGGCTGCTCGCTATCTTCTCTACCTGCTCTTCTCGAGCGTCCGCCTGCCCGCAATCTCATATGCGTATGCAGCGATTCAACCGTTGGTTGCAAAATGGCCGTGCATGATATTCAACTGACAACTGATTGGATTATCAGCGGTCCTATGCTACGTTGGTAACAGCCAATCGCGCGGTTGGAACTACCAATGGCTAGGAGGAATCCAGAGCATGGATCCAAGGATAGTAGGCGCTTTTATATCGAATAAGAGGAAGAATCGCAATCTCACGCAGCTCGAGCTTGCTCAGATGCTGAATGTGAGCCATCAAGCGATCTCCAAATGGGAGCGAGGCGAGTCGCTGCCCGATATCTCGATTCTCCCGCAGCTGTCGAGAGTGTTCGAAGTGACGATCGATGCGCTGCTGACGGGCGAGGCTGATAAGGCTAATGGAGTCGATGCAGTTCAAGCAGCCGACGCGGTTAAGGTTGATTCTGTCGCTGCTGTCGATCCGGAGGATGCTGCCGCTGAGGAAGATACAGTTGATGAGGTAGTTGCTGCTGATGAGGTCGATGCGGAAGATTCGGCTGTTGATGAAGCGGATGCGGAAGATCGAAGCAGCAGGACCGTCGAAGCTGAAAGCCCCTCGACAGGAATGGACAAGCCTGCTGCATCGATCGAGCATCTGATCAGCCTCGCACCCTTCGTCTCCCAAGAGACGCTGGAGGCAATGGTCACCCGAGTCGACGGCAGCATCAACTTGCGTAACCTGTCGTCGCTCGCACCGTTCCTCAACAAGACGACGCTAAGCACGCTGGCCGCTAGAAGAGCGTCGGAAGGAGCAGAAGACAGTCTGCCGCATCATCTTGTCAGTCTAGCACCATTCTTGGAACCGACTGCCTTAACCGCTCTGGTCCGGGACTGTGCGATTCATGCATTCGATTCATCCATTCTTACGAGTCTCGCTCCATTCCTGGAACAGAGCGAGCTGATTCGGCTGGTCGAACAATTGGAAACCGACGTTCCGCCTGGGCAGCTTGCCGCACTTGCCCCGTTCTTGCCTAAGACGACGCTGGATCGGCTTGCGCTTCGGTATATGGGATAGAAATTGTCAGAGCATGCGCGCTTGCTTCGAGCGGAACAGCTCGCGATACTCGATCTGTTTCTTCAGAATGTAAGCGCGCAGGCTGTTGAGGTACGTATCCGGAAGATTGACGAACTTCGCGCCCAGGCTCACGAATCCTTCGGGGCCGCCGACCACTTCTTTCCGCGTGATCTGAATGGTGCACTCGACGGAATTGGCGATATCGATCTGCGTATCGATCAGGTCCTCCTCCGCAATCTTGCTGCCTGACTCTTCTTCAAGCTGAAATTTGATTCCGCCTTGGCTGATATCGGCAATCCGGAATTCGAGCGGATTCGCCAGCGGCATCGCTTGTTTAGCCGCTCCCCGAACGGATCTTATAACGCCCTTCTCATTCACTTCTACGCGGTAATATTCCCGCTTCTCGTGAAGCATCTCGAGGATAACCGGGTGATTCAGCACCATGAGCGCCGTCGCCGTCTTGGCAACGATCGACGTATGGAACACTTTAATGCCCATCCCCGTATACAATGCGCATTTCACGAGACTGCCCAGCTTATAAGAGTCAATCTTCGATGCCTCAATGTCGATCTCGATAAGATCCCCCTGGATGAAATTCACGATACCGGTATTAATGTGGTGGTCTTGCAGCAGCTCAAGCACGATCCTGCATCCGACTAGATCCGAGGATCTCAACTTGCGATTGTCATCATCACGAATAAGTTGCGACATCATATCCCCCATTAGCGACAGAATGGACTAGATCAAGGTTGATAGATTTGCAGAACCGGTTACTCCCCTCCAAGGATGTGGGTATAGAGTAGTAGGCCATTGTAACCACTCCTATCGATAATGATACGTGTAATGGAGCGTTTTGTCGATAACGAATCCTAAATACCGGTTTCTTGAAAATTATCGACAAAAAAGCTGCCCGCTACGGCAGCTTTTGTCGAACGTTATCCCGAATAACGCGCCGCTTCGATTGGCGAGACGCGCAGCACCTTCCGTGACGGAATGTAAGCGGTTAGGATGCAGGCAGCTATCGCGAGCAGCAAATTCGCGCCGATCTCGCCGAATGGCAGCTTCATCTGTATGCCCAGATCGGTTCCCATTAACGTATCAAAGATGACGAAGCTCATGTAACTTCCCGCAACGAAACCAAGCGTGATGCCGATGACGCCGATGCCGACGCCTTCGAGCAGAATGCTCCGCATGATCGTCCTTGGCGGTACTCCAATAGCGCGGAGCAAGCCGAGCTGTTGCCTGCGCTGCCTAACGAGCCTGTACATGACGACGACCAGGCCGATCATGCCGATACCCAGCGCGGCTTGGTTGAAGCGCTGCATCAGCCCGATGATGAAGATCATCAAGCGATACCAGCCCGATTCCGATTCGACGATATCGGTGACCGGATTCATATTCATCAACGTCAGCGCCTTCTCGATCTGTTGCGCTGTCGTGCGATCGGCTGAATCGGCCACATTGACGAAGACCGTCGTATGCACTTCATCCGGATCCTTGGCAAGCGCCGGGAGCGAAGCCTGATTGATCCAGATCCCGTAGGATTCGGGATGATAGCCGACCAGGCCCGCGATTGCGATAATCCGCTTCTCTACGCTTTGACCGCCGACTTGTACCGTGAACGCGTCGCCGATTTTGTACGGCCTCCCGTAGAGCTGCATCAGCGCGTCCTCCGACAGAATGACGGCGTCCTGATTGCGAGCGAGCTCTTCCCATGCCGCACGGTCGCTCGCGAAACGGCTGTCCCTTCGCGTAAGCGGAATCTCGTTCGACGCGGCGAAGCTGCCGTCGATTCCGTTGACCTTGAAGAAGAAGGTTCCCCACTCGCCCTGCGATTCCTTCCACGTGAGCTGATGGACGGCTGATAGTCTGAACGCTTCTAGATCAGGCGTCTCTTCCCGAGGAAGCTCGCGGATCTGTTCCATGATACGCTCCGTGTACAGGGTCCGCTGATCGCGCGCGACAAGCTCATGCCCTCCCGTCAAGCGCAGCGGATTCTGCTGATTCATCGATACTTCCATCGCGTGATTGTATATAACAGGCAGGCTCACGAAGCAGGAAATCGCTGCAAACATCATGAGTATCAACCCTGTCCGGAACCGATTGACGGTCATGCTGCGCAAGGCAAGGCGGAGGACAAGCGTCATGGACGCCGACCGGCGAAATAGTCGCAAGATGCCGCCGGCCATGATCGGCAGCCATTGAACGGCGATCAGAATAAGCATGGGGATCGATAAGAATGCAGCCAGGAAAACAAGCGGCATCCGATCATCCGTGATCCATTGTTCGCGTATGTCCGTCACGGCCGTACCCGCCACGAACGAGACGATCACAACGCCCGCGATGATCGACAGCCATAGCAGCAGCATCGAACGCCGGCGGCTGCCGTGATCCTTATCGTCCGGCCGAGTCTGCAGCGCATCAATGATCGATACCTTCGCGGCCGACCTCGCGATCAGCATCACGCAGATATAGACGATGAGCAAGCCGATCGCATAGCTAGTCAGCGTTGCTGTAAAATTGAATCTCAGCTCGAACATCGCCTTAGACAAAGGAAAAGCGCTCCGCAACGTCAAGCTCATAAACAGCATCAAGCCGTAGGTAATCAACCATCCGAGCAGCACGCCCGACAGGCCGGATATGGCGCCGAACAGCAGCCCTTCCATCGTGAGCAGCCTTCGTAACTCGACTCTGCCCAGCCCCACGGCTCGCAGAATGCCCATCTCTTGTCGGCGCTCTTCAGCGATGAATTTGAATATGTTCGTAATCAGGACGAGTCCGATGATGACGGCGTTGAGGCTCGTTACGCTGAAAATAACGGTTAGCATATTGGTTGCGTCTCTTAGCGAGTCCTCGGCTTGCTCGCGGACAGGTACGGCGTGCCAACCCGACGGCGGCTCCTGCGAGAGCAGCAGATTCGTGTAGACCGGCTCGCGAATTCCCATTAATGTCCTGCCTGTCTCCAGCGAGACAAGGATCGTCGATTCCGCCTGCATCGAGCCGGGGTATCCCGTCAAACCCTGCTCCTTCGCAACTCGGCTCACCGTCATGCGATGTTCGACGTTATCGGTATCGAGCACGTAGATTTCGTCCCCTGCTCGAACGTCAAGCGCGGATGCGGCGCGTTCCGACAATATCGCTTCGTCCGGCTGCAGCGCGTCTGTGAATAGTTGGCTTAGCTTAGGGTCGAATCGGATCGCATCTTCCATACGCAAACCAATCGTATGAACCCGCGGCTCGATAATCTCGATCCTGTCCCGATCGTTCTTGCGCAATACGGTCGGCGTATAGGCAACGACGGGCAATGCAGCGTCGGTCAGGCCTTGATTGATCGCTCGCAGCGACGCTTCGTCTAGATACGAGGTAGCTAACCTATATTGGCCGGCTGCATGCAAGTCATAGGCAATCTTGCCGTAATGGGTTTTGATATGCGAATCCACGCCGCTGTTCATCGATTGGCTCTCGATCAACGTGATCGCAATCAGCGAGGTACTGACTGTCAGTCCCAGAATCGTTAGCGCGGCGCTCTGCTTATGCGCCCATACATTCCGCCAAGCCATGCGCCTCAGATGCGGATAACGAAGCCCGAGCAGCAGAAAATAGCCGGTGATGGCGAGCGCGAGCAGCCCGAATGCAATCTGCAGCATGCGATCAGCCCCTCTCTTCGCGGCCAAGTCCGCTATCAAGACCGGAGCGCCGGTTAGCGCCGACTGAAGCGCGGTCATGGATGATGTGACCGCTGTCCATGTAGAGGGTTCGGCTCGAATATTCGGCTACTTCAGGGTTATGCGTCATGATGACGAACGTAATGCCGTCGATGCGATTCAGATGCTCGATCAGATCCATGACCATGATCGTCGTCTTGCTGTCGAGCGCGCCGGTCGGCTCGTCCGCCCACACGATCAGCGGCCGATTCACGATCGCTCTCGCAATCGCGACCCGCTGCTGCTGTCCGCCCGACAGCTCTGCTGGACGATGTCCGGACCGATCGTGCAAGCCGACACGGGACAGTGCTTCCATCGCCTTCTCCCTCGCCGCGCTCGGCTTCATTCCGACGCAGAGCAGCGGCAGCTCCACGTTCTCCGCAGCCGTTAGGACCGGAATCAGATTATAGGATTGGAAGATGAAGCCCATATGCTTGGCTCGGTAATGATCCCGATCTTGCTCCTTCAATAGGGCTTGCTCGACCGCGCCGACCGTCACCTTGCCTTTGGTAATCGGGTCAAGGCCGGATAAGCAATTAAGCAGCGTAGTCTTGCCGCAGCCGGATGGTCCCATGATGGAGACGATCTCGCCTGTCATAATTTCGAGATCCAGTCCCTTGAGCGCCTCCACCCTGTTATCGCCGTGCGCGTATATTTTCCATACATCCTCTGCCCTCACCAGCGTGCTTGCTGTATGCATCGTTCCCGCTCCATTCCCATATAGAATGCACAGACCGGCTTCGCATCCGCCCTGCATGCAACAAGCATAGCGGACAGATATCAAGATTAAGGGGAGAATATGCGAAGAAATTAAGAGGTTATGGCAGAACGAGATTTACGGATTCGGAGGGTAGACGGGCAGCGAGACGCTGAAAATCGTTCCGACGCCAACCTCGCTCGTTGCTTGGAGCTTGCCGTTGTGAATCTCGACGTACTGCTTCGCGATCGCAAGCCCCAATCCTGTCCCGCCGGACATCCGGTTGCGCGAAGCCTCTACGCGATAGAAGCGCTTGAATAGGTAAGGCAGATGCTCTGGCGCGATGCCCGGTCCCGTATCTGACACCGTCATGTCGACATGACCGCCAGCGAAGGCATAGCGGACCGCAACCGTCCCGCCCTCCGGCGTGTAGCGTAACGCATTGCCGATCAGATTAATCAACACCTGCTTGATCCGCGGTGCATCGCAGTAAATCTCCCCATCGCCCGTTCCTTCCAGTCGGATATGAATGCCCTTCCCCTCCGCCTCCACCTCCAAGATCGATACGATTTCCTCCAGCATGTCGCGAATCGGAACCCATGTACGGTCTAACACGAGCTGGCCTGCTTCGGCTAAGTTCAAATCCCGCATCTCTTGAATG
Source organism: Bacillota bacterium (assembly GCA_023433615.1). Lineage (GTDB taxonomy): Bacteria > Bacillota > Bacilli > Paenibacillales > Paenibacillaceae > Paenibacillus_I. The sequence goes on along the minus strand of JAEZCJ010000040.1, from coordinate 6,367 downwards.
AGCCGCGACATCCGTTTGGTCTCGTCCAATAGGGGCAGCAGCGTCTCCGGCTTCGGCTCCTCCGCCCCCTTCACCATCGTCTCGAGATGGCCGCGAAGAATCGCGACCGGCGTCCGCAGCTCATGTGCAGCATCCGCTACCAATTGATTGCGAAGCGCTTCCCCCTTCGTCAAATCGCCCTTCAACTTCCGCACGGCCTCGGCGATGGCGGCTAGCTCGGACACCGTCGCCGGCGGAATCGATACGTCTTGCACGGCAGGATGATGCGCGACAGCTTGCGCTTGTTCTGCCAATTGCTCGAACCCTCGGCTCAAGGTCACGGCGATCAGGTAGGCGAATCCGCCGACCGCGAGCGTCACGATGAATCCGGCGATCAGCCTCGCTGCGCCGCCGTCCAGCCCGAAGACGCCGGCCGCGCCGGGCAGCCAGGCGGCAGCAAGTCCGAAGCTCAAGAGCGCCAGGAACAGCTGCGTCTTCATCGTGATCGCTTTCCTCTTCCTCCTGTGTCCCATCACATCGCCTCACTGAATTTGTAGCCGATCCCGTGCACCGTGACGATCATGGCCGGATTGGCGTAGTCTTGCTCGATCTTGCGGCGCAGATTGCGAATATGGGTATCCACGGAGCGCTCGTAGCCGCCGTATTCTTCACCGAGCGCGATCTCGAGCAGATCCAACCTGCTGTACACTCTGCCGGGATGCTGCGCGAGTGTCAAGAGGAGCTTGAATTCAGTCGGCGTCAGCGCCACTGGCTCTCCTCCGAGCGTTACCGCGTATTTCGCGCTATCAATCTCGAGCCTGCCGCGCTGAATCGTACTCGGCGAACCAGGTATCGCGAGCGTGTCCGCCTTCGAACTCTGCCTTCTCCGCAGCACTACGCGGATCCGCACTTCAAGCTCTCTCAGCGAGCATGGCTTCGTCATATAGTCATCCGCGCCGATCTCGAGCCCCACGATCGTATCGATCTCATCCGAGCGCGCGGTCAAGAAAATGACCGGGATATCGGAGAACCGTCTCAGCGATCTGCACACGTCCAGCCCGCTCATCCCGGGCATCATCCAATCCAGCAGCACCAGGTCGAAGCCCGGCTCCTGCTGCAGCGCGTCCAGCGCTTGCTGCCCGCCATGTACTTCATGCACCGCATAGCCTTCGTTAGCCAGATAGGCTGCCAGGAAGGCTGTCATCTGCTCTTCGTCATCCACGATCAACACGCGGATCTGTTCTGCATGCTTCTGCATGGTATCTACCTGCCTTATCCGGAGTGGGTAATCTTGCGAAGCTCTTAGCTTCGATTGCCATACTCTTCGTTTCGACGCAGCACCGGAAAACTCCTATCGACGCAGCGGACGGCGTACATGCGCCTATCGACAAGAACTGAATAGACTGTAGGAACTTGCGATTCAATCAGGAGGGCTCTGCATGCGGGGAACGATACTCTATACGTCGGACCGGGGAGGGCATTACGATCTATGGGCTTATGCGCCGTTGACGGGAGCGAATCGCCCGCTTACCCGAGGGTTGGGCGAGATATTCACGATCCCTTATCGATCTCCGAACGGCCGCAGAATCGCGTTCATCGGTTTGAACAACATCGTACATGTCGTCGAACCGCGTACGGGGGCTATCGCACGGATCGACCAGCTCGACCCCAATACGCTGCTCGCTTGGTCGCCGGACAGCCGATTCCTCAGCTATGCGAAGAACGGCACGATCGTCGTGTATGACACGACCTATCATGCCGCAAGCGCGGCGGTTCAGCCGGGAGCTGCGGATGTCCAGTGGTTCCCCTATGGTGAACGGCTGTTGTTCGCCGCGCCGGATTCGGGTGGCAACAGTCAATTGTACGCGCTCCATGTCGACGATTCGAGCAAGGTGCAGCTGACCCGCAATGCGGAAGGTCCGATCCATCATCTACGGCTGGCCCCCAACGGGCAGCAAGTGCTCTATACGCATCCTGGCGCCAGTATCTCGCTCATCACGACGGTCGAGCTCGGTACCGGACGCAAGCATACGCTGGCAGGCGGCCCGTTCTCCAAAAATCACTACCCCGCCTGGTCGGCCGACTCCGCTGCCATCGCCTACAGCGCGACGGTTCAAGACGATGCCGGGTACCGTTCCCTCATACAGACCGACCAAGCCGGCGGCGGCGCGCAGGAGACGAAGGCGATCTCGGAATGTTACGCTACGCCCGTTGCCTGGTCACCGGACGGCAGGCATCTTGCCTACTTATCCGGCTGCGCGAGCGAAGGAACCGCTACAGAACTGCGTGCCGTCGACGTGCATCGTCCCGCTGCCCCGTCTATGCTGCTGACCAGCGGAGGCCATTATTCGGCCGTCAGTTGGGCAAGGGATGCTACCTTGCATTGACTGGCACATATAACGTCATGGAGACCGATCGTTAGAACCGCTCATGTTTTCCATTATAATCCACGCCGGAAGTTCCCGCTAGAATCAAAAAGGCTGCAACAGTGCCCCGGGAATGCGAGCTTCCATTACAGCCAACCTAGCTAGCGGAGCATTCGGTCGAAAAAGCACCTTACCCTTATCTAATTAGCCGATCAATATCGCATATACGACGCCTGGCCCGTGCACGCCGATCGTGAGATCGTTCTCGATGTCGGCCGAACGGCTCGGACCCGATATAAAGTGAATCCCTGCAGGCAGTCCTTCGCGTCCGATCGCATCGAATTGCGTCAGCACCTCGCCCAGCCGGGTATGCAGCCGCTCAACCGGCAGCAGCACGAACAGCACGGTCGGAAGCAAGCTGACCGAGCGGCCTTTGCGTTTGTCGGAGAGCACGGTAACCGATCCCGTATAAGCGACGGCGAAGTCGGCCATCACGACGCCCAAGTCGGCCTCGGCAGCCCGCGCCCGCCACGACTCGCCCTCCTCCGTGTTCCACGATAGCACCTGCGCATCGGGCAGCGCAGCCTCCAAGCCGAGCGCCTGCAGCTCGTCTTCGTCCTGCCGCAGCACGATGCGCGCGCTCATCTCGCGTGCCTTGCCTGCGATGAACGCCGCGGCGTCATCGCGGCCCTCGACCCGCATCGCGTGTCCACCGACGCTTACGAAGTTGTCCATGAACAGCCGTGCGCGTTCCTCGAGCGGCAGCGCGAACGACGCCCAGTAATCCGGCGCTCCCCTGAACGGCTGCGCAGGCGGCTCGACGGGCCGCTGCCGGCCGAGCTTCCGCGAGATGCCGTCCATGAAGCTCGCCTGCTTCGCCCGCGACTCGCGTTCGAGCCGGCGCAGCAGCTCTTGGTGCTGGTCACTCATGTCGCCTCGTCCCGCCTTCCTTGGCGCTGCTGCGCTTCTTCAGCTCGGCTTCCATTCGCTCACGCACGCTATCCGCCATCGGCTGCAAGCCGTCTGCCGACAGCTCGCGGTCGAGCGCCTCCCAGCGGTCGCGGAACGACTGCTTCGCCAGCGTCGGCGTGACCCGGTAGCTGTTCCAGCCTTTGAGCGGGCCGAGCTTGATGCGAATCCCGCCATCTCGCGCGACAAGCTTCTGACCGAGCTTGCCCAGCCGTACGGCTGCCGACATGCGGCCTGCCTTGCCCGCGACCATCCCGAAGCCTTTCATACCGAGCGATTCCAGCTTATTGCCGTGACCGCTCTCGACCTTGCGCCGTCGCAAATAGACGAGCATATCGTGGAGCGGAATTTTGACCGGACATGCCTCGTAACAGGCGCCGCATAAGCTGGAAGCATTCGCGATATCGTCCCAATCCGCGACGTTCTTCTGAAGCGCCGGCGTCAATACGGCTCCGATCGGGCCGCTGTACGTGCCGCCGTAAGCATGGCCGCCGATATGCCGATACACCGGGCATGCGTTCAGGCAAGCGCCGCAGCGTATGCAATTCAGCAGCTCCTGGAACTCCGGATCGCCAAGCTGCTGCGAACGGCCGTTATCGACGATAACGATGTGCATCTCTTCCGGACCGTCTGCATCCGCATGCCGCTTCGGTCCGCTGATGCCGGACATGTACACGGTCAGCTTCTGCCCGGTTGCCGAACGGGGCAGAAGCGTCGCCATCACTTCAAGGTCCGACCAGGACGGGATGATCCGTTCCATCCCCATCAGCGTAATCTGCATTCGGGGCACGGTCGTCACCATGCGCGCGTTCCCTTCGTTCTCGAACAGCACCATCGAGCCCGTCTCCGCGATCGCGAAATTGCAGCCGGTCATACCGATGTCCGCCTCGAGGAACTTCTCGCGCAGCTTCTTGCGCACGAAGCCGGCCAGCACCGTCGTATCGGGTTCAAGCGTCTCGCCTGCCTCGGCCGACAGCAGATCGGCGATCTGATAACGGTTCTTATGAATCGCCGGGATGATAATATGCGAAGGCGTCTCGCCCGCGAGCTGGATAATATACTCCCCGAGGTCCGTCTCCACCGCTTCCACGCCGATCGATTCCAACGCATGGTTGAGATGCAGCTCCTCGGTCACCATCGACTTCGACTTGACGACCGACTTCGCTCCGCCGCTCTCCGCGATAGCAAGCGAGATGCGAACCGCTTCAGCCGCCGTGTCGGCAAAATGCACATGCACCCCGTTCGCCCGCGCATTATCGACGAACAAATTCAAATAGTAATCAAGGTGGGCAATCGTGTGCAGCCGAATCTGCCGGCCGCGCTCGCGCCATTCTTCCCAGTTGCCATGGGATTCGGCTGCCTGCATCTTCCCGCTCCGCAGCCGCTCAGTCGTGAAGCGCACCGCCTTGCGGAGGAACTCGTCATTGAGCGCCAGATCGGCCCGTTCGCGTACGGTTGGCGGCTTAGCCGCCGATGCTGTTTCGCTTGCGCTCACGATTCGTCACCCCTTCGTACAATAGCTCGGCCAGATGCATCACGCGCACCTTTTCGCCCCGATGAAGCAGATTGCCCCCGATGTTCATCAAGCAGGCCATATCGAGTCCCACCAGCACCTCTGCTTCCGACTCCTTGATATGATCGACCTTCTCGGTCACCATCGCGCCGGAGATATCCGCCATCTTCACCGCGAACGTACCGCCGAAGCCGCAGCAATCCTCCGCGAACGGAATCGGAACGAGCGACATGCCCTCGACCTGCTCGAGCAGCGCCTTCGGCTCGTCCTTCGCCCCGAGCAAGCGGCTGCCGTGGCACGAGGGGTGGTAAGCGACCGTATGCGGAAAATAGGCCTCCAAATCCGTCACGCCCAGCACCTGCACCATGAATTGCGTGAACTCGTAGGTCTTCTCGACAAGCGCGTTCGCCTTGGCGAGCTTAACCGGATCGTCCTTGAACAACTCCGGATAGTGGTGGATCATATAGGTGCACGAACCGGACGGCGACACGACAAAATCGCTGTCCTCGAACGCGTCGAGCAGCGTAGCCGCCGTACGCCGCGCTTCCTCCCAATAGCCGCTGTTGTAAGCCGGCTGTCCGCAGCAGGTCTGCGTATTGGGCAGGTCCAGCTTGACGCCGTACCGCGCCAGCAGCCGCGTCATCGCTTCGCCGACAGGCGGGAATAACGCATCGCTTAGGCACGTTATGAATAATGAGACCTTCATCTGGACAAGTTCACCCCTTTCTAAGCGAGATGCACGAACGGCCGCTTGCGATCACAACCGGCCATTCGTGCGCTCTATTCTATACGACGCTGACTGTAATCCCTTGCTCCTCCAGTTGCGCGAGAGCAGCCGATTCGATGCGCTTATCCGTGATGACGACGTCGATCTCGCCAATCTCTGCCACATGGGTGAATGCCTGCGCACCCAGCTTGCTGGCGTCTGCCAGCAGATAGACGCGGTCGGCCATGCCGATCATGCGCTGTTTCACGCGGCCTTGCAGCTCGTTGGACTCGCTGATGCCGCGCGCGAGATGAACGCCCCTGCAGGAGAAGAACAGCTTATCGACGTGGTAGCCTTCTAGCGACCGTTCGGTGAGCGGTCCGACGAAGGACAGCGATCGCTGCGCAAGAATGCCGCCGGTCGAGATGACCTGTATCTTCTCCTTGGCGGCCAGCTCCGTCGCCACCTTGATCGAGTTCGTCAGCACAGTGAGCGGAATATCGGGCATGATGGACGCCATATACCAAGCCGTCGTGCTCGCGTCTAGCAGAATTCGCTCGTTAGGCTGGATATGCTTGATCGCCTCGTGCGCAATTCTCCGTTTCTCCTCCGCGTTCGTCACCTCGCGCTCCAGATACGGCGTCTCCGACTGTGCGTCCTTCACGCTGACGGCTCCACCGTGCGAACGGCGCAAGCGGCCTGCTTGCTCGAGGCGATCCAGATCGCGGCGGATCGTCTCCTCCGTCACCTCGCACAGCTCGCTGAGCTCGGAGACACGGATGCTCCCCCGCTCATTGACGAGCGATACGATGAATGCATAGCGTTCTGCGACCA
>JAEZCJ010000056.1 GCA_023433615.1 Bacillota bacterium | reverse complement strand
CACGCCCCTCGCCGTCCGGCTTGGGGCTTCTTGCCGGCGTTAGAAGCGCGAGCCTGCCGGTCAGTGTCAGTGGCCCATCGTTGCTTCATGCGTATCCAGTCCGTCCGCCGTTACGCGGAGCACGGCGACGGCGCCTTTCGAAGCGTGGTTGAACTGATGCGTCACGATCGGGTAGTCGCCTTCTTCCGTGACCGTGAATTCGACGATCGCGCCGCCGCTTGCCGGCAGCATCAGCGTCTGCATCCCGTAGAGCACGTTCTTCGGATTGCCGTCGAGGTAGACGCGGTCCATGATCGTTCCTACGACGTGGAAAGAGCTGACTTCGTTCGGGCCCATATTGTTGACGAAGAAGCGGACGGTGTCGCCGACCTTCGCCAGGAACGGCTTCTCGCGCAGCGTGAACGTATCGCCGTTGAATACGACGTAGGAAGGTTCATCGTTCTGGAAGGACTGGTAATCGTTCTCCTTGTACCATTCGCTCTGGATGATCGTGTATTCGCGATCGATCTCGCCGTCCGACGGGTAGCCGTCCTTCGGTTCGACGATAATCGTCCCGTACATGCCGTTCGCGAGGTGGAGCAGGACCGGCGCCGTTCCGCAGTGGTACATGAATACGCCTGGCGTGTTGGCCGGGTACGTGAACGTCCCTTCCTCATTCGGCATGACATCGATGAACTTCTTGCTTGGCGCGGCATGCACGGCATGAAAATCCATCGAGTGCGGCACGTAAGGATCGAGGTTCTTCAGCGTGAAGTTGATCGTGTCGCCTTCCTTCACGCGCAGGACAGGCCCGGGTGCCGTACCGTTGAACGTCCATGCATTGTAGACGACGCCTTTGGCAATTTCGATATCCGTCAATTGTGCCGTCAGCTCGATGTTGACGATATTGCCCTCGCGCTCCACGATCGGATCGACGGGAGGCTGGTTGATGCGCTCCGCGGCAATGTCTGCGTTTGCTTCCTCGGCCGCAGCCGCCGAGACGGTCTCGTTGTTCGCCGCTTGTCCGCCGCTGCCGGTACAACCGGATAAGATGAGGATTGCCGCCAGCGCTGCCCATAAACCGCGTTTCATTGCAAGGTTCGTCATCATGATCACCTTTTCCTCTCGATTATATGTGATTTAATTCACAACCATAGTCGTTAAGAAACGGCGTCCCTGGACTTCGCTGCGACGGGGTTCATACCCTGGCTGCGGAGGCAACTTCTCGACGTCTACGGTTCCTTGTTATGCCTCTACAATACGGCAGGCCGAGAGGCCGATTTGTGAGCGGGGACACAGATCGACCGCTGTCGACAATCTGTCACAATTCGTCAGGGGTACGTTTGTGAGCGCGAAGCATCTCGAGGAGCATACTCGACTTCGAATCTTGAATGCCGGCGCAATTGAGCTTATGCTTCCGATGTGCGTTTCCTACGGAAACGCTTGAGGCGCTGACAACCGGCCTTTTTGATTCTCAATGTAATCATTTGATCCTGTGTCAAAATCATGAACGCAGCCGGTTATGTGATGCCGCGCACACTATGCCCTCCCATTATTCTCTAAGCTAACGGCAGTTGCCAGTCATCAATACGAGGAGGAGGGGCTCGATTGTTAGAGGCGCCATTAAGGAAGGATCACGACTATCGTCAGCATCCGTTCATTGTCATATGGGAAGTGACGCGCGCTTGCGCGTTGAAATGCTTGCATTGCCGGGCGGAAGCCCAGTATCGCGCAGATCCAAGGCAGCTGTCCTTCAATGAAGGCAAGAAGCTGATCGACGATATCGCCGAGCTGCAAGACCCGCTGTTCGTCTTCACCGGAGGGGATCCGCTGATGCGGCCGGATCTGTTCGAACTCGCTCGCTATGCGATCGACGAGAAGGGATTGTCCGTCTCGGTGACGCCGAGCGCGACGCCGAAGGTTACGTTCGAGGCGATTCGCGAGGCGAAGGAGGTCGGACTGTCGCGCTGGGCGTTCAGTCTGGATGGATCGACCGCGGAGATTCATGATCATTTTCGCGGCACGAAGGGTTCATATGCCTTAACGATGAAGGGGATCGACCATCTGAAGCAGCTGCAGATCCCGATTCAGGTGAATACGACCGTCTCGCTCTACAACCTGCAAGATCTTCCCGCAATCGCGGAGGTCGTGAAGGAGATGGGCGCCGTCCTGTGGAGCGTCTTCTTCTTGGTGCCGACCGGTCGGGGCATGGAGAAGGACATGATCTCGCCGCAGCAGCATGAAGCGGTCATGGTATGGCTGAGCCGGCTGCAGCGGACGATGCCTTACGGCATCAAAGCGACCGAGGCGCCGCATTATCGCCGCGTGTTCCTGCAAGAGCAGCAGCGATTGTCCAGGGAAGCCGGCTCGGGCGGCGAAGGAGACGCTTCAACGGCGGCTGCCAAGCGAACCGACGTGCTGGGCCGCGCGCCGAAGGGCGTCAATGACGGCGACGGCTTCGTCTTCATCAGCCATGTCGGGGATGTGTACCCGAGCGGCTTCCTGCCGGTCACCTGCGGGAACGTACGCGAGCAGAAGCTCGGCGACATCTACCGCGAGTCGGTCGTCATGAAGCAGCTGCGCGACAAGTCTTTGCTTAAGGGCAAGTGCGGCGTATGCGAATTCAAGGAGCTGTGCGGCGGATCGCGCGCACGGGCCTATGCCGTCACCGGCGATTACCTGGAGAGCGATCCGTACTGCGCCTATATTCCGAAGGCGCTGCAGGGCTGACGCAAGTCAGGCAATACCATTCCAAATTAGGCGAGGAGAAGGAGCTATGCAATATCGTAAATTATGGCTGGCGTTAGCGCTGGTGTTCGTCGGATCGTTCGCTGTGCTGCTCTATTACGGCGGGGAGATCATTCAGGAGAAGCCGCCGATCCCGAGTCAGGTCGTGACGGAGTCCGGCGAGGTCGTTTATACGTACCAGGACATCATGGACGGCCAGAACGTGTGGCAGCGTATGGGCGGCCAAGAGATCGGCAGCGTATGGGGCCACGGCTCTTATGTCGCGCCGGACTGGACGGCCGATCGGCTGCACCGCGAACTCGTCTGGATTTTGGATGCATGGGCGGACGAGAAATATCAATCGGCTTATGACCGGCTTCCGGTCGAGAAGCAGGCGGAGCTTAAGGCGCTGTTGAAGCAGGAAATACGGACGAACACGTACGATAAGGCGCGAGACGTCATCGTGATCTCCGATATCCGCAGACAAGCGATCGACGCGATCGGCAGCTATTACGATGCCGTCTTCGGCACCGATCCCGCGATGAACGAGTACCGCGAGCAGATCGCGCTGCCGGCCGGATCGATCGAGACGGCGGAGGATCGGCGATTGATGAACGCCTTCCTCTGGTGGGCGACCTGGTCGACCTCGACAGACCGGCTCGGCGATGACATCACGTATACGAACAACTGGCCGGGCGAGGAATTGATCGACAATGAGCCGACCGATTCGTCGATCCTCTGGTCGATCGTCAGCGTCATCCTGCTCATCGCAGGGGTAGGCGCATTGGCATGGTACTATGCGGCGCAGCGCGAGAAGGAACCGCTGCATGAGACGGCGGCGCCGGAGAAGGATCCGCTGCTCAAGATCAAGGCGACGCCGTCGATGAAGGCGACGCTCAAATACTTCTGGGTCGTCACCGGCCTCATCCTCGTGCAGGTCGGACTCGGTGCCATTACGGCGCACTACGCGGTAGAGGGCGGCAGCTTCTACGGCATTCCGCTCGCGGAATGGTTCCCGTACACCGTTACGCGCACGTGGCATCAGCAGCTGGGCATTTTCTGGATCGCGACGGCATGGCTGGCTACGGGACTCTATATCGGCCCCGCGATTTCGGGCCATGAGCCGAAGCATCAACGGCTTGGCGTGAACATCCTGTTCGGCGCGCTGCTGCTCATCGTCGTCGGTTCGCTCGTCGGCGAATGGCTGGCCGTCAAAGGCTACATCACGAACCTGACGCACAACTTCTACTTCGGACACCAAGGCTTCGAATATGTCGATCTGGGCCGTGCATGGCAGATCTTCCTGACGGTCGGGCTGTTCCTCTGGTTCTTCCTGATGGCCCGCGCCATCTGGCCGGCGCTGAAACAGAAGGGCGAGAGCCGCCATATGCTGACGCTGTTCCTGATCGCGTCGGTCGCGATCCCGGTATTCTATATGCCGGGCCTGATGTGGGGGCAGCAATCGCATCTTACGCTCATTACGTATTGGCGCTGGTGGGTCGTGCATCTATGGGTAGAAGGCTTCTTCGAAGTATTCGCGGCTGTCGTCATGTCGTTCCTGTTCGCGAGAATGGGGCTGGTTCGCACGTCGACGGCCACGGCCACTGTCCTGTTCTCGACGATTATCTTCCTGTTCGGCGGCATTATCGGCACGTTCCATCACCTGTACTTCGCAGGTACGCCGATCGGCGTCCTGGCCTTCGGCGCATCGTTCAGCGCGCTCGAGGTCGTGCCGCTCTTGCTCATCGGCTTCGAGGCCTTGGAGAACCTGCGGCACGGCAAGGCGAAGGCTTGGGTCGCGCGGTATAAGTGGCCGATCTTGTTCTTCGTGTCCGTCTCGTTCTGGAATCTGGTCGGCGCCGGCATCTTCGGCTTCCTGATCAATCCGCCGATTGCGCTCTACTACATGCAGGGCCTCAACACGACGGCTCTTCATGCGCATACCGCGCTGTTCGGCGTGTACGGCATGCTGGGCATCGGTCTCATGCTGTTCTGCCTGCGCGGGCTGTCCGGCGAGCGCGAATGGAAGACGAAGCTGCTCAAGTTCTCGTTCTGGACGCTTAACATCGGCCTGATGACGATGGGGGTCACGAGCTTGCTGCCGGTCGGCATTCTGCAGACGATCGCCAGCATGGAGCATGGCATGTGGTATGCGCGCTCTGCGGAGTTCCTGCATACGAGCCTCATGCAGAACCTCGTCTGGTTCCGGGCGGTCGGCGATACGATATTCGCGGCCGGCATCGTCGGCATCGTCTGGTTCGTCGTGGGGCTCCAGACCGGCAAGTCGCTTGTCGGCGAGAAGAAGTGAGCCATCATCATTAACGGTAGAGAGGCAGGGTGATGTGCGCATGCAGCGGAGCTGGATTCGCATGACATTGTTCTATCTGGTTGTGACGGCACTGTCGGGCGTCTTCATGCGAAGCACGGGCATTAGCTGGGACGGCCTGCAGCTGCCGGCGGTACCCTATGCAAATGTGCTGCATGCGCATTCGCATCTAGCGCTGCTCGGCTGGGTGTACATGGCGTTGTTCCTGCTCTTGCTGACGCAGTTCTGCCAACCCGAGGTGCTGCGCAGTAAGCAGGTGCGATCCATGTACGGCATCACGCAGGTTACGCTGATCGCCATGTTCGCGGCATTCCTGGCACAAGGTTACGCGATCGGATCGATCGCGCTGTCTACTTTGCAGATTCTGCTCTCTTATTGGTTCGCTTGGTGGCTGTGGCGGCAGCTATCGAAGCAGCAGCGGAGCGTCGCGGCAGGCTCGCCTGTGCCGCTGTCCATCCGGATCGCGAAGGGCAGCTTGCTCTGCTTGACGGCGTCGTCGATCGGCCCATGGACGCTCGCCGTGCTCAGCGCGAAGCAGCTGCAGGAATCGCCGCTCTATGATGCGGCCATCTACTTCTACCTGCATCTGCAATATAACGGCTGGTTCACGCTGGCGCTGGTCGCGATCCTCGTCCGTATGCTGGAGAAGCGCAACGTCGCGTTGCCCGGCAAGCTCGTAGACGGCTGCTATCGCTTGTATGCGTGGTCGCTGCTGCCGGCGTACCTGTTGTCCGTGCTATGGGCCGTCCCCGGCAGCGGCGGCTTGCTTGCCGTCGCTGCCGCTGCGGCCGTATGCCAATGGGGCGCGGCACTGCTCCTGCTCCTTGCGCTGCATCGCGTGCGGACGGCAATCATACGCATGTTCACGGACTGGTCGCTTCTGCTGCTGCTCTTGTCGTTAGCCATCTTCCTCGTGAAGAGCACGCTGGAGTTGGGACCCGTAATCCCGTCCTTGTCGGAGTGGATCTACGGCTCGCGAAGCGTCGTCATCGGTTATCTGCACTTGACGCTGCTCGGTTTCGTCAGCCTGTTCTGCCTTGCCTTGTTCCTCGAGCAGGGATGGATGAACGGGAAGAAGATCGGCACAAGAATCGGCCTTACGGCCTTCTTGCTCGGCTTCGCAATGAATGAGCTTGCGTTGTTCCTGCAAGGCCTATACGACCTGCTGGGCCTCGGCGTAGTCAGTCGGCTCGAAGGCTGGCTGCTGGCCGCGAGCGCAGGCATGGCCGCAGGGCTGCTAATCATCTGGTGCATGGGAGGGCGAGCAGGATGGAAGACGCAATCAAGCACGTCGTCGTTGTCGGCGGCGGAATAACGGGACTGTCTGCGGCTTACTATATGCGTAAATACAGCGAGAACCGCGGCATCCCGCTTAAGCTTACGGTCGTCGAGAAGGCGGAGCGGATGGGCGGCAAGATCCGTACCCTTCGCCGCGACGGCTGCGTGATCGAGCAGGGGCCGGATTCGTTCATGGCGCGGAAGCTTCCGGCGCTGACGCTGACGAAGGAGCTCGGCCTCATGGACGAGCTGACCGCGACGAATCCGCAGGCGAAGCAGAATTACATTCTGCGCAAGGGCAAGCTCCATCCGATGCCGCTCGGCTTCGTGCTCGGCGTGCCTACGGCGATTACGCCGTTCCTGAAGACCGGTCTCGTCTCGCCGCTCGGCAAAGCGCGGGCTGCGCTGGATCTAATCCTGCCGCGCTCGAAGTCGCGGGAGGACGAGTCGCTCGGCGGATTCATCGAGCGGAGGCTGGGCAAGGAAGTGCTCCGGCAGATTACGGAGCCGCTCTTTGCCGGCATCTATGCCGGCGATACGAACGCGCTTAGCCTGCAAGCGACATTTCCTCAATTCCGGCAGCTCGAGCAGAAGCATCGCAGCCTCATCTTAGGCCTGGCAGCCGGCAAGAAGCAGAAGAGCGGGCCAGCGGGCAGCACCGACGAGCTGCCGGAGATTGCCAAGCGCAGCTTATTCCTCACCTATAAGGGAGGATTAAGCACGTTAATTAATCGGCTGCTCGAACGTCTCGACCGCACGCATCTCATCACGGGCTGCGGCGTAACGAGCTTGTCGCGCGAAGCGAGCGTCTATCGCGTAGAGCTGGATAACGGCAGCGTACTGCAGGCGGACGGCGTGATCCTTGCGACACCTGCTTATGCGGCCGCATCGCTGCTGCCGGACATCGAGGCGCTGGACTGGATGAAGCGAGTTCCCTATGTCTCGGTGGCGAATGTCGTCCTGGCCTATCGCAAGGCGGACATCGGGCGGCCACTTAAGGGATCCGGCTTCGTCGTTCCCAGCCGCGAGGGGCGCACGATCACGGCTTGCACGTGGATTTCCTCCAAGTGGCTCCATACGGCGCCTGAGGATACCGTTCTGCTGCGCGCCTATATCGGCCGCGCCGGAGCGGAGGAGTGGACGAAGATGCCGGATGAACAACTGCTGCGGCGTGTGCGGCAGGACTTGCGCGAGACGATGGGACTGGAGGCGGAACCTCTTTTTCACGAAGTGACCCGACTCAAGCAGTCAATGCCGCAGTATCCGGTCGGGCATTTGGAGGAGCTGAAGCGCGTTCGCATGCAACTGGCCGAGGAGCGACCCGGGATCATGTTGTGCGGCGCGGGCTACGAGGGGGTCGGCATCCCCGATTGCATCGAGCAGGGAAGGAAGGCAGCGGAGCAGATGGCAGTCTACTGCTCGCAGCCATTCGATTGACGCGCGCTGGTGGGTTATACTAGAGGGATAACGAGCATAGGGGAAGAGGTGAAACAACGCGATGAGATTCGTGCATAACGAAGGCATCACGGACCCGACCATTAATCTCGCGATCGAGGAGTACATTCTGACCTACCTGTCGGCTGAAGAGGAGCCTTACTTGCTCTTCTACATCAACGAACCCTCGATCATCATCGGCAAGAATCAGAACACGATCGAGGAGATTAACGCACCGTATGTCGAGGAGCATGGCATCCATGTCGTTAGGCGGCTGTCGGGCGGCGGCGCGGTCTACCATGATCTTGGCAACTTGAATTACAGCTTCATTACGAAGAACGATCCGGCCGTCTTCAACAATTACAAGACGTTCACCGAGCCGGTCATTCGGGCCCTGCAAGGTCTCGGCGTACCGGCAGAGTTGACGGGGCGTAACGACATTCAGGCCGGCTCGCGCAAAATATCCGGCAACGCGCAGTTCGCGAGCCGCGGACGAATGTTCAGCCACGGCACGCTGCTGTTCGATTCGAACATGGACGAGGTCGTCAACGCGCTGCGGGTCAACCCGATGAAGATCGAGTCCAAGGGCGTCAAGTCTGTGCGCAGCCGGGTCGCGAACATAACGGAATTCCTGGATGGTCCGATGACGATTGAAGCCTTCAAGCAAGCCATTATCGATGCGATCTATGCGGGCCAGCCTGTCCGGGAGTATAAGCTGTCCGCGGCGGATTGGGAGCGGATCAGGCAGATCAGCGAAGAGCGCTATCGCAGCTGGGATTGGAATTACGGGCGTTCGCCGCGCTGCAACATGACGCGCACGCAGCGGTTCGAGGGCGTCGGCATCATCGATGCCCGCCTGCAGATCGAAGAGGGCGCGATGCAGGAAGTGACGTTTTTCGGGGATTTTTTCGGCGCGGGCGATGTGCAGGAACTGGCCGAGCTGCTGACCGGCGTTCCTTATCGGCGGGATGCGATCGAAGCCGCACTTGCCGATGTCGACCTGAAGCGTTACTTCGGCAATCTGGAGCAGGAAGCGTTCGTGTCGCTGTTGGTATTGGTGTAAGTCGTAATAGCGGCAGATGGAAGCCCCCGTGTGTGGTATGATGATTCGGACAGGGAGGGAGTACCGTGGGAATGTATGCGTACGTGGACAAGGACACTTGCATCGCATGCGGGGCTTGCGGCACGGCCGCTCCGGATGTGTTCGGCTACGATGCGGAAGGGCTTGCGGAGAATCAATGGCCGGGGGACGACAATCGCGGCATTGTCGACCTGCCCGAGACGCTGCTCGATGATGTGGATGAGGCGCAGCACGGCTGCCCGACGGCATCGATCCAGGTGGAGCGCATGCCATTCAATCGGCCGGCGGCGCAGGATGACGGGGCGTAGGTGAGCGGGGAACAGGGGACTGAGGGCTGGGACAGACGGAGCGGGAGGCAGAAGGCTGAGGCGAAATCGCGCGTATTGGCACTAGACCCCGAGAACGACGATTGAATGCGAAAAACAGCATTCGTTTCGCCAACGACCCTCGAGAATGGCGATCGAATGCGAAAAACAGCATTCGTTTCGCCAACGACCCTCGAAAACGGCGATCGAATGAAAAAATAGCACTCAGTGTGTTGACCATCTTCAACGTCGGGATACGAATCGCTTGTTACTGCGGACGGGGAGATTATACATAGCGGGCCGACAAGCACTTGGAACCGCGGAATCGGACGCTTGAGCGAATTTACGAACAGTTACGTGTCGGTTCGCGGAGGCGTGTCCGACGCACCGTCATGATGGATCAACGGCTGCAAGAGATGGGATCGTTGCTGGGGCAGATAGAGGTACAGCGATGGCTCGAGCTTCGTCTTATGCGGGAACGACCATTAACGGATACAACAAACACACGGCCCATGGGACCGTGTGTTTGTTGTATCCCCTTACGAGCGCAAGCTTTTGTTCTGTACCGGCAGCTTGGATCTGAAGGGCAGTTGCAGCCTAGCGGCGGATGTCGCAGCTTGACCGGCGAGCATCAGCAGGGCGACGAGAATCGTTAAGGCGACGAATACCGTGATTGGCGTCGACCACAGCTCTTGCGGTCGATCGAAGAACGGAATTAAGGCGATCGCCAGTATAGGCGGTGCGTTCAGCTGGAAGCGCCGAATCAAGACGACGGTTAAGATGAATGCAACAAGGATCGCAGGCAGCTCCGGCAGCCACAGGAACGCCGCGGACCCGAGCAGGGATGCCAGTCCGGCACCAGCCACAAGCAAGACGGTTCGTCTGGCTGTCGGATTGCTCATGATGAGATAATAACTGAATGCCCCGAGCGTAGGGAAGAATAACGGCGCCAGAGGCGCAATATGCAGCGACAGCCAATAAATGGCCGCAAGGTATAGACTGACAAGGACGACCTTCGTATAGAGCAGCATGTAGAACTCCCATCTCTCGATCTCTATCACTATCCCTACAAGATCTGCATAGGGTCAACAAGATGAAATCATACAATGGTTACCATGTATTCGTCAATACCCCGCGGTTAACTTGGGATTATGATTCATGCTCCCGACGGCTGCCGTAATAGATCACGCTTCCGATCGTATAGACGATGAACAGCCCTAGGACTGCGAGCACGTAAGGTACGCGGGCCGTCGACGGCAGGACGGTAGAGAAGAGCAGGAGCACGCCTGCCGCAACCATTACGCGTCCTTGCCAGCGCGCGTAGACGGCATACGCTCGATCCGGCAGCTGGATGAAGCGCATTCGGTTCTGCGGCATTCTCGGCAGCAGGTTGCCCAACACGATAAAGAGAATCCCGACGGCTAGTGCGGCGAATAGGGAAGGCGTGATCGGATACCCGAGGTTGTATGCCAGCGTAAAAAAGTGAAGCGCCGTCAGCGCCGCGATGAGCATCGATGTGCTGCCCGTCTGCGTTGCAAGCAGGCGTTGACGCCTATTCTCGTCGCGCTCGTTGTTGATTCTCCACCGCATGAGCAGATGGAGAACAATAATTAACACGGGCGTGAAGAATGCGCCGTACAGCTTGCCGAAATAGCGGTCGGGCTGTTCGGAGGTATTGAAGTGAACCGCCATCCGGTCCGGCAGATCGGCGTAGAAATATAGGCTGACAAGCACGCATACCATTGCGGCTCCAATCGGTAAATACCATTTGTTCATGTTAAGATCCATCCTCTCTTGTTCCTTGTTGGAGATCCATCATCCAGCGCATCACGTCTTGGAAGACTGTCGTATGAAGCGAATAGACGATGTGCTGTCCTCTGCGTTCATCCCATACCAGTCCGGCTTGCTTCAGGATGTTCAAATGATTCGAGATGCTCGGCTTCGAGATGTCGAACTGCTCGGCGATCGCGCCTGCCGTCATGTCGCCATTCTTCAGCAGATCGAGAATTTGCCGGCGTGTCGGGTCGGCCAGCGCCTTGAACACTTCGTTGACGGGCATCGCGGATGATCCTCCTTCCAACATTTCAATTTAATATTTAGATAATTATCTAACTATTGAACAGTAAACCGCAACTTGTGCCGATTGTCAAGCGCTCGGCAATGAACTTTTATCGCTTTCCTACATATCCTGTGAAGAGATAGGCGAATGGAGGGTTCAGCATGCAAGTCGTTGTGCGCGCTGGCGACACGTTATGGCAGTACAGCCGACTGTTTCAAGTGCCGCTCGCATTGATAGCGGATTCGAATCCGAACGTAAATCCGCAATCGTTATCGCCGGGGACGATGCTTCATATTCCAGGCTATGTGACCGTGAACCACAGCGTAAGGGCAAGGGATAGCCTGTGGCTGATCGCAGGACAATACGGCTTGCCGCTGGATGCCGTGTTCGTCGCGAACCCAGGAATCAATCCGGCCGCGCTGCGGATCGGACAGCTCATCCGAATTCCTAGACGCGTGACTTGGCTGGTCGTAGAGACGCAGCAACCGTACAATTACGATGCGCTCACCCGGGATCTGAACCGGTTATCCGACATCTATCCCTTCCTAAGAAGAAGCTCGATCGGTTCCTCCGTCATGGGCAAGCCGATTCCGGAAATCTTGATCGGCCGAGGCGAGAAGAGAGCGCATGTGAACGGCTCCTTTCACGGCAATGAATGGATTACGACGCCGATATTGGTCCGTTTCATGAATGAGTACCTAATGGCATTAACGAACGAAGGCGCGATACGCGGCAGATACATGCTGCCTTATTACGGCATTGCCGCGTTATCTGTAGTGCCGATGGTGAATCCGGACGGCGTAGATCTTGTCGTGAACGAACGCCCGCAACAGGAGCCGTATCGCAGCCGAGTGCTCGAGATCAACGGCGGCAGCGAGGACTTCAGCGGATGGAAGGCCAACATTCGCGGGGTCGACCTCAACAATCAATATCCCGCTCAGTGGGAGCGCGAAGCGCAGCGCGGTCCGCGGACGCCCGCACCGAGAGATTACGCAGGGACCGGCCCGCTGACGGAGCCGGAGTCGATCGCGATCTTCGATCTGACGCGCGAACGCGATTTTGACCGCGTATTGGCGTTCCATACGCAAGGCGAGGTGATCTACTGGGGGTACGAGAACCTGGAGACCGAAGCAGCGGAGCAGCTGGTGAACGAGTTCGCCCGCGTCAGCGGCTATCTGCCGATTCGCTATGCCGAGAGCTTCGCGGGCTTCAAGGATTGGTTCATCCAAGACTGGAGGAGACCGGGATATACCGTCGAAGTAGGACGGGGGACGAACCCGCTGCCGCTCTCGCAGCTCGAGGAGAATTATCAGAAGAGCCTCGGCATCCTGTTGGCAACCTTATATGCTTAGCGAGCGAGGCACATCCGCCCAAGACCCGCGCAAGCTGCGGGTTTTTGCTTTGCCGGGATGTCGTGGGGACGCAAGAACCGAATCCGCAATTATAAGCATAGCTTATGTATCGCATTACTTTTTCATAAATAATCGTTGACAAACCAAAAAACGGCTGATATCATCATCACATATCCAACTAAAAAGGTAGGAATACATGTTTTTACGACCGGACGACCGGAGTGGAAAATGGTTCTCAGCCGCACATTATGCTAAGGGGTGCTTATTCATGAGATCATTATCTTTCGGTCGTCTTTCTGTTATCGTCGTCGCGCTATCGCTGGTACTATCCGCTTGCGGAGGTGCCTCCGGCAGCAATACGAACAATACTGCAGCGAACAATCAGCCAGCTGTCCCGGCAGCCGGAACGAATACCACAGCCGATGAACCGGCAGCAGAGCCTAAACCGCCGGTCGAGCTGTTGAACGTCTCTTACGATCCGACTCGCGAATTCTATGCGGCATATAACGAAGCCTTCGCCAAGTACTGGAAGGAAGAAACAGGTCAAGTCGTCACGCTCAAGCAATCGCATGGCGGCTCCGGCAAGCAAGCTCGGTCCGTCATCGACGGTCTTAAGGCAGACGTCGTGACGCTTGCTCTTGGCTATGACATCGATGCAATCGTCGATGCCGGCGTCCTCGAAGCGGATTGGCAGCAGCAATTCGAGAATAACAGCGCGCCTTATACGTCGACGATCGTCTTCTTGGTTCGCAAGGGCAATCCGAAGGGCATCAAGGATTGGGACGATCTGATTAAGGAAGGCATCGAAGTCATTACGCCGAATCCTAAGACCTCCGGCGGCGCACGCTGGAATTACCTCGCGGCATGGGGCTATGCGCTGAAGCATAACAACAATGACGAAACGAAGGCGCAAGAATTCGTCGGTCAGCTGTTCAAGAACGTACCGGTTCTGGACTCCGGAGCACGCGGTTCCACGACGACCTTCGTCGAACGCCAGATCGGCGATGTCCTGCTAGCATGGGAGAATGAAGCGCTGCTGTCGCTGAAGGAATTCGGCGAGGACGCATTCGAGATCGTAACGCCGTCCATAAGCATTCTAGCCGAGCCGCCGGTCGCAATCGTCGACAAGAACGTCGATGCGAGCGGAACGCGCGAGGTTGCCGAGGCCTACTTGCAATACCTGTACAGCGAAGAGGGCCAGGATCTCGCAGGCAAGAATTTCTTCCGTCCGACGCTCCCGGCCGTTGCCGAGAAATATGCCGAACAGTACAAGGCGCTCGAATTGTTCCAGATCGATCGCGACTTCGGCGGCTGGCGCGTCGCGCAAGAGAAGCATTTTGCCGACGGCGGCATCTTCGATCAAATCTATACGCCGGGTGCATAGGCATAGGTGCATATAAGGGAGCTGACTTCACATGAAAGGTTCCAAGAACAAAAGCGTACTTCCCGGCTTCGGGTTATCGATGGGTTTCACGATTACCTACCTGTGCATTATCGTGCTCATACCGCTGGCTGGCGTATTGATCAAGACGATGGGACTGTCATGGGGGGAATTCTGGGATGCGGTGACGAATCCCAGGGTGCTTGCCTCGTACCGTGTAAGCTTCTTGACTGCCGTATACGCCGCAGCCGTCAATCTCGTCTTCGGATTGTTAATCGCTTGGGTACTCGTGCGATACGAGTTCCCAGGCAAAAAAATCATAGACAGCTTAGTCGATTTGCCGTTTGCGCTGCCTACGGCGGTAGCCGGCATCGCATTGACCGCGATCTATGCGCCGAACGGCTGGATCGGGCAGTACGCTGCGGATTTGGGGATCAAGGTCGCTTTTACGCCGCTCGGCATTACGATTGCCTTGATCTTCATCGGCCTGCCGTTCGTCGTGCGAACGGTGCAGCCCGTACTGCAGGATCTGGAGAAGGACACGGAGGAGGCGGCCGTCATGCTCGGCGCCTTCCGTCTCCGGACCTTCCGCCGCGTCATCCTTCCGGAGCTCGTGCCGGCGCTGCTCACCGGCTTCGCGCTTGCTTTCGCGAGGGGAATCGGCGAATACGGCTCAGTCGTGTTCATCTCGGGCAATATGCCGCTTAAGACAGAGATCACGCCGCTCTTAATCATGACCAAGCTCGAGCAGTACGACTACATGGGAGCGACCGCGATCGCCCTCGTGATGCTCGTCGTGTCCTTCCTCATGCTGCTCCTCATTAATCTGCTGCAATGGCGCGCGAATCGTCGCGTAATTGCGGAGTAGGGGGGAAGACGGATGGCAGGAGCAATTACGACGCATCTCTCATCGGAATCGTCGCGCAGACCGGCTCACATCACGGAATCCAGAGGCGTCCGCTGGACGCTGATCGCGATCGCGCTGTTATTTTTAACGCTGGTCGTCGGGCTGCCGCTCATCTCCGTATTCATCGAAGCGTTCAAGAAGGGCGCAGAAGTCTACCTTGCCTCGATTACGGAGAAGGATGCATTGTCCGCGCTTCGGCTTACGCTCATGGCCGCACTGATCGCGGTACCGCTCAATACGGTATTCGGGGTCGCGGCAGCTTGGGCGATCACCAAATTCAGGTTCAAGGGCAAGAACGTATTGATCACGCTGATCGATCTTCCCTTTGCCGTATCGCCGGTCATATCCGGACTCATCTACGTGCTGTTGTTCGGCGCGCAAGGCTTCTTAGGTCCATGGCTCGATGAACGCAATATTCAGATCATCTTCGCGCTGCCGGGCATTGTGTTGGCAACCGTGTTCGTAACCTTCCCGTTCATTGCGAGGGAGCTGATCCCGCTCATGCAGGCGCAAGGCGTGCAAGAGGAGGAGGCTGCTGCAAGCTTAGGCGCCAAGGGTTGGCAAATTTTCTGGCATGTGACGCTTCCGAACGTGAAGTGGGGGCTGCTCTACGGAATCATTCTCTGCAACGCGCGGGCGATGGGGGAATTCGGCGCGGTATCCGTCGTCTCCGGACACATTCGCGGGGAGACGAACACGCTGCCGCTGCATGTCGAGATTCTGTACAACGAATATCAGTTCTCGGCGTCGTTCGCGGTCGCTTCGCTGCTCGTGATGCTGGCCGTCGTCACGCTCATTGCCAAGGCCTTGATCGAATGGAAATCATCCGGCAGCAAGCCGGACAGCGAGGGGAGATGATCGGGTGCATATCGAGCTTCGAAATGTGTCCAAAAGTTTCGGCGGCCACGCTGCCGTATCGCAGGTAAGCTTCACGATCGAGCGGGGCAAGCTGATCGGGCTGCTCGGTCCAAGCGGAGGCGGCAAGTCGACGCTGCTGCGCATGCTCGCAGGACTCGAGACGCCGGACGCGGGCGACATCCTCATCGGCGGCGTTCGCGTGAATGACGTTCCGCCGCAGCATCGAGGCATCGGCTTCGTCTTTCAGAACTATGCATTGTTCCGCCATATGAACGTGTTCGACAATATCGCGTTCGGTCTCACGATCAAGAAGGAGAAGAAGGCGGACATCCGGGATCGGGTGAACGAGCTGCTCGAATTGACGGGGCTCAAGGGCCTCGAGAAGCGCTATCCGAATCAACTGTCGGGCGGGCAGAGACAGCGCGTCGCATTCGCCAGGGCGCTCGCGCCTAGACCCGAGCTGCTGCTGCTCGACGAGCCGTTCGCCGCTATCGATGCCAAGGTTCGCAAGGAGCTTCGCACATGGCTTAAGGAGTTGATCGGGACGATCGGCATCACGTCGATCTTCGTGACGCACGATCAAGAGGAAGCCGTCGAGGTAGCGGACGAGATGTTGATCGTGCAGCAGGGCAAGCTGGAACAGCAAGGCACGCCGGTCGAAATCTACAGCTCGCCGCTAACCCCTTTTGTCGCCAGCTTCATCGGGCAATCGACGACGCTCGGTCAGCCGCAGCAGCTGAAGGGCTTCGAACGAACGGATTTTGCGGACAGCGCGACCGCGATCGTGCGGCCCGAATTCATCGAAGTCGGCGAGCCGGGTGAGATCAGCTATCCTTCAGCGGTCGAGACGGGCACCGTGAAGCAGGTATTCTTCCGAGGGGCACATCTCGAGGTTGAGCTGGATGTCCGCGGCAACCGCCTATTCGCTTATCGTTCCTTGGATCGCCGTCCGTTCAAGCCTAGCGACGAAGTAGAGGTGCTGATTCATCGCATCTATGCCATCGAAGGCGATCGCACGCGATTGATCGAGAATCCGCTGAAGCAGGATCCGCTGCCGGTATTCATTTAACATGCATGACCCCTCATGCCATGCTCCTCCGGGCTAGACATGAGGGATTCTTATTCGGCTTAATCCCGACTAATCCTATGAGATATGATGGAGGCGATTCGTATGGCGAGAGCATTGAAAATTGACGACGTGTTGTTGGAGCGCATACTGGAAAGACTGAACGGTCTCGAGTACGGATCGGTACTGATCACCGTTCACGACGGCAAAATCGTGCAAATCGATCGAACCGAAAGGAAACGATATCAGGATCAAGATCACCATCAGCCAGCTGCAGATCAGGGACAGTCCAAGTCGTTGTTGTCGTTGAACTAACAAAGGAATCGTAGCAGGCAATTCGAATACCGCGACCGTTCGAACGGAGGCATCCTTCTATGAAGATGCCTTCTTCTGTATAGTAGACCATATAGACCGAGTAATCATGATAACGAGGAGTGTAGCAGACAATGACGCATACGCAATCGACGCATGACCTTGCCCACCAGCAGGCTGGCCTGCAGTACGAGCGAGAGGTGAGCGAGACGCGGATACCCGATTATCCCGTTCATCCGCTGGTCTTGAACCGCTGGTCTCCGCGTTCTTACGCAGCAGATCTCCCGGTTAGCGACGAAGTGCTCCATACCGTACTGGAAGCGGCTCGGTGGGCGCCGTCCGGCGGCAATCAACAGCCTTGGCGATTCTATGTCGCGCGTACCGCCGAGGAACGGCAGGCGTTCCAATCCTTCATTCGTCCGCGCAACCGATTATGGACGTCGAAGGCGCCGGTACTGCTCCTCATCGGCTCTGTTACGAAACGGGAGAGCGGCGAACCGCTCAATTCTCATGCATTCGATGCCGGCGCAGCCTGGGCTACGCTGGCCTTCCAGGCGAAGCTGCTCGGTCTCTCGACGCGGGCTGTCGGCGGGTTCGACCAAGACGCTGCCCGCAGCCTGCTGCAAGTGCCGGATGAGATTGCCTTGCATGCCGTCGTTGCGCTCGGCTATCGCGGCGGTCTCGACACGCTGGACATCGAATTCCACGAGCAGGAGAAGCCGAACGGCAGACGCCCGCTAAGTAAGCTTATCGTTCCCATCATACTGCCGTAACGCAGCTGGATAGCCG